>NZ_ASRY01000299.1 GCF_000520815.1 Paenibacillus maysiensis | reverse complement strand
TTGTGTTAGCCGCTACGGCTTCTACAAAATTGGCGGATGGTACATACACGCTTAAATACAATATTCTCAAGGCCGAAAACGATTCTGTATCCATGGCTAATGATTATTTTGAGAAGCCAGCCAAGCTGTATGTAAAAAAAGGCCAAATGACCATGCAAATTAAGCTGAATCACAGCGAATGGACAACCGGGTTTAAAGTGGATTACAAAGGCAAAATTATCGACACAAAGGTCATTCACAAGGATACCAAAACCGATACCCGCACTGTACAATTTCCAATTATAACTGTGAACAGCCCGCTGATTTCAAAAATTCATGTTACCGTCCCTGCGTATAACTACGATCATGACTATACCATTCGCTTCGCTTTTGATTCCAAAAGTGTCAAAAAGGTAGCTGCCGACCAGTCAACGAAATCAACCAAATCTTCTAAAAAGTAAATTCAAGCAATCTTATCGTTCATGAAATCAACATAAATTCAAGCATAAAAAATGGAGGAGTGTGTGTAGATATGAATATGGTAATGAATCGCTTTGAGCAGTTTTCTTTCAAAAAGGTACTCGTTGCATTGATCATGACAGCGCTTGTTTTTGCGGTTATTGCTCCGTTCTCTGCTAAAGCGGCAGCAGCTGACGGCGCGTATGCAGTAGACTATACCGTTCTGAAAGATCAAACGAATGAAACCTCCCGTCTGGATAGCTATTTGACGAAGCCAGCTCAGGTTATTGTAGCTAATGGCAAAAATGTTGTTCGTTTGACTGTGAAAAGCAGCAATCTGATCACAACGTTCAAAGTGAAACAAAACGGTGTACTGCAAGATGCGACTGTGGTAAGCACAGATACTGCCAACAACACTCGCGTAGTGGAATTCGAAGTTGCTGACCTGAATGCTAAAGTCAACGCTTACGCTGAAATCACCATTCCAGTCATTGGCTACACAGGCAAGTATGACGTACAACTGCAATTCGACGAAATCTAATCCAAAATAAAACGTAAAAGGAGACTGAGAACATGAACATGATCATGAACCGTATGGAAAAATTGTCTTTAAAAAAAGTGATGCTGACTGTATTGATGGCTGCTCTGGTATTTGCTGTACTAGCTCCATTTTCTGCAAATAAAGCGAATGCGGCTTTGCCTAACGGTACGTACACCATTGATTACACAGTGTACAAAGATGGTACAACTTCACCTTCCTACATGGACACAGGCGGTTATGTGGCGAAGCCAGCTACCTTGATTGCTGCTAATGGTCAATACAAGGTTAGAGTGACGATTACCAAAAGCGCTTGGGTCACTGAATTCAAGACACAACAAAATGGTCAATATGTGAATGCAACTGTAGTCAGTACATCCGGTAATACAAGAGTGGTTGAGTTTCCGGTGAGCGATTTGTCCGCACCATTGAACGCTAAACTTCACGTAAGCGTACCAAAAGAATACACTGGCGGTGTGCCATACGATCACGATTACATCGTTCAATTTGGTTTTGATGAAGATACGATTAATTAATACAGAGACATTGCATGGATTTGAATACTCATTTGAAGTTCGGGAGAGCTTCAAATGAGTATATTTTAAGTAGGGGGATTAATACACTTGAAGAGGCAATTTAGAAAATACTTAATAACGTTAGCGACCTTTGCCATGCTGCTTTCGGTTGTGTTCCCGTTTGCACCAGTTGTATCTGCCGAGGATACTGTCACATCAACTGAATCTGGTGCGTCTGCAACCTCTGTGAGTGAGGATGTATATTCGATAGAACCAAGTATGACGGAAACAACCCCGATAGAGAACGAAACGGCACCATCGGGAGGTGTGGTTTCAGTTGCAGAGGTACAGAGCCCCAGCGTCATTCAGGAATCCAATAAATATTCAATTGAATATGCAGTGAAGAATAGAAAGACAGGCAACAATTCACCACAAGCTCTCTATTTTGTGAAACCAGCTACTTTTAAAGTAGAGTATAATGCGTCAGTCGGACAAGCTACGTATCATGTTTCTTTGAATATTGATAATCCAACAGAACCATTATTAACGGATTTTGTATTTAAACAAAATGGAGAAGGTATCTCTGCTCATGTTTCAGATTTGGTCCAAACAGGAGACAAGTATAATCAAAGATCTGTAACATTTGACGTGTATGATTTAACTCGGAAAATTGATGTGGATTTTAATTTTAAAAATATAAAGAGAGAAAACTCGATTGAATTTGATCCATCTACAATAAAGGTTGCAGAGGAGACGACTCCGCCTGTAACATCACCAGAACCCGAAGTTCCTTTACAACCAGGAAGCCTTGACTTCACGATTTTGACAGATAAATTGCAAGATGCTTCCGTTATGGACGGCTATGCTGTAAAACCAGCTAAACTGGTTCAAAAAGAGAGCAAATGGTATGTACAACTGACACTTAAAAACAGCAGTTGGATTCCATCCTTCCAAACAGAACAGAACGGAAAATACGAAGAAGCCACTACGGTATCCACTGAGGGTGACCAACGTACAATCGAGTTTGAAGTAGGCAATCTGTCTAACAAAGTAAACGCTTATACCCACGTTATCGTGCCTGGTTTGGAATTCGGCGGAGTACCATACGATCATTGGTACTATGTTCAAATCCAGTTTAACGGCAGTGTTACCCCTGATCCGGGTACACCTTCGACTTTGGTGGATGGAACGTATTCCATCAACTTTGATGCGCTGCACGCAACCAAGGACCAAGCCTCTTCGATGGCACGGTACTTGGTGTCGCCAGCAACATTGACAGCGACTAAAGGCAAATATGAAGTGTCCATCCAGATCAAGGACAGTGCAACGATAACGAAGTTTAAAACCGAACAAAACGGAACGTTAACGGACGCAGGCACTGTGAGTGAGGATAAAGCAGCCGATACTCGCATTGTGAAGTTCCCAGTGGCTGATTTGGATGCCATTTTAAATGCGCAGGTTCATGTTAGTACCAGCTACAACGGAACCGCTTATGAAATGGATCATGCGATCCGCCTCAAATTCGACCGTAGCAGCATTGCGGTTAAAGGAACGGATGGCGGTACAACTCCTGGGGCTGAGAACGGCAGATACAGCATTGATTTCTCTGTACTCAAAAATGGAAGCAATGAAATATCTGTGATGGATGGTTATATGCAAAAACCAGCCACTCTATTGAAGCAATCCGGCAAAAATTTGATCCAGATCAAAATGGACAAGAGCAGCTGGATTAAGACGTTCAAGGTAAACGGTGCAGAGGCTCTGGTTATTGATCAATCGACCTCCGCAGATACAAGAACCGTACAATTTGAAGTCGCAGATCTATCGGATAAAGTTTCAGTGAATACACATGTCATCGTACCGGGTCTGGAATTGGGTGGCATCCCTTATGACCACGTATATGATGTGCAGTATCAATTCGAGCCTGCTACCATTCGCAGCTTTGTCGAACCGTCCTCTTCAGGGTCACCAGATCCAATCGCCAAATTGGATTTTGACAAGCTCGCTAATGGTAAATATGTTTTGAAATTCAGTATTGTTTTAGCGGATGGAACAACAGGAGAGAATTCTCCGGCTCAACGCTTTATTGCCAATGAACCAGCGCAATTGGTTGTGGAAGGCGACAAACGGTTTGTTGGTCTAAAGCTGCAAAAAAGCAACGAAGTGAAGGCATTGCGCATTTGGGATACTGCAAGCGGAGGCTACAAAGACGCAGAAGTGACCCAGGAAGATGCAGCAAGCAATACCAAGAACGTTCGTTTTGGCGTAAGCGACTTTAAGAACAACGTAAAAGTACAACTGGTTGTCTACGAAGCTCCGAAGGTAGCGAGTGCTGCTCCGATGGTCTTCAAAGCTGAGGATCGTGTGGAGAAGGTATACGATTTTGAATTCAAATTCGATACTAGCGATGTAACGTATTACAACGATAAAAAGACAAGCGAAGTTGAAAAAGGGAAAAGCAATTTAGCCGATGGAGAGTACACAGCGAATTTCCGTGTGCTGGCGAACGGAACAGACAAGGAATCCCTTGTAGCTCCTTTTGTACAGAGTCTCGCGAAGCTGGTTGTGAAGAATGGCAAAGTGCAAGCACATCTGACCGTTACGGACAATCAGGCTCTGAAGCTGTTCCAAACAGACTTTGAAGGCCGTTATGCCAACCCGACCGTTGTTGGTTCCAACACGAAAGGTGACACGCGCACCATCGCTTTTGAAGTGCCTGATCTGGACAAAAAGCTGAGCGTGTACACACAGGTATACCTGCCTGAGAAATTCATTTTGAATGAAAAATTCGGCGGACAAATTCAATTTGACCGTGCATCGCTTAAAGGTGAGGGACTCAATGCAGCTACAACCGCACCAGCTACTGAGCGGACAGCAGAAACGCCAACACCTGTGGCTGAAACGAAACCTGTAGTTGAGCAACCAGCTCAAACCTTAGCTTCCGAAAAGCAATACACGATCAGTTACAATGTATTTAAAGATAAAACGAGCGAAGCTTCCGTCATGGATGGATACCTCGACAAGCCAGCCACACTGATTGAAAAGGGAGACAAGCGTTATATTCAAGTTACTTTGAAAAATAGCTCTTGGATGCCTGTTCTTCAAGTGGAGCAGAACGGTAGCCTGAAAGATGTGGAGGTCATTTCGACATCCGGCGATACCCGTGTCGTTCAATTTGAAGTCGGGGACTTGTCTCAGAAAATCAGTGCTTACACACACGTCATTGTGCCTGGCTTGGTCCTTGGCGGAGTGCCGTATGATCACTGGTATACAGTTCAGTTTCAATTTGATAAAGCAAGCCTGAAAGCAAAATAACATCAGGACGCAGGAGCATCATACCTGCTTCAATAACAGAATAGCTTGTATGCAAGCAAGTCTTGGTGCCCTGGCATCAAGACTTGTCAGCATTTCATTACCCGAAAAGTTGAGGCTCATGCTGCTTCTATATTTTGAATTGAGGTGACTGGATTTTCATGAAACGGTATATAGCATCGGCTCAAGGAAGATCGTTTTGTTTTTATATGTTAATCGGCATCGTGATCTTGTTGCTGGCCGGATGCTCGGGAGGAACAACACAGGCCGGACAGAATCAGAGCGATGGTTCAAAATCAGCGGCAATATCTAATGCAACCGGAAAGTCGTCTGATGATCAAGCTCAAGCTCCGCGTATTG
>NZ_ASRY01000298.1 GCF_000520815.1 Paenibacillus maysiensis | reverse complement strand
CCTGTTGACCCAATCGGTCGTGCTGGCAGATGTTCCGGCCCAGCCGTTGCCCGAGGAAGGGAATACTGTTCCGGCTCGTATCAGTGTTGCAGAAGCACGGAGCCTCCCGGCTGGCAAAGTGGTTACACTGGCAGGTACGGTGACGACCGAGCCGGGTGCATATGGCGGTCAAGCCTTTTATATGCAGGATGAAAGCGGCGGTATTTACGTATATCAAAACCAAAGCGGTTTTCACCAAGGCGATCAGGTGAAGGTTACGGCAACCCTGGCGCTGTATAACAGCGAGCTGGAGCTGACCGATCCGGCGGCTATTGAAAAAACAGGTGAAGGACAGCTTCCGGAAGCTCTACAGATCACCGAACTAAGCGATGCTAACCAAGGGCAGTTGGTCGAGCTTCCACAAGCCATTATTCGTAATGTAGCAGACGCGACTCCCGTCGGTTCGTTTGAATTTGATGCCGTGTCCGGCGAGGTAAGCCACCATGTGCGTGTGGATGCACGTACAGGCGTAACACGGACCTCTTTTCCATATCAAGAAGGACAGCAAGTGAAGATTAAGGGGATTTCAGCGATTTTCAAAGGGGCTTACCAGTTAAAGCCTCGTGGTCTTGATGATTTTACAGCTCAGGCAGGGGCGGCATTGCAAGAAGTGAAGCTTTCGCTGGATCAAACAACCCTTAATGTTGGGGAGACAGCAGTAACACATCTCAGTGGTACGCTCACAGATGGCAGCAAAGCGGATTTAAGTCATGCTTCCGTTCAGTATGCCAGCAGTCAGGAGTCTGTTACCCTCGATACGTATGGACAAATTAAGGCAGAAAAAGAGGGGAGCGCCGAAATTACGGCCAGCGTAACCTTTGAAGGTAAAACCATCGTATCCAATCCAGTAACCGTTACAGTCCGGAAAGCCGTTGCAGGCGAAGTGCCGGGCAAACCTGTACTGTCCCATGATAACGGGCAGAATACCGGATTGAAGGACGGCGATTATAATATCACCATGAATCTATGGTGGGGTACGAACGGTGACGAACTCAAGCTGTATGAAAACGGCGAGTTGATCAGGACTCAACCGTTGAAATCCGCCTCCCCCGGGGCACAGAACGCAGTCATCCCGGTAACGGGCAAGGCAAATGGCATTTATACGTACACCGCTGAGCTGATCAACGCTTCCGGTAAAACGGTGAGTGACCCGTTAACCGTCGAAGTGACCGATGCTTCGCCCGGCATTCCGGTGCTGTCTCACAACAACTGGGATGGTGACGGCAATTACACCGTTGCTATGAACATGTGGTGGGGCACGAATGCGACCCAATACAATTTATATGAAAATGGAGAGCTGATTGACACGCAAGAGCTGCCGAACCAAACGCCGCAGGCCCAAAGCGCAGTCACAGACATCCAAGGCCACAAATCGGGCACTTATGAGTATCGGGCCGAGCTCGTCAATGAATCAGGAGAAACTTCTAGCAAAACGATAATCGTCGAAGTGAAGGACCGTTAAAATCGAAAGAGCATCTACTGACTTTTTAAGAGTCGCTAGATGCTCTTTTTACTTATTCGGTCGTTTCATATGTCTGTCTATCGGTTCTCATCCCGAATATCGGTATTATTACAAAAAAAGCCCCCGGGAACGGGGACCTGCATATTTAAGATTGAGTTGGTTGAGCCGAGAGATTATCTATATTGGTGGAGCCAAAGAAGAATAAAACAATCAGTATTGTAATAATAAGAAACTCTGCAAAATGCTCTCCATCAAACTCACTTGGCGCAAGCTCACTCACCACAAATAACCCCTTTCGTAATCGGCATATTACTTTTGCATTTTCTTTTGAAAGGCTTGTATCACTTGATCCAGCGTCATATTCCCGTTATCATTTAAAAATTTCACCATGTTATCGACGTTGGAAGGGTCTGCTGCTAATGTTTTGTATTTTCCCGTTAATCCCACAAGCAGCGTTGCTTGTCTGTATAAAGTAACGGAATCGACATGTAGCTTTCCTGTTAATAATAGGGCTGCTACGATGACCTCCACATTTTTTCCATGCAGGGCGGAGAAGATAGCCGAGTTACTGTTTAACCCGTTTTTCTTTTGTCCATTGGGATTAGGGGATGATTTGGATTTTTGATTGCGATTACGGTTTCCATTCTTTCCTAAGGAAGTCATTGAATCTTCCTCCCGCTATATGCTGTCCTTGCCCGTCCTTTATGCCAGTGAGGTATAAGGACAACGGAACTGCGCGTGCTCATTCAAAATGCCTTTATATTCATATAATATGCGAACAAGAAAGTGTTGGTTACTGTAAGAATAACCCTGTCTGAGTGACCTCGACTCCTATTACCCTATAATTTCTTTTCGCATGTTGCTCCAATATAGGTTAAACTACAATAAAGCCAGCCAAATAGGAGTTGTAGATAAAATATGTCGAATGAAGAAGTTTTGTTGACTAAAGAGGGATTGACCAAGCTGGAGGATGAGCTTAAGGAACTGAAGACTGTCAAACGCAAGGAACTCGCCGAACGGCTTAAGCTGGCGATCAGCTACGGCGATTTGAAAGAAAATAGTGAGTATCACTCAGCCAAGGACGACCAAGCGTTTATGGAAACCCGGATTCTCATATTGGAGAAGATGCTGACCAAAGCCCGGGTCGTGGATGAGAGTAATTTGGATCTTAGAACCGTTAGTATCGGATCGACAGTCATTCTGAATGACATCGAATTTTCTGAGAAGCTGGAGTACAAAATTGTAAGTCCTGCGGAAGCGGACGTGCTGGATAACAAAATTTCCTATGAAAGCCCTCTAGGCAAGGAGCTTTTGGGTAAAGAAGTGGGCAGTATCGTTCATGTAAATGCACCTATGGCTGTCATCAAATACGAATTGCTCGAAATTAAGTTAACGTAATCCGTTCCCGATTCCCTTGTATGGAGGGGGCCGGGATTTTTACTTTTTTAGGAGATAATTTTTCATCCTGTAAGCCCCTATATCGGAGCGCAGAGTGCGCTCCACATGCGAGACAGGGACTACATAGTATTTACTATCTGCTGCTATAACACTGCAAGCTAGTCCGCTATTAGAAAGCCTGCTTTCTCCAATGCAGCACAGGCTTCATTAATTTTGGTTTCATCCGGGGCGTGCAAGGTATGAAGGTGAATACCTCCGGTCAGTTGTGACAGATAAGTTGCTTGGGTGGAGCTGATTTTGCGGATAAAATCGTCCACCTCCTTGCGGGTTCCAACCCGAATCGGAGCAGTCAGATCACCATATACCGGATGCTCTACAATAACGTCCTGTACACTTACGCCAAAGTCGACGATCAGCTTTAGTTCCTCTTCTGTCTGTTCAGGTCGGTGCTTGCACACAATAATACGTGAGGCTGGAGGGGCAGCCTGACCTGCTGGCTCCATATAAATGTATCCTTGACTTGTCGCAAGAATAGGCTCTTGGCTTGCTTTTAACAGCGAAATATCCTGTACGATTACTTGTCTGGAGACGGAAGCCCTGCGTGCCAGTTCGCTCCCGGTCAGCGGGGATTCGCTCTTAAGCCACAGTAATAGCTGTTCGCGGCGTTCCGTGCCCATCCGTTTTAAAGATTCAGTCAACGGGATAAGCTCCTTTCTTGTCTGCTTGTCAGGTCTGTTAAAATATCCACCAACACATCGAGATCCCCGGTGGTTGTTGTTCTTCCGAAGGAAATACGAATAAATTGCAATGCCTCCCGACCGGATGCTCCAAGCGCCTGTAAAGCAGGTGAAGGCTCGTGATGTCCGGCGGCACAGGCGCTTCCGGTGGATATACAGACACCGCTACGGTTACATTCCAGCATAACATATTGTCCCTCATAACCGTGAAAAAAACATCCCAGAATATGACTGAGCCTGGCAATCCTATTGTTTTCCTGTACGGCCAAACGCAATGGGATTGATCTTTCCTGAATTTTAGTAAAAAAATACTGTCTCAGCGCGGCATATCGTTCCTGATGCAGTTCCAATTGTTCTGTCATCATTTCCGCTGCCGCAACAAACGCCGCAATCCCGGGAACGTTGACCGTTCCGGGGCGAAATCCGTTTTCATGCAGTGTATCAGGATACACAGGGCGCCACGGCGTTCCCGGTCTGAGATATACCACCCCCACACCCTTGGGACCATACACTTTATGGCTCGATATGGAGAGAGCGTCCACCCCTAGCAGATCTACATGAACTGGAATGTTGCCAAAGGTTTGCACCGCGTCGCTGTGCAGCAAAATCCCCCGTTCGCGTAGCAGGGGAGACAAGGCAGTAATATCCTGAATAAGTCCAGTCTCTGAATTGGCGTGTTGTATGGATACAAGCCCGGTGTCTTCTCTGAGATAAGGTAAGAGACTATCACGGGTGATTCGACCTTCCTTGTCCGGCTGCACAATGGTCAGCTTATAGCCCTGCCGCTCCAGCAAAGCAGCCAGATTGTACATCGAATGGTGTTCCAGGGCGCTCATGATCCAGTGCTTTTTATGTTGTGGCAATCCTTTTAGGATGGACTGTACAGCCAGCATGTTAGACTCTGTTCCTCCTGTTGTAAAATAAACTCCTTCCTTTTGACCTCCAATCATATCTGCGATCCGTTGTCTGCTATAATCCAGTGCATAAGCTGCTTGACCGCCTGCATCATGGAGGCTGCTGGCATTTCCGAACATTTCCTTATTTAATGTGTTATACATATTCAAAGCTTCGTCACACATCGGTGTAGAAGCGGCATAGTCCAGATAAATCATGGCCAATCTCCCCCTGCTAAAAATAATTCCATCCAAAAAGCCTTGAGATTATTGTAGGCATGTGTAAATATAAGTGTCAAGACACTTGTAAACATATTGGTACACATAGCGCTTGTCTGTTCGTGGGAAGACGGGTCAGACAGTCGCAGAGATAATGGAGGGATTCAAATGTCTATGCTTGACGTTTTACAAGGAAATCGTGGACTCATGCCAGAGCATTATAAGACACTGACGGTTGCTGATATGGAGCAGCGTGTCGCCCAACTAAAGCAAAAATGGGGACAAAAGCTGCTTATTCCGGGCCATCACTATCAGAAGGATGAAGTTATTCAGTTTGCTGATATGACAGGGGACTCCCTACAGCTTGCCCAAATGGCGGCACAAAATCAGGAAGCGGAGTTTATTGTGTTTTGTGGAGTGCATTTTATGGCAGAAACAGCGGATATGCTGACTACGGATCGGCAAACGGTCGTGCTGCCGGATATGCGCGCAGGCTGCTCGATGGCAGATATGGCGAATATGGAGCAGACAGAACGGGCGTGGAAGCATTTGCAGGAGATGGTAGGCGACAGGATCATCCCACTGACCTATGTGAATTCCACGGCAGAAATTAAAGCTTTTGTGGGGAGACATGGCGGGGCTACGGTGACCTCTTCGAATGCCAAGCAAGTGCTGGACTGGGCACTGAAGCAGAAGGAACGCATTTTGTTTTTGCCAGACCAGCACTTGGGCCGTAATACAGCTTACGATCTTGGCATTCCGCTGAATGAAATGGCCGTCTGGAATCCAATGACCGATCAACTGGAGACAGACCGTGACCCGGCAGCCGTAAAAATTATTTTATGGAAAGGGCATTGCTCTGTTCATGAAAAATTTACGGTCGAGAATATCCATCGTATCCGTGAGCGCGACGAGAGCATCCGGGTCATCGTTCACCCTGAATGTTCACATGAGGTTGTTCAGCTTGCAGATTGCGCAGGTTCCACGAAATTCATCATCGACACGATCCATGCGGCAGAGCCGGGGACAAAATGGGCTGTTGGCACGGAAATGAATCTCGTGCAGCGTATCCGGCAGCAGTACCCCGAACAGCAAATTGAATCGCTCAATCCCGATATGTGTCCCTGCCTGACGATGAACCGGATTGATCTTCCACATCTGCTGTGGGCGATGGAGCAGATTGACCGTGGAGAGCCTGTGGGTGTGATTCGTGTTAACGATCAGGTTAGACAGGATGCTGTGCTGGCCCTGAACCGTATGCTTGCTATTCGTTAAGGGTTTTTCCAGCCTGTATCTCTATTTGAAAATTAGTCGCTTGCCTGGTTTCGTGCTATAATCGTAGCAACGAACCGAAGGAGGTGAATCCCTTGTTTGAGCTTCAGGACCTGCTCCCCTACTTATTTACGATCGGCTTGCTGTGTACGGTAACCTACGCATATCTCGCTCATTTGCACGGCAGTGTGCCCGAGTGCTGGATAGAAGGCGGGGCCGTGCGGTCGCATGCTTCTCCGCTGATGCCGTTAACTGCCCGCGGGCAGGACATGCCTGTCCGGCTGGCACGTCATATCCGGCGGAAGGAAGCGCCGGATGAAGACGCGTCAGATTGTTCTCCCTCGTTGAACGATGGCACAGCCAATCAACGAGGAGGAACATATGAAACGATTCAAGGGATTCACCTTTTGGGGTAAAAAAGAACGGATATTCGGAATTATGGTAGTGCTGGCGGTGGTTATGCTGCTTTCCGGCTGCGGCGCGAATGCTGCGGAGATTAATGCACAGACACCCGGATTTTTTAATCATTATGTGGTGTTCCCGTTATCCTGGCTCATTCAGCAACTAGCGCAATGGTTTAGCGGAAGCTTTGGACTGGCAATCATGTCATTGACGTTAATCGTCCGTCTGGCGTTACTACCGCTTATGATGCGCCAAACTCGTGCTCAACAGGGGATGAAGCGCAAAATGAGTGCTATGCAGCCCGACTTAGACCGAATTAAGAAGAAGTACGAAAATAAGAAGGATGCTGCCAGCCAGCAGAGTATGCAGCAGGAAATGATGTCACTTTACAAAGAGCATCAATTTAATCCGCTGAATATCGGCTGTCTGCCTATTCTCATTCAGCTACCCATATTGAGCGGTATGTACACAGCCATCCGGCTTACCCCGGAATTGGCGTCTCATTCGTTCCTATGGTTCCGACTCGGGCAGCCGGACTGGATTTTGGCAATCTTCGTCGCAGTCGTTTACTTGGCACAGGCCAAGCTATCCCAGCTTCAAATGACGGCTGAGCAACGCAAGCAGT
Source organism: Paenibacillus maysiensis (assembly GCF_000520815.1). GTDB lineage: Bacteria > Bacillota > Bacilli > Paenibacillales > Paenibacillaceae > Paenibacillus > Paenibacillus maysiensis. The sequence continues at coordinate 10,106 of NZ_ASRY01000298.1, read as the reverse complement.
TTGCGATCATGGGATATCTTTCGCCCATCATGATGGCTGTTTTTTCCTTTAACGCGCCTGCTGCCATGCCGTTATACTGGACGGTAAGTGGTACCTTTTTGCTGCTCCAGTCGCTATGGTTCCGTAGACGCTATCCAACGGAGGAAGCAGAGGATAAGGTCAAGCTCGGCGAAGTAACCCCAACAACTTAGAACGAATATAGTGGCTTTAGCGTACACGTATTTAGTCACATCATGAATAGATGCCTCTTGAACCGGTAAGGTTGGAGGCATTTATTTCATTTTCAGACATCAACTTTTTGAAGTTTTCAGCCCCATTTCTCATGAATCAATTCGTCTGGAAAATTAGTGGCATCATAGGTAACTTCTAAGTTCAGCTTATATAACAATTATCCGTTTCATAGTATAGATTTTTAAAGTCGGGAGAGGTTATATGAACATTTCAACCCTTGAATGGCAGGAGAACCAAATTAGAGAGAACGGCTGTTACTGCATGAGAAGTATGCAAAAAGCACCGGGATATATTCAAAAGGTGAATTGGACAGAACAGGAACTCAGTCGCGGTCTGACTTACATACAACTAAGAAAAGATAACAAGCCGGTTGGGTTTATCGAATATACACCGGGAGAAGAGGCATGGAGAGCTGTTCATGCAGACGGCTACCTTGTGATTCATTGCTTATGGGTTGGCGTGACGGGAGTGGGTATAGGCTCTCAGCTCATTCAGCGTTGTATTGAGGACGCAGTGAAACTGGGCAAAAAAGGAGTGGCTGTAGTAACCAACACGGACACGTCGTGGGCGCCAAGTCCTGATATTTTTCTGAAAAGCGGATTTCAGCATGTAGACAAAGCACCTTATTCTTTTCAGTTATATGTATACAAGCTTGATCCAACATTCGTTGATCCGTTTTTTCCCGATAACTGGGCCCAACGCTTGGAGCGTTTTGGTCAAGGATTGACCATCTTGCGAACCCATCAATGCCCGTATCTCGAGATTGCCACACAGAATGTGATTGAAGCGGCCGAACTTTTGGGAATACAGCCCCGAATCATTGTTATGGATAACCGTCCACAACTGATGGAACTGTCTCCGACACCTTACGGTGTATTCCATGTAATTTTTAACGGAGAACTGATTTCGTATCACAGGCTGACTCCACGCTCTTTTGCTAAAAAGCTGAAATTACTTTACTCTAAAACATAACCCCCTTCATGATAGGGATATACGAAATATGGATACAGTAAATAAATACACTATATAAGCTGAAAATGCACATTTAAAACGGTGTAGGCGGGATGGTACTGCACAAGCGAAGCGGCACGAAATATACCCGTTTTATTACGAAACGAATATTACGGAAAGGACAAATAACATCATGAAGCAAACGCAAATGAAGCTGCCTGTTTCCTTGGCATTACTTACCTGCGCAGTATGTGCGCTCGTTTTCGGTTTAATCGCCTTGTGGGTCAGCGACCAGCAAGTGCGGTATTTTGACCTTAGAGTTATTACGGCCGTGCAACAACTGGAATCGCCTGCTATGACTCGCATCATGGAATTTTTCACCATCATAGGGAGCGAGGTTCCGGTTATTATCATTCTGGTGATCGCCATGATTGTACTGTACAGAGTATTGGGACATCGTAGAGAGCTGCTATTTTTAGCCGTTGCTGTGCTGGGCTCAGTGCTGCTGAATACCGTACTAAAAATGCTATTTCGGCGCGAACGCCCCGAGATTAATCGTATTATTGAAGCCAATGGCTACAGCTTTCCCAGCGGACACTCCATGACTGCGTTCACGATGTACGTAGCGCTCACTTTTCTCATATGGAAGCATGTCCCATCCAGGCTGGGCCGTATCCTGCTTGTTGCGGTCAGCGCACTACTGATTGTTACCATAGGGACAAGCCGTATTTATCTGGGAGTGCACTACCCGAGCGACGTACTGGGGGGTTATTTTATGAGCGGAAGCTGGATGGCAGCTTGTATCTGGTTTTATCAGCGTAATGAAGAACGTATGCCACCTCTCCGCTCCAAATCGACAGCATAGCTGGAAAGTGCAAGCGTACGAACACAGGAATAAAAAACAAACGGGTCGACCAAGTATGAAGTTCTTGGAATGACCCGTTTTTTAATTTGAGCATTTTAAAGGTGAACGTCTACATTAATTAGCATGAATAAAATACTCCTTAATATCAAAAAATTGAATTACCAAGTTATATTATATAGGGATCGGACATTAAAAGCTTAAAATCAAATGAAAAATGAATGTCATTTCCATTTCTCATTTATTTTTTCTATGAAAAAAGGTGATTTTGCGGTGGAGAAGTCGGTGCTGGTGATCGATGATGAAAAGAAAATTTCCAGACTGCTTCAATTGGAGCTATCCCATGAAGGCTATATGGTCGAAATCGCCCAAAACGGTAGAGAAGGACTGGATAAGGCTTTGACGCGCACCTGGGACATTATTATTCTGGATGTAATGCTGCCTGAGATGAACGGGGTTGAGGTGTTAAGGGAGATACGGAAAGTCGACACACTTACACCTGTCATTATGGTGACCGCGCGTAACACAACAACTGATAAGGTTTCCGGTTTGGACGAGGGAGCGAATGATTATATTACGAAGCCCTTTGAAATTGAGGAGCTGTTGGCGCGGATGCGGGCCAGCATGAGACATCAACCAGAGTCTGTGGCTATCCCTCCACATGAAGAGAACAAGCCTCCGTCCCCGCTTCAGGTCGATGGTCTGGTGTTAGACCGAAACACACGGTCTGTGGTGCGTGAAGGGAAGCATATGGAGTTAACGCCCAAAGAATTTGACCTGCTTCTCTACCTCATGGAGCATCAAAACCAGGTATTGCAGCGGGATCAGATTATTCAGGACGTGTGGGGCTTTGATTTTGTCGGCGATACGAATGTCGTTGATGTGTATATCCGGTATGTCCGCAAAAAAATCGACCATGGCTACAAAAAGAAGCTGATCAAAACCGTACGCGGTGTAGGATATTGCATCAGGGAGGAAGACCATTGAAGCTGCGTACGAAAATTACTTTGCTTGCTTCTATTTTAGCCCTCTCCATTCTCCTGTTTGTAGACGTAACGGTGCATTTACTGTTTGTCAAAATTGCGACCCGGAATGAAAGAGAAGTGCTGCAAAATAAATGGACTGAAATCATTGCCGAGGCCGGTCCGACCATGATCCTGAAAAATGCGTGGAGCCCCAAGCTAAAGGACGAGCTTTCAGGGGATACGATCCTGAGAGTTTTTGATCAGAAATCCCGCTTATTGTATGAAGTCAGCCGCCAGTCCCGCTTCAAGCTGGGTAATGTACGTTTTAACCCTTCTCAAAGCTCAGAGCTGACGGATGTACAAGGTCATAAAATTTTGGTCATCCATCTCCCGGTTCTCTCCCCGGAGGGCAATCAGGAGGGAACGCTGGAAATCGTGGAAAAATGGGATGCGCTCGAAACCAATCTCGATATTCTGAATACAATCCTAATCACATCAACCGTAGGTGCTATGCTGCTTAGTCTGGTAGGCAGCACGATTTTGGCGAACGCCATATTGCTGCCTATTTCGAGCAGCATCCAGACGATGCAGGAGATTGAAAGAAGTCTGAAGTTTAAAAAAATCCCCGTTCGCAGTCATAATCATGACGAATTGTCCCAAATGACGGCTACTTTCAACCGAATGATGAGCAGGCTGGAGGAAAGCTTTCAAAGCCAGCAGCAATTCGTCTCGGATGCCTCGCATGAGCTGAATACGACGCTTATGATTATTGAGGGCTACGCCAATATGCTACGACGGTGGGGCACGCATGATGAGGATATCTACAAGGAATCCATTCAATCCATTTATGAAGAAACACAGCGGATGCGCACCATGACACAGCAATTGCTGGCACTGGCTTCCTCACAGCAGGGAAATCCCGAACCGCATGAACGAATGGAGCTAGTTGGCTGCTGTCAGCAGGTAGTGGCTCATCTCAAGACAGTACATGATCGGCTAATTACTATTTTTACGGATGAATCAGAAATCTGGTTGGATGCCAATCTGGCCAAAATGAAGCAGTTGCTGGTTATCTTGCTCGACAATGCTCTAAAATACAGCGCGGATGAGATTGAAATCATTTTGTCCACAGAGGCAAAGCATGTCCAAATTCGAGTCAAGGATGCTGGAATCGGCATACCTGAGGGAGAGGTCAAGCGAGTATTTGAACGATTTTACCGGGTAGACTGCTCCCGACACCGTAAAACGGGAGGAACGGGGCTTGGATTGCCCATTGCCAAGGCTATTACTGATGCCCATCAGGGCACGATACGTATGGCAAGTGTGGAGGGAAAAGGAACCGAGGTCATCGTCACACTGCCACAGAGGCAACAGGAAGGGCTGTCCCTCCAGTAGACATATCTACTCGCGGAACAGCCCTTTTGTTGATCCTAGTATAGTGTGAGTGAATGAATAAACAGCCTTTCCGGTGCCTGTCCTAGAGGACACGGCGTGCTGTAGTGTAATGGGAATTCCACCATCCTGAGTTCAGATCGGTAATCGTTACGCCGCCTTTACCAAACGTGTGCAGCAGCTTGCCATTTCCCATATAAATCGCTACATGGTGAATTGGTGAATAGAAAAAGACCAGATCGCCTTTTTGAAGCTGGCTGCGTGGCACAAAGGTACCAACGGTCGATTGTTGTCTGGACGAGCGTGGAAGCTCGATGCCATTTTGTGCAAAAGTATATTGAGTGAAGGAAGAGCAATCAAAAGAATCTGTGCTGCCTGCTGGCGCTCCATGCTGATAACGTACGCCCATGAACTCGGAACCCGTAGCAATAACTCGATCAGCTGTGTCCGCGGAAGCCGCATGAGTGGTATCTGTTCCTACAACGAAGCTGCCTGCACTGAAAGCCAATGTCATCGTAACGCAAATGCCCATCCATAATTTTTTAGTAGTATGTTTTTTCATGATGTACCTCCGTTATTTCGTATTTTTGTTGATGTCCTGAAATGACAATAACATAAATAAAATATCCGGAATTTACCACTCAAGGTTACAATCCTGTTACCCCAACGCTTTGCCCTGATTTATTAGAAAACGATGAGAATTTTCTCCTTAATTCTGGATTGACAAAATGTGCAGCTTCCCCTTATCACTGGGCCTGTATGACAAAAACCGACTTGAAGACGATTCGCACAAGCAATGATGCAAAATATACATACCTATATACTACATTTATAACTTGTACGGGAGTAGGCTCAAGCTCCCGTCTTATCGTAATAGTCACACTGTATTTCTGGTCAGGAAGGGGAATTCACATGGCTCCAAAGCAGGATAAAACGATCAAAGGCCAACGTCTGACCATTGTTCAGGTCATTTCTAACTTTCCAAATGCACAGCCGGTGCCCTCCATTAAGGGCGGAACGGAAAAGGTTGTGTATGAATTAACGGAGGAACTGGTAAAACGGGGACATCATGTATCTCTTTTTGCCGCCCGTGGGAGTAAGAGCAGCGCCCGGTTGATTACCTATCCCAAGGGCTTGAAGCATGGTCAAATCCCCCAATTCGTACTCCGGCACATGCCTCCCGGAACGCAAATGATTCATGATCATACCTTTCGTTCGGCTATGGGAAACAGGAAGCTCCCTTGTCCGGTGGTATCCACGGTTCATCTTCCTGTGAAGAAGCATGGCAACAATCCGGTATATGTTAGCAAGCGGGCACGGCAGTTGATGGGCGAGGGAAAAGGCTATTATGTATATAACGGCATCAACACACATGATTACGAATTTAGCAGCAAAAAGCGAGACTATTTGCTGTTCATGGGCAGAATAATACGGAATAAAGGCGTTTTGCAGGCCATTCAGGTTGCAGAACAAACAGGAAAAAGGCTACTGATTGCCGGACCGATCAAAGCTCCGGTTTTTTTTCGCCAGGAGATTCAAAAACGGATTCAGCACAATCCCAATATTCGTTATATGGGAGCAGTGGGGGGCCAACAGAAGCAAAAGCTACTCAAGCACGCGGAGTGTCTGTTGTTTCCGACATTGTGGGAAGAGCCGTTTGGACTTGTGATGGTGGAGGCGATGGCTTGCGGGACACCTGTGCTGGCTTTGAAAAACGGTTCGGTTCCCGAGGTGCTGGCAGGCTTTCCGCAGCTGATTTGCAAGTCGGTTGGCCAGATGGTACTAAAGGTGCGGCAAAAAAACTATCCGTCTCCAGCCAAGCTTCGCTTGTATGTCATGCAAAGATTTACCAACAAGCAGATGACCGATAAATATTTGAAGCTGTACCGTGAAATCATTCGCCGGGAAGGAAAGAGGGACGGGGCATCGAGAGCCTAAACGGAGGTGGAGGGAATGAGGGTCAAAAAGCATATGCTTGGGAAGGGTTTCCCCTGGGCTACTCCTTATTATATAGCGACTGAGGGACAGGGAGGGCCGCATGTGATGGTGGTTGCGGGCATACACGGCAAGGAAATCGCAAGCATTCGGGCCGCTGAGAAGCTGGTGGAGCTGTTGAATCAACAGAAGCTGCGGATCAGCCAAGGCAAGCTCATGATCATACCCATTGTGAACCAGGTGGCCTACCGCAAGCGGATCAGAGGTGTGCCTGATCTGAACCGGACCTTTCCGCGTACGAAAAAGAAAGCGGCCACGCAACCGTTGGCAGCGGCTGTGTTCGAGCTGGCACGAAAGCATCGACCCGAATGGTACCTGGATCTGCACGAAGCCAACGGATTATCTCAAAAGGATGCCAAGGTGCTTGGTCAGACGTTGATTACCAATAGCGGCAATCCGGCGGTCCCTACGGTGCACCGGATTATAAAGCGAATGAATTGTTCCATCAAGGTGAAAGACCAACATTTCAACATTCGACTGCGCGAGCTTCCAGGTTCCTCTCGAACGGCGGCAGCCCGTATTTTAGGAGCACGCTCGGTTACCGTGGAAACAGGCTGGAGTCTACCCAAGAAAGTGCGCATAAATTATCAAATGCAGATCGTACAGCATTTTTTGAGAGAAGCAGGGATGATTAAGACTAACGAAGTATATTTATCCGCTCAGGTCAGAGGTGTAGGTGTAACCTAGCCAGGCAAAACATTACAACGCAAAATCGCTCCTGAAGCAAGGGAAGTTCGGTTCCCTTTACTACAGAAGCGATTATTTGTTTGGTGGTTTCATGAAGGAGTAGTTACGTTAGTAAGTCCTACTGTAGTGTCGTCAGGAATCAGACTTATAGAAGGCACTCACCAGACTGTTGCCCAAGCGTACCTCGATCAGTTCCAGCGCCGTATCCAGACTGGCCCTGACGGTATGATACATATCCGTTGGAATGCTGAACACGGAGCCGCTTGCCGCCGAAAACCGTTCCCCATTCAGCATGACCTCTCCCCGACCGGAAACGATCGTCCACACTTTAAGCCCGCTGCCGTGGATACGGCCGTTCAAGCGTTGATCTGGCAGTACCGTCAAGCGTATAGCCAGGATATCGTTCAGGCTGCGGTGATCGAACTCGTCCAGCACACGATAGCTGCCCCAGGCGGTTTCACCATGCATAGGATATAGCGGAAGCGCTCCTAGCTGCTCCTTGATCGCGTGGGCATGGCCCTTGGCGGCAATGAGGATGCCGTCAGGACTGGCAGCAGCGATAATATGCTCCACGCCAATAACGTGAAGCGGATAGGGCAGCTCATTAACGATATGCGTCCCATCAGCGGGACCGCTGATCTGTCCACGCCCGATCACCCGGCTGCCGAGCTGTTCCGTTAACGCCTGCCAACTTCCGATATCACACCATTCACCATCGTAAGGCAGGACAACGGCATGTTCGGCACGCTCGGCGACTTCCTCGTCGAAGCTGCGAACAGGGAGGTCGTCATACGTTGCGCGCAGCTCCTTATCATTCAGCGGCAAATTGCAGCGCTTCATACAGGACAGCATATATCTCAGCGTAAAAGCGTAAATGCCGCAGTTCCACAACGCACCTTGGCTAATAAGCTGCTGCGCCCCGGCAAGATTCGGCTTTTCCGTAAAGCGGGCAACCGACGCATAAGAAGCCTGATGCGCCCGCATTATCTCCTGATCCGGCACGATATAGCCGTATTGGTCAGAGGGATGGCTGGGCCTTGTCCCAAGCATGGCCAGATCAGCTCCACTATCGAGTAGCAGGTCGGGGAGTGCTGCCACACTTTGAAAGAAATCCTCTCCTGCAAACATATCGGCCGGAGCGATACAGAGGATTTCGTTCAATCCTGTACCTATGGTGTGCAAATAAGCTGCTGCCAGCGCAGCAGCGGTGAAGGTGCCCCGCTTGGCAGGCTCGCCCAGAACAGGCAGACGACTTTCCGTATGGCGGAAGGCCAGATTTACCTGATTCCGGTGAGCCAGCAGCAGGGCAGAGGCATCCAGTCCGGCCACAGTAAGCTGACGATACACCCGGCCAAGCATAGATTCTTTCTGCCCGTCCGGGGCAGGCAACAGCCGGAGAAACAGCTTCGAGCGGATATCGTTGGACAACGGCCACAGCCGTTTTCCAGCACCGCCGCATAACAGTATGATGCGCACAGGCGCTTCCTCCTTCGATTTCAGATCCATTTTGGATCATGATTTGGAATCCTGATGAGCGCTTTCGTCTTCACAGATGCTTCCGTTTTTGTTTTAGCTGCCCGTTGGTATACCTTGCGTTGATGAAAAGATAAGGAACGGTGGCTTTTAGCGAATGTATCCAGTTGTTTTTGCGACAGGGAGTCCGCTCGACTATGAAGCCCTTTATTGAGTGACTTGCGTAAAATCATTCGGGAGGGATCACTGCTGTAGAGGTGGTTGGCATATGTTTCATATTCGGAAAATCCAAACTGCTTCGTCCGGTCTATACTGCGGATAATCGCTTTGTACCAGGGAATCCCGTGGCGGGCTTCGATGACTTGCTTGAGCCGGGTGAGCCGCGCTTTTTCAAACAGCATATAGTGGGTAACAAAGGACTTTGGTGAAGGGGCCTTAACGCCCATCAGCTTGTGGTAGGTGCGGAAATACTCTGGTTGACTCCAACTGCGATAGTAAAATATCGTTTTGCCGTCTTTGCGGAATACATGTGGACGAATCAGAACGGTATCTGCGTCAATGACAAGGAAAAAAGAAGCTTTGCTGATTTTGTCACCGTTCATTTTAAGCAATTGCTGATACAGCCAGCCTGAGCGATCCCAGCGCGTTGTTCCGTAGCGAATATCCATTTTCGTGATGGGCAGAACGGTCTTTTCGTCTACAAATGTACACTTCTTGCGTACGCACAGACGGCGGAGTCCGGCACTTTGTGGTGAAATGATATAAATGGTTCCAATCCGGTGCTGCACGTGACGGCGCAGGCTGTCAATCACCAGTGGAAGCGTGGCGATATCCTTATCAATTGCAGGAATCAGAACATCTATCGTTAGGGAACCTTTCCGTTGCCCATCCGATTGCGCTGACATGTTATTCACTCCCTATTTATGCAAAATGTACGCGTTCGGCGTCTTATATTATTGTATGTACGGACAGGCGCTTTCGACCGGGCAAGGCCAGTAGTCCATTTATATGCGGAATAGGGCTGATGGCGCTTTCGGATGGGGATTTGGTGCATACGATGGATTGTTCTTTTCATACAGGAGCGTTCTACCCTGACAGCAGAGAGGAGAGGGGCAAGTGAAATTTTCACAAGCGCAGGCCTTGCGCAGCAAGTGGCACAAAACCAAATTGCTGCTCCAGCATCGCGGCATCAAGCCTTTTATACCGGATACCCGGAAATACAACAAAGCAAATCTGAAGTCGATGCTAGAGCAATACGGCATGGTTTATGTAAAACCTGAGCGAGGCACGTTTGGCAAAGGTGTGATGAGAGTAGAGCAGGAGGAAGGACAGCGTTTTGCCTATCAGTATGAGGAAAAGCGTCTGGAGTTCAAAAGTTTAGAGGGTCTGTTTACCAGTTTGTCGAAGAAGACGGGCAAGCAAAGCTATCTCATTCAAAAAGGCATCCATTTACTGCGGCATGAGAAGCGTTATTTTGATATCCGGGTGATGGTGCAGCGCAATGCCAAAGGGAGATGGGAATCTACAGGAATTATCGGTCGTCTCGGTCA
>NZ_ASRY01000297.1 GCF_000520815.1 Paenibacillus maysiensis | reverse complement strand
TATACGGCGTTACCCATCCAATAGAGCGAAGAGCCAAATAATATTTAGAGTATTCATGATTCAGCCTTTCATTCCATCGTACATATTTTATAGAAAAGGAGCTATCCTTCTGAGGAAAATCAAATTCATTAAATTCAATTTCACCAATAATGCCATTGTAATCTAGGATTTCTCCGTTTATTTTAATCCTATATTGCTGTCCTGAGTATAATTCTAAATACCACCCAAACTCACGACAAAGAAACTTTTTTATCTCGTTTATATCTATACTTGATTCGTAAATTCCTTTGAGAATAACGCACGTACCAATATTTTCTTCCACTATATCAGGATCCGTGACATTGTATGTATCAAGACTGTTTTCTCTTATATGTATTGAGTATTTTCTTTTTACTGATTCATCTTCATATACTGTTATCCACTCGGCTTCAGAACAAAAACGATGAAACGTCAAACGTCCAATACCATTTTTTCCATGAGTAGCGGATATCATATTTCTTAATCGGAAATTAGGATCAATTGATTTATCAGACTCAAAGAAGGGCGTGAATTTCCCCTCTAGTTCTTGGATCTTTATTCCATACCCATTATCAATAATTTGAATCTCGTCAATAGAACCTAACGAGTTTTGAAATGTTTGAAGTTCAATTGTAGTTGCTTTTGCATCAAAACCGTTCCAAATATATTCAGATATCGATTGCAAGTATGTATATTTTTTAAGTGACTTCTTTATCCCTTTAGAAGAAATCTGAATTTTTTTCATAACTTTCGATCGACTCCTATCACATCTATATGCTTTATTGTACTCCAATATTTCCCTTTTGTATATATAGATAGTATCCTGTTATTTTCAGTGCAGGACTACGATTAGTCGGCTTAGGGTTTAACTTCATCCACCTCTCAATCCACCTGTATGGAATCAATGATTGTTTTGTAGCCAATCAAAATGTTTCTTGATTATCTAAAATTTCTCGTCAGGTATTAAAATTTCACTGGATCTCTCAATTACACTAACCAATTCCTTTAGAGATAAGCTTATCCTTCTTCTAATATGACAAGATAAAGTCCCTTATTTCCGCTTCAATTCTTTCATTAAATATAAGGTATTCAGAATTTTCTACTGATATAAATACATCCACTGTTTCTAATTTACTTTCGTTATCGAAAGGCTTTTAAATAAGGAAAACAACAATAACGTTATTCGACAGCCAAGATCACTTACGCTTACGTGTATGACTTGTCCGGTCAACTGTGGGCCAGACAAGACAAGGTAAGCGGGCAGTTGCAATATTATCAGCTCAACGGTCACGGTGTGTACGATAGTGTAAGTTACAAAGAGGACGGAGACATCAGCACTGTCCATATGGACTACGGCATTAGCCCCATTGGTGTTCCATCTTATTCTTATAATCTAAAGACTTCTTGAAATTTTGAGAAGCTTTCGGAGTATCGTCTCTAGGAATTTCATCCTCGTTGGATAAGGGGGTTCCCTTGTTTACTTCTGTGAGCTGTTGCGTCAAATTCACGCGCTCACAGAGAGCTTGGCGCTTTGTCAGTCCCTTTGAATGGTTGCTTGTTTGGATTTCAATCCACACACTCACGTGGAGTGCGACAGCGAAATGCAGTAATTATTTAAGCCACATCGGGCCCTCTCTATGTTACTCCTCCCCCATTAGTTCCCAATAGCGGAACGAATAAAACTGATTCAAGATCAGAAGCTGCTGGATAACATTGAAGAGAAAAAAGCCAGCTCCTCCAAGCGAAAGCTTGAACGGTATTATCGCGGGGGAAATTATAGAACACCGGAGTAAAGAAAAGGAAAAATTAAAGTAGAAAACAAAGCATTAAACTAAAAAAACGGTATCCCCCTCCGTATTGGTAGATTGGGATACCGTTTTTTTTCGACAAATTTCGAGGTGCGAAGGAACCGGGGTTTTTATGTGAGCTTCACATTCGCACTTTATAAAATGAGGTATTTGTTGTTTATCCAGTTGAATCCAACATACATTTAAATACGGAGTTTCGCAACCTTTTCCGCCTTCTCTTTCCACTGTACAAGAAACGCCTAGACAATCGAAGAACGTTCATCCAGAAACTCGGATGGGGAGCAGCCTGTAAGACGTTTGAATATCCGATGAAAATAGGAAACATCACTATACCCCACATACTCTGAAATTTCACGAATCGTCAGCCGGGACTCAGTCAACATGTAGATGGCGGTTTTAATGCGCTGCGTATGTACATGCTCGCTGATCGTTTGGCGTGTTACCTCGCGTAGCAGTGTGGCTGCGTAGTTGGGCGTTTTACGGATGGCGTCGCCAAGCTCCTCTTTCGTCACCTTTTCCCGATAATGATTCTGAATATACTGCTTCATATGCTCTACATGCTTCTCTTTATCGCAAGAAACGGTACCCTTGTCCCGTTCCTGATTGATATAAATCATCGCTTCGGTCAGCAAGCAGTCAGCCATCATTGCATAGTAGCTTGGGCGCTCAGTCCATTGGTAGTACACAGACTTGATCCGTTCATGCAGCATATCGTAGCATCCGAGCTTGATCTGCAACGGCTGTTCTGTATTCAGTAGGGGGAGTGCGTGGTTCGTACATGTTTTGCGGCAATGTATCACATACTTGGTATGAAAAAGCGTAGGAATGCTCTTGCCGTAGTAAGGCAAATGTCCGGGTAGGATCAGTGCTTCTCCCTTGCCGAGAATAAACTTGCAACCGTTCACCCAATATACACATTTCCCAAAGGTAACCAAAATGAACAGTAAGTCATCGTCGCTGTTATTCGGTCCAGCCTTTTCGTACCAGTCTATGCCATGGTCCTGTCGCATGTCCGTCATTGTAATCACGAGGCTCACTCTCCGATGTCTTAAAAATGTATTGTACTGTAGTACATTCATCATACTATAGTTCATAGTTTTGACGCATGGGTACAGGTAAAATAGAACCATAGAAGTTTAATAGATAGAGAAGTGAAAGTGGAATAGAAACCAAACAGTAAAGACATTCAGGAGGATGAAATTACTATGCTTAAAACGAAAATTATTTGTACTATGGGACCTGCCTGCGACTCCATTCATTTGTTAAAAGAAATGATCCAGGCCGGTATGACAGTAGCCCGCTTGAACATGGCTCACGGGGAGCTGGAAGATCACGTAAAACGTATTGAAAATGTGCGGCAGGCTGCGAAGGAACTGAACACCTTTATTCCTGTTATGATGGATATCAAGGGACCGGAAATACGGATTGGCAAGCTGAAAGAAGCATCCTGTCTGCTGAAGCCAGGTAGCCCGCTCATTTTGACCACGGAAGAAATTTTGGGGGACGAGCATCGTATTTCGGTCAACTACCCGGATATGCCGAAGGATATCAAAGCTGGCGACCGTATTCTCATTGATGATGGCTTGGTCGATCTGACTGTAACCTCTATTGAGGGAACCGAAATGATTTGTACCATTGTAAGCGGCGGTATTTTGAAACCGAGAAAAGGTGTGAACCTGCCAGGGATTCATACGACCCTTCCGGGCGTAACAGAGCGCGATGTGAAGCACATCCAATTCGGGGTGGAGCAGCGTATTGAGCTTATTGCGGCTTCTTTTGTGCGTAAAGGCGATGATATTCGTGAGATTCGTGAGATTTTGAAGGGACATAACGCCGAGCATGTACAAATTTATTCTAAAATTGAAAATGCCGAAGGTATGGAAAACCTCGATGACATTATCAAGGCTTCGGACGGTATTATGGTAGCCCGTGGTGATCTGGGCGTCGAAGTTCCGATTCAGGACGTACCTGTGATGCAAAAGGAAATGATCGACAAGTGTAATCTGGTCGGCAAGCCGGTGATCGTGGCTACACACATGCTGGAATCTATGCAGGTAAACCCGCGTCCGACGAGAGCTGAAGTCAGTGACGTATTTAACGCCGTGATGCAAGGAGCCGATGTGGTTATGCTATCGGGCGAATCCGCTGCGGGTAAATACCCTGTCGAGTCCGTGCGGACGATGGCCGCCGTAGCTGCCAGAGCTGAATCTCAATTTGATTATCAGGAGCAGTTCGACAAGCGCAGAGCACGCCAAAGCACGAACATTACCGAGGTCATCAGTCAAGGTGCGGTTAGTTCGTCCCTGGAGCTGGATGCCAAAGCGATTATTACGTCTACGGCCAGCGGCTTCACGGCCCGTATGGTGTCCAAATATCGTCCGAAGGCTCCAATTATTGCAGTTACCCCGAACAATACGGTGTTCGCTAAAATTTGTCTGTTATCCGGGGTATTCCCGGTCAAAGGCGATAAGGTAGTGACGACGGATGAAATGTTCGAATCCTCCATCCGCAACGCCCTGAATGCAGGGTATATTCAAAAAGGAGACACCGTTGTCGTGTCGGCAGGCGTTCCTGTCGCCGAGGCCGGTGCCACCAACCTGATTCGAGTACATCAAGTGTAAGCGTAGATACAGACAGCAGAAAGGCGCTGATCCCCAACGGGCTCAGCGCCTTTTTACATGGACTTATTTTTACAGTCCAAACACACTCTTGGCAACGACCTGCGTCAACTCTGCTTTATGGGCTTGGTACTGTTCAGGCGTAATACTCTTGTTGGCCAGCCGTTGATCTAACTGCTCCGTCAACTGAGCCACCTGCAAATCAACGACAGCTTGAGCATCCCGTTCATTATATTGTGCAATATCTGCCAAGGTTTGACCGTTATATAATGCATCATACAATTGCTCATCCGAGGATACACCTAGTGTTTCCAGCAACTCATCATCCTTGGAAGCCTCACGATCCTGTTGCTGAAGGGCTCTCTCTGGAGCCAGTGCAGAAGCATTGGCCCGACTTCCCCCCCATGTAGAGGACTGCCCAATAGACAACGCCAGCAACAAGGTGCAGATGACCAAGATTCGTTTTCGATTCATAAGTGTAAAGTCTCCTTTTGTTTCTTTAAAATTCTGACAGGGTGGAACGGTATATGGATATCCAACGGGAGTAATATTTATGCCTTTAGCACATCCGGTTTTTATGTAGTTACCAGATTCTTAAATACATCATACACGCCCAATCTTAGCGCCAGCTTAATACTCGTTTAAAATAAACTAAAAGAGCACATTGTAAACAGGTAACAGCAAAAAAATTTCACCGATGCTCGTAGGATGGATCGTACGATGGATGTGATCTATCCTTTGGCCCCTGTTTTTTTCTTTGACCAGAGTTTTTGTATCCCGTGAATACAGAGCAGCAGCAAAGGCAAAAGAAGCCCTATAGATAACGTATAAGATATCCATACCGTCCCATCCCACGTATGTTGGTAAGGGACATTCGGATATATGACGACCGACATGACGACCAAGATCATCCCGAGAGGTAAAATTAGAGGCCGATAATCTTTCAAATTGAAGATTTGAGCTAAGCCCACCACAATTGCATATAAATATATAGTGATCCTAAAATAGAGCGAAATAAACCATATGATGGCCATGATCGCTTCGATGCGCTGTAGAAAATTGCCGATGCTGATTTTTTTGGCTAACGAATAGCTTGGAAATATACTTCTTGCCGTTAAATCAGGTCCTAAAATCAAAATCGAGAATGCAACGACCACGAATATCATCATTCCGCCAAGCATGCTTCCGTTGAAAAAAGCTTTACGGGCTTTATCGGTACGATTCACAGTCGGAAAAATCATTAACAAAACGATATGGGGTAGAAATAAAATACTAATAAAGGATAGCGCAGCAGGCCAGATTGGTCCTATCCCTGCCTCAAACACGGGCTGGACATTTTCCAGTTTGATCTCAGGCGCAATTAAAATAGCCCCAGAAATATAAAGGAGGATAAATAAGGGGAACAATAGTTCGGCAGAACGGGCGAACGTTTCAATTCCAAGCCGTACCCCCATGATTACAATGACCGCAAAAAGAATATTCACGGATTGAGTCGGCGTTTCCGGCATGATTTGGGTGGTAAGGAAATTTCCTACATCATACAACACTGAGGCAGGACCACTCAAGAAAAGAGTAAAGATAAACAGAAGAGAAATGGTTTTGCCCAACCATTTTCCGAGAAGGGTTTCAATGATCTCAGCCAATGTCATCTGTGGATAAAGGATCGCTAGCGTATTGTAAATCCATACAAGGAAAAAACCAGCTCCCACCCCCACGAGCGTGGCGATCCACGCATCCTGTTTGGCCACGAAGGCCATGCCTGAGGGAATGACCAAGATTGCGCTGCCGACCGTAAATAAAGTCGTTAAGATCATAAATTGACGTCCGGAGATTTTGACTTGCTTAGGCATCATCTTCACCTCTATCTTCACGTTTACCATTCGGCATGTTATTTTTGTTTGTCTCCAACCTTTTCAGGGCATGTATACTGAGCAGCAGTAAGGGAAAAAACAACCCGAACGATAATGTATAAGGAATCCACGTCTTTGTATCATAGGCTTGTTGATAAGGCACATTGGGATATACGATGATTGACATGACGACTAAAAGAATGCCGAGAGGAAGCACTAACTGTCGGTCGTTTTTCAAGCAAAAGATTTGGGCTATTGCTGTCACAGTGGAGTGCATATACAACGTGATCCTGAAAAAGAGCGAAATAAACCACATGGTAGCCATGATCGCTTCGATGCGCTGTAGAAAATTGCCGATGCTAATTTTTTTGGCTAACGCATAGCTTGGATACATATTTCTTGCTGTTAGATCAGGACCTAATACCAAAATAGCCAATGTAACGACCACGACCAACATCACTCCCCCAATCAGGCCTCCTGTGAAAATGGCTTTACGGGCTTGATCGAAACGATTGACAGAAGTCGGGAAGATCATGAGCAGAACGAGATGAGGAAGAAACGCTGTGCTGACAAAGGACAGGGCAGCAGATCCAATAGGCCCCATTCCCGCTTCCAGTACAGGTTGAACGTTTTCCAATTTAATATTGGACACCACCAAACCTGTAAAAGAAATGTAAAGCAGGATAAATAACGGAAACATCAGTTCGGCTGAACGAGCCAGCACTTCCAGTCCCAGCCGGACAGCCAACAATATAATAAGCGCAAAAAGGATGTTTACCGCTTGTATTGGTGTTTCCGGGATCATTTGAGTGGTCATAAAATTCCCCAGGTAAAACAAAACGGTAACAGGAGCATTGATGAAAAATGTGGCGAAAAACAGAAGACCAACGGTTTTACCTAGCCACTTTCCGAGCAGGGCTTCCATTATTCCAATCAGGGTCATCTGTGGATACAGCGCCGCAAGCTTGATGTACAAATACAAGATGAGAAGCCCGGCCCCGACCCCGACAAACGCGGCAATCCACGCATCCTGTTTGGCTACCAGCGCCATGCCTGATGGGATGATGAGAATTGCGCTCCCAACCGTATATAAAGTCGTCAAGATCATAAGTTGACGTGCTGAGATTTTAATCTGTCCGGGCACCAATTTCACCTCGTCTTATTTTATTAGACCGATATGGGTTAGGAAATCGGTGAATGGTCTATACACGGCTGTGATCCAATCCAGAGGAGTAGGAATAAACCCACTTAATGCCCTGACGCTGCTGATTCCGACCCCAAGAAGGAGCAGGATGGAAAACAGCCAAAGCTCTTTTTTCAACCCCTTTTTCCACATGTACGGGACCTCAAACATGCATATTGCAGCAGCAACCAGCAATATGCCCAGAACGTTCACTATTTTAGGCAGCATTTTTTAGCACCTTCTTTGGTAGGTTACTCTTTAATCTCATTCAGGAATGAGCTGCCAATCGTGCCCAAGCGCCGAATCTTGAAATCGACCTTGATATCTACAGGCAATTCTGCAAAATGCTCATCATCCCAATTCTTTTTCAGTGAATTCCAGGTCTTCGGATCAGCGCGGTGAATGGCTTCGCCGAATCCGAAAATGTCAGATTTGTACGATTTTTGAGCTTTTCTGACGGCTGATTTCATAATCTCTTCGAGCCTTTCCTCCAATTTCTTCTCCAGCTCATAAATCGTGCTCACTTTGGTTAAATCCAGGGCCTGACACTCAACTTCTCCCACGTTGGCTTCAACATGCATTTTAATATTGATCCGGGGCTCTCCCCTATGCACGCTTCCTTTTATGGCAGTTTGGGTTCGAATGATCTCCGTGACGACTTTTCCGCCTTCGGGGCAGGTCACAAAGCCGACAGAGCTTTGCACTTTGCCAAGAATGAAGTTGTAGCCCCTGCTTTCCGTTTCGTTTAACCATCCGACCAACTTGTCTTTTCTGAACACTGCAAGTCCCGAATACTGTAAACGGGCAGGCGGGTCGATCTTTTGGATATTTTGGTTCGATTCTCCCATTTCTGGATTGCCAACAACCCGAAGTCCTGTCAAGATAGGCTGCATTCCTTCGCTCGTGAGAGCTGCAATCAATTCATCCAGGGTTACCGTCATACTGGGCGACCAATTTTTCTCCGATGATTCCAGGGAGGCGAAAAGGTCATTCGCCGGAATCGATTCCAGGGGCGTCATAATTTTCAATGTGTCCTCCGCACGGGCGTCCTTTGACACCACAATATAAAAATCGGTGCGGAACTCATGATCCCTGGAGAGTAAATCCAGAGCTTTTGCCATCCCTTCGGTCGCTATCGACTCACCGATTACGCATATGCGCAGGTGAGCAAAATACACTTTTCGGGGACTAAGCGTCGTTATTTTCCGGATGGCTTCAAACACGGTATCAGCTTCCGTTGTGTACAACGTGGCTGGAGCCCCGCCGCTTGCTCCTTTTTTGGCTGCTTCTCCGGGGTCCACAACCTGGACGGAGACACGGAATTGATCTCCATGCTTATCGATCCCCATACCGACAGCGATAGCAAGCTCATTCAGCTCCTTGCGGTTCCAACAGCCCGTCAGAAGCAAGACAAGTGTAAGCATCAGGAATAGAAATGCCGTCTTCCGTTTCATGATTGTCTACTCCTTTCCGTCTGTTCCTGTCTTCTCCACTTTATTCCCGTGGTTTCCGAGGCGGGGTGCTGTTTCGGCGATTCACATTCTTCTGGTTAATTAGCCGGGGACGTGTAATCATCATCCAGTGAGGAAGCCGAAAGATGGCATCCTTGGTGTCCGACGGTATTAGAGGGGCAAAAGGAGACATATAGGGAACGCCAAACGAACGAAGGCTGCACATATGCAGGATGAGGGCAATGCCGCCGACGATAATCCCGAATAGTCCAAATGAAGCGGCAAGCCCCATCAAGGGAAAGCGTAGCATACGAAAAGCGATGGACATATTATAGGCAGGCAGAACGAAGCTGGAAATCGCTGTAATGGATACGACA
>NZ_ASRY01000296.1 GCF_000520815.1 Paenibacillus maysiensis | reverse complement strand
CTGGTGACCGTGCAATTCTGACTGTAACGATGGACACTGGGCTTGATAAAGAATTCGATCTGAGTAAAAAAGAATTGAATGCCTTCATCGCTTGGTATGACGCAAAGGATGCTGGTAGAGGTGCTTCATTCTTTGCCATTGATAAACACAATAATAACAAAGGTCCATTCAGCAACCGTAAAGATTACGTAATATTCAATAAAATCCTTACATTTGAAGTAAGCGAGTATTCAACTAAATAAACAACAAAGGGCTCCTTACTGGTTACATAGCGGAGGAGTCCTTTTTCACATCTACTCTAAATTCAAACTGCTTACGGAAGAAACAAGATCTGTTATATCTTAATGGATTCCGGCGTTATCTTCTCTACTACTCCTTCGCAGTCTACAATCTCCTTCCTTTATATTCACTAAGAATTCCTTGTGCTGCATCCTCTACAACTGCCAAATTGTATCTATTCGCCAACTCTAAAATTTTATCCATATCACAAGATACTCCAGCATAATGCACTGGGACAATTGCTTTTGTTTTATTTGTGATCGCATCTTCTATAAGATCTTCATTAATATTCATAGTATCAGGTCGAATATCCACGAATACAATCTTAGCTCCTCTTAAAACAAAGGCATTAGCAGTGGATACAAATGTATAAGATGGCATGATAATTTCATCACCCTGTTGAATATCCAAGAGAATAGCAGCCATTTCCAGAGCATGTGTGCAAAAAGTAGTTATTAGCGTTTTTTTACATCAAAAGTTCTTTCAAACCAGTTTGCACATAGACGCGTAAATTCTCCATCCCCAGAAAGATTTCCACTAGAAAATGACTTTTTTGATGTATATTACTACTATTGCTGGAACATTGAAATTTATCATTATCATTTCTCATTTCAGCAAATTATGTGGTGAAGCCCATGCAGCTTAATAAAAGTGTGGTGATTTAGTCATAGTCTCTATAATCTCTCTCATAACCTTTTCACTGTCAAAAATTTCATCCACCCTATTTATTGCTACAGATCTTTCGCGTTCCCTAAATACAGGATTTTCCCAATTTTTTATAAATGTCTTCACATCATCAAAACTGTTAATATGATAGTACCCTCCTACCGTGTGAGCAACATCTCCGAAGGCATATGTAAAAACGGGTAGCCCTTGTCGTAAAGCAATAGCAGCAGAAGTACCGCCTCCAGATCGAACTGTGTTTAAATACGCGTCACACACTTCATAAACAGCAGCTAAGTCCCTTTGAACTCCGACATGAACAGATTGTTTTTCAAGAGTGACATAGTGAGTCGTTATCTTTTTATAATTTTCAAGTTCACCTATAAACATAATGCGTGTATGATCATTACATTTCAGCAAGTCGTCCAGCTCTGTTAAAAAGGAAACGTCTAGCTCCGTATCAAGGCGATTACCCACTATGGCCAATACAAAATTTTCCTCATCTAACCCCCAATCCTCTCTATGCATTTTAGTCTGTGGAGGCGTATATTTATAAGTAAACACACTTTCAATAACTGATTCCCGAGACCTATCTAATTCTTCTAGCGTGTTCAAATCTGCTGTATTTATTTTTCTGGGAAAATTGGAAATGTGCTCTCTGAGATGGGGAGATCATAAGCTAATGGCAGAGTGATAACAGGCACAAAATTAGAAAATAGGTCGGCGCTTACATTTGAGCCTGAGATAGATAAAACAAAGAGCGGCTTTAAATGCCGTATTGTTTGGATTAACTCCGTTATTTGGCCACCATCTGGCATTGCTTTTTGACATTGAAAGAATGGAATACTTAAATTTTCATACATTAGCTTATCAGTTTGATTGTACCCCTCAACATAGTCGGATAGAACAGCTCCAAAATAAGGCGTGGCTATAGATCGTGGCATGTCTGCGGTATTGATAAGAAAAATATTTTTTTTGAGAATATATAAAGCTTTGCAATGATCTAGCGCTACTTGTGTTGGACTATGTAACATAGAAAGTATCTGTCCAGCAACAACAACCACAAATCTTTATTGCGTTCTTTATAAGGGATCCAATTCTTTTCGTTTACAATTTGATTATTAAAATACTCAAAATATTTTCGATATATCCTTCTCAGTCTGTTTGTGTTTTACTCCGTTTTCAATTTAGGAGTAAGAAAAAGAAGGCTCGTAATTTGCCAGTAAATAAAATGAAGCGCCTCTATTAATACTTCTTTTTCTATAGATTCAAAAATATCATCCAAAAACTTCTGATCCTTTGTACATGTGAGTAAAAATGACGGTAAATATAGTCCCCAATTATTATAATCTGATATCATTTGTTCGATTTCGGTTACTATCTCTTGACGACTATTTGAATTTATACTATCAAAGTTTCCATTTAATTTGGTTAGTTCGTGATCTAGTAATTTGTATACTTCCACATTTGATAATTTATCATTCGATTTTTTCTATTTCAAGCGTTTCTTTGAAACTACTCATTAGGAACCTCTTTTCATTTTATCATTAGAGTTTACTTAGGGGAGCAAGATTAGGATTGAAAAGCGACGGTAACAGCCTCCCCCTTGGGTATATTTGGTATTAGTTCAACGTATATTTATTGAAAAAATCCCTTCATTTGGTCAATTACAAAGCTCTGATCATCCACCGACATATTTGTTCCGGAGGGCAAACAAACTCCTTCTTCAAATAATTTTTTGCTAATATCCATACCGCTTTCATGAGTAAAATATACGGCGTCCTTAAAGAGTGGCTGTAAATGAAGCGGCTTCCAGACTGGACGGGATTCAATGTTATCTTTTCCTAGATATCCTATTAAATCACTAACACTACTGCCTAAGATTTCAGGATCTATTGTCATCGTTGTCAACCATCGAGTAGACTTGCCAAAGCTCTTTTCCGGCATAAATTGTATTCCATCAATTCCTGATAGTTCATAGCTGTACTTTTCAAAGACTTTTCGTTTCTGTTGAATGCGCTCGTCCAACACACGAAGTTGTCCTCTTCCTATACCAGCCAAGACATTGCTAAGACGATAATTAAAGCCTATATCCTCATGCTGATAATGGATCGCCTTTTCCCTCGCCTGAGTTGCGTAATGTCGCGCTCTACTTAGAGCTTCTACATCATCTGAAACCAGCATACCTCCGCCGGAAGTGGTAATAATCTTATTACCGTTAAAAGAAAGAATACCGAATTTCCCAAACGTTCCACTCATTTGCTTGCCATAAGATGCTCCGAGTGATTCTGCAGCATCTTCTACAATCGGCACCTCGTAATGATCACATATTTTTTTTAACCGATCGTAGTCTGCACTCTGCCCGTACAAATTGACTATGACTACAGCTTTAGGCTTCCTTCCCTTATCCGCATAAGTCTTTAATGCTCGCTCTAGCGCCTCGGGAGACATATTCCAACTGTCAGGTTCCGAATCAATAAAGACAGGAATCGCACCTTGATACAAGATCGGATTAGCACTGGCAACAAAGGTAAGAGAAGAACAAAAAACAACATCATCCTTTTCGACCCCAAGCAGTATCAAAGACAAATGGATCGCCGCCGTTCCAGAACTTAGGGCAACTGCGCCTCCACATCCTAAGTAATTTGCCACCTCTGATTCAAAAGCGTCTACATTTTTACCTAGTGGAGCAATCCAATTCGTTTCAAAGGCCTCTGCGATATATTGCTGTTCAAGCCCGCCCATATGCGGTGAAGATAAATAAATTCTATCTCGATTAGACATTTTGTTTCATCCCTTATCCTTATAGGTTTTTTATTACTTTGGCCGGACAACCCACAGCTGTAACTTTTTCTGGCAAATCGCGGATGACACAAGAAGCAGCACCAACGATGGTATCACACCCTACGCGAACACCAGGTATAAGACTTGCACCTATTCCGATATGAGCACAGTACCCGATCTGAACTCCACCTGCCATATGTACACCTGGGGAAATATGCACGAAGTCTTCTATTCGGCAATCATGGTCTATAGTAGCCGCCGTATTAACAATGACATGCTCTCCAACAAACGTGTCAGCGTTAATTACTGAATTAGGCATGATTACCGAACCATCGCCAATGAATACGCTAGGTGCGACTACAGCGCTTGGGTGAACAGCAGTACCAAATTTGACTGAAGCAACTTTTAATTGACTTACAATCTTCCTTCTGGTTGTATTATCTCCGATTGCCACAACGAACAGCGCCTCTGGATACAGAGATAATAGTTGAGCAATCTGATTACGGCCCCCCAAGATCGGCAATCCGTTCCATGCTTCTTCTTTACAATGGTCATCCATAATGCCAATGATTTCTTCACCACAAGATCGTAAAATATCCACGATGACCTTGGCATGTCCTCCTGCTCCAAAAACAATATAGCTCAAGGCCGATCCTCCTTAATAGGTAATTGTCTTTTGAATAAGCTGCTCTGACTTGGATGTTCGGTTCAATATATCTACGATGCGAGAGCTTGTGTTATCTCTACTGTAAATATTGTCGGCTGCTTTAACAATTTGTTGGAAAGGCTCAGACATTGCGTACTCCATTGCAGAAGTCAATTCGAGCTCGTCAGCTACAATATCTATTGTGTTCACAGAACGCTCTCTGCCTGTCTGACGAGTTCCAATATTAATGACTGGAACATGAAAGGAGGCAGCCTCAATAATCCCCGATGAAGAATTTCCAATTAATATTTTTGCATTCTTCAACATCGTCAGATAATCAAGTTGCTCAAAACTAGTTACAAGGTGCATCCCTTTTCTTGCAGCAAAACGATTATATACATCAACGATCGCATCAGCTCCAGCATCCGAATTGGGCATCACACAAATCACCTCATTCTCCCCAGCCAAGAGAACTTCCATCATCTTACCAAGGATGTGCATATCCGCCTCTTCCGTGGTGACAGGATGATAAGCAAACAGCACATAATCGTTAGCTATATTCAGATCGTATTTACGCTTCGTCCTCTCTAGCTCAGGCAGGGATGTATTCATCATCGTTTCAATTCTCGGAGCACCGACTACATGAATTCTCCAAGGTTCTTCGCCAAGCCTAATTAGGCGCTCTCTGCTTCCATTTGTAGCCACAAAGTGAATGTGAGCCAACTTACTGATTGCATGCCGAACAGACTCATCAATCGTGCCGGACACTTCTCCACCATGCAAATGAACAAGTGGAATGTTCATGTGAGAGGACACAATCGCAGCTGCAAGCATTTCTCCCCGATCTCCTAATACAACAACGAAATCTGGTTTCAAAGCTTCTACGGCTTGAGTCATGCCCATGATTGCTATTCCAATAGAGCGAGACATATTAGCATGAGTAGATCCTTGCAGCAGACAGTCTACCTTAGCAGATACACGAAATCCGTCCTTTAGGATAGCGTCCAATGTATACCCATGCTGTGGAGATAAATGCATTCCTGTAACCAACAGGTGGAGCTCCAGAGCATGTTCCTCCTCAAGAGCCCGCAAAACCGGGTAATATATTCCATAATCAGCCCGCGTTCCGGTAATCACCAATACTTTCTTCATTGCACATCATCCCATGACAACAAATAGTCTTCATGTACATCCTTTAAAAGCTGCTTACCAACCAAGTCATCAAAATATTTAGGCTCTATTCCAGTACCTGGACGCTTGATAACTAGATCTTCTTGAGTTAATAACTGGCCTGCCTTTTTCGATGTTGCCATCACAATACTTTTTCTTGCAACCGCTCTGGTGCTTTCCTCGGAAGGCATACACCTTTTAACACCATCCCCTAGAGCCTGCTCCACATTTCGAATCGCAAGAACCATCTTTGAAAAGTCAGCAGGCTCCAGTGAAGCCTTATGGTCAGGACCTGGAAGATTTCGATCCAATGTAAAATGCTTTTCAATAATTCTCGCTCCCAGTGCTGAAGCCGCTACAGCGATCTCAATCCCCGCCGTATGATCGGAATATCCTGTGACCTTCTCAAAAGCTGTAGAAATGGTCTTCATGGCAAACAGATTCACATCTTCCAGAGGTGCCGGATAATCGGAGGTACAGTGCAGTAATAGCACCTCACTATTTTCAAATGCTTGTAATGATTCTCCAATTTCATTCAGATTGGACATTCCGGTAGATAGAATAATCGGACGCCCATAGCTATCGAGCTTCTGAAGAAAGGGGATATTGTTCATATCTCCCGATCCAACCTTGAATGCATCGATATCAATTGAATTCAGAAACTCGGCGCTTTCTTCATCAAAAGGTGTAGAGAGAAAATCTATTCCTTTTTCCTCACAATACTTTTTCAAAAGAACAAAATCATCAAAGCTTAATTCCAGCTGTTTTAACATGTCCAGTTGACTTTCAGCTGAGTTCGTATTCTCTGTCTGATAATTAGCCTTCTGGGCGTACTTGGTTACTAGTTTTTCACTTTTAAAGGTCTGGAACTTCACCGCATCGGCGCCACATAAAATCGCTTGATCAATACACTCGAATGCAAGATCTAATGATCCGTTATGATTTACTCCTACCTCTGCGATAATATAGATGGGGTGGCTACCATTATTTGATAAGAGGTTTTGCATGTTATATTCCTCCCTCCTACTGCAAGGATTCCTTGTGATTGGATTCTCTCCAAAAAAGCTCTGCCATTTTTAAATCAAACTCGTCATCTATGTCAACAGATCGTTCTTTAGGCATAATGTAGCCACAATTATTAGGCCCAACCAGAGTGTCACTATTCAGCAACAGATCTCTTTTTACGATATATATTGCTCCGTTTAGAACATGTAGCTCTTTTAGATCTTGCCTCCTCAAATGCTCCCTTTCACCTTTCAGGTAGGACGTAAGCCGTCCGTTATCTATTTCCCTTAGTAGATAGGGTTGTACCCCGGACAAGGTGACACTTTGAAGTGAATCAGCCTGATGATCTAAAAATATTTTATACGCCTCTTTGATGTCCGTGGCATTTCGCAGTGGAGATGTGGGCTGCAGCAGCATAATAACATCAAAAAATTGATTTTGCGTCTGCTCATAAAATTCAACTGCATGCTTCAATACATCAATGCTTTTGGCCTCATCGGTAGCCAGTTCAGCAGGCCTTATAAACGGAACAGCCGCTCCAGCTTGGCCTGACACACGAGCAATCTCTTTACTATCCGTTGTAACTACTAATTCGTCTACACAACCACTGTTTAGCGCGGCTTCAATGCTATATTGAATGAGCGGTTTATCATGTAATAATCTTATGTTTTTACCAGGCAAACCTTTTGATCCACCCCGCGCAGGAATAATCGCCAAACATTTGTGATTGCTCATCATACAATACCTTTTGTGAAGCCCAATCCATTCTGTTCGATAAGCTCCCGAATGGCTGTCTGGAAGATCTGTGGTGCAGTCTTCGAAGAATACTCTTGAGGAATCGCCCTTTGAAAACCTTCATATTCCTGCTCTACTGTATGAAATGACGAAGGAATAATATACATTTGTCCATTCTCCAGCGCTCTTTCAGATTCCTCAAACGACATTAGTTCTTCATACAGCTTTTCTCCCGGCCGTATTCCAGACTCGATGACTTCACCCGAATAGATATTGCCAGTTGACTGTTCAAATGAATCGATCAAACATTGGGCCAAATCCGTGATTTTAAGAATCGGCATCTTGAGTACGAATACTTCTCCGCCTTGCGAATGATGCGCTGCATCTATTACCAGCTGAGCTGCTTGTGGAATAGACATCATAAACCGAGTCATCTCTGCATGTGTGACCGTCACCGGTATCCCTTTAGCAATCTGATCACGGAATAATGGAATAACGGAGCCCCTGGACCCCATAACATTTCCAAAGCGGACACAAGAGAAGATGGTACGTTTGCTCCCTTTATACAAGTTGGCGGCAGAAATCAAACGTTCTGATAGCAGCTTCGTAGCCCCCATCGTATTCGTTGGGTTTACCACTTTATCTGTACTGATGGCTACTACTTTTTCTACATTATGCTCAATAGCCGTTTCTATCAAATTTTGTACGCCAATAACATTCGTTTTCACTGCTTCCATAGGGTTATACTCGCATGCAGGCACATGTTTGAGAGCAGCAGCATGAAAAATGTAATCTACATCCTCCATGGCATAACTGAGCCTCTGCTTGTCCCTGATATCGCCAATCAGATAACGGACATTCGTATATTCTTTTAATTCCTGCTGCAGATCAAACTGCTTACTCTCATCCCTGCTAAAAATTCGCAGAGCTTTAGGATTATAGGATAAAATATTACGTACAATTTCGCTTCCAATCGAGCCTGTACCGCCCGTAACCAGTACAATCTTGTTGTTGAACATAATAAACCTCCGGAATGTGAGACGATTAGTTTATATATTTTTATGGACCACTGCATCGCTATCTGTCTTTTTATCTAAACGGCGAATCGATTCCGAAAACATTTCTTCGAGTATTGGAATTTGTGTTGTAATATCCTTTAAAATCTTACCAACGTGCTCATAAATTAAATCAGACTTACGAGTCAACTGATGTTCTGTCACAATCACAGGAAGCACCTGATCAAAACGAGCAACTTCGATAGGCATAATGGACTCAAATATAGGTGAGAACCATTCCCTGTTGGCAATCAATCCCCACATCTGCTCTATAGACTCCACCATATTTTGAGCCTTTGCTGGTTTAGTCCGGCTAAACTCGCGTAGCTTATTCATAAGCTTGTGAATTGCTGCAATCTCAGAGCGTACATTAGAGAGGTCCTCACCTGTCGCTATCAGCTTATCTCTGACATCCTGCACCTTATTCATATCAACAGCAATATTTTTTTCATTTATCAAATCGGCAATGGCATTAGGAGTAACAGATTCTGATGCCAACGATTCATAGAGCTCTTCCATAGGCTTGAATGGAGCACCCTCAATCACTGCACCATTGCGACTTGAATTGACGAATTCGATTCTCGGAAGTGCAATAATTAAATTTTCGAGCCCATTCTTCATCAAAGAGAAACTCTCGTTTGTAGTGTTGTATGTCCCCTTTACATTCAGTACCTTCTTAGGCGCTTCCTGCACTGTCTTATCCGTAGTTTCGGCTGAAAAGTGCTCTATCCCATCTGCGTAAAACTTGTTATCAGGAAATGATAAATCCTGTCCTGCTAGTATGATCCGTTTAGCCCCTAAACAGGCTGCTACTTGAATTGCCGTTCCTGCAACTGTTTCTGTGGGCGATATAAAGAGTTCATCCTTACTGATTCCAAAGAAATACTGGGATATAGCATCACTTTTCATAATACTATGGATTTTCACTGCACAGTTCTGGTCAGAGATTTCATAATAAGAGGAAGAGGTAAACAATAAAGGCTGCTCTCTCGTTTCAGAGGAAGCAAAGATCTTCTTATTGACTGGATGACCATCCATAATGACAGCAAGGTGAGGCTGTATTCCATGCTTTATTAATGCCTGAATGCTGGAGCCTGCTGAAATAATCAGTACATGAGGACGTATTTTTCTCAGCCATTCGATATCTTCTTGTAAAGATGGACCTGATGATACTACAACTGCTGTTGCACCCTCAAAAGTATAAAAAAGTTGCTCAATGGAAGGAGTGTATAGTCCATCAGATAAGTGATATAGAAAATTTCGCGTCCATTCTTCACGAAAACGATTCTCTGTATGTTTATCTACCAAAAAGCTATAACGATATTCCTGAAATTGTTCCTTTACTTCACGCAACAAATTCATATCATCTGATAAATACTTACGTAATGCGATAAACCCCAAATCTTCTATTATATAACTACTTAACATGTGAAACATCGTATTGAGCTGAGACTCACCGACCGATAACCAGTACAAATTGGGATGTTCCAACAAAAGACTAAGATCGTAATCCGTCACGGCCTTCCGAAAAAGCCACTCATCCGGCTCGTAAATAAACAACCAGTGATTCGGGTACAATTCAAGGAGATCAGCAATGCTGAGGCCCCGTTCAAATCCATATACAAAAATGATTTTCCCGTTACCAATAGCCCCTTCAACAGCATTAAGCCAAGCTGTGTCTCTTTCAAGGGATTCATTAAACAAAGATGTAGATAATTCATTATCCGATATTTCTTTTATTTTCATTGCAACATGAGGAAACCTCTGCTCTAGAATTGTATGGTTTATCTGTAGTTGAGACAAGGTAATACCACCGTTTCGCATTAATATTTGTTAATTAGTATATCGGATTTACTCTTAATGGAATGAAGCTTTTCGCAAAAATACCCCATTCGATTTAGAATGGGGTAGACGAGACTAACGTTCCATCAAGTATCTTTTATTTTCGATGATCAATAAACAAACTGTCTACGGAATAAGCTTGCTGGTAGGCATGCTGCTGTACACGAATGGCTCCACGTTTCTCCATCCAGTGGCCTGCTTCATCCTTAAGTGCTTGCATACGCTGCAAAATTACAGAATCGTGGCTTAGTATGTTACGGATTTTCTGCTTATCATGTTCCGTTAATGATAGTTGATAGGGCTGCATCTGTTCTACAATGCGCTGTCTTTGATCTGCAAACTGTTCAAATTCTTCCTCATTTAAATTCAGAAGATTAACCAACACTGCTTCTGTCTTATGTTGCAGTTCTTCAAGGAGTACTTGCATATTAGGATCTGCCATCACACACTACCAACTACACCAGGCATTTTCGCGGCTTCCAGCCAAGCCTCCCGTAGGTCAGTCAAATGTTCCAGCACCTCTTGTGCCGGAGCGGATATTTTGTGTACATTCGCCTCGATTAGCTCATGCAGCATATATTCATACACTCGCAATAAGTCATGGGATATTGGATACTCAAAATTCAACGCAGATATCAACTCGTGTACAATAGCTTGCGCTTTACACAAATTATTATTCGCTTTCTCGTTATCCTTATTCTCTATCCCCTCAATCCCCGCACGAACGAAACGAATAGCCCCATCGTACAGCATAATCAGCAATTTAGGCTTGGATGCAGTTTGCGCTTGAGTCTGCCGGTATTTCTGATAGGGTGTATTGATCAATTGTAAAACCTCCTTTATGACGACATGCCTGTAAGACTCGAAGATGTAGTATTATATTTGCTTATTGCCGTCTCCATCGCAGTGAATTTTTTGTAATAGTTAGTCTCAATCATCGTTAGACGACTTGTCATATTACTGATTCGGCGGTCCAGACTCGACAATTGCTCTCCCATTGTGCTCGTAGTAAGAAATGAAGCTGTTAGATCCTTACTTACTTTTGAAGTACCAGCTGTATCGGCCATTCTTTGAAGTGAAGTATTCGAAATCTTTTTAAGTTTAGCAAGAATACCATCTTGTTGTGTATAATTATTTGTTAATAGAGTACTTGGGTCCTGTTTCCCAAAAAAATTCGAGATAACATCTGGATCTTTTTCAACCGCTGCACGTAATTTGTCTGCATCCAGTATAAGCTTACCTTTGGTATCATACGTACCCGTAGTGATTCCAAGCTCAGACATCATCAAGGGCTTATTCTTCCCATTTGCATCAACTCTGCCAATATCTACACCTTGAATCATGGCATTACGCATTTCAGATAATGTATCCTGCAGGATAGGATCGTTTCTAAGCATGCCACTCTTGGCCTTGGTTGTCCAGAGCTTGGCTTCATCATCGCTCATAGCGGCTTTTTGTTCCGTCGTAAGCGGAGCGTATTTTTTATATCTCTCCTCACTAACCTTGCCATTGAGTGTAGCGAGAACATCATTATAAGCATCGACAAAACTTTGAATATTTTCCACAATCTTATCGGTATCTTTGGTAGCTTCGATCCTTGTCGCAGCACCACCGGCTGTCTTCAGTGTAATATCAATGCCATTAATTGTAAAATTATTTGATGACTTTTTGACTTCAAGTCCATTTACCTTTAGCACAGCATCGGTTCCATTCATTGAAGACAGTTTAAACTCACTACTAATTTGAGCATCGATATTGAATGCTTGGGAACCGGTGGTTTTACTTGTTAACGACAAACCAGATTTGGCATCATACAGGGCAGTTACTCCTGTCTTGCTGTTATCATTAATTTTTTTGACAAACGATTCAATGGTTTCGTTTGCATCCACATCAATAGTGGTCCCACCAACCTGAACCGTACGAGCTGCCCCATCGGCAAAGGCAAGCTCAGTGCTTGCCTTTTCAGACCATGAACTGTCTGAGACGGATCTTGCGGCAGTAGCGAGATTTGTTACCGAGATATCCAATACTCCACTGGCAGACGATGAAGCCGATGCAGTCAACGCGTCACTATTTCCCGTTACTGTCACTTTCTGCGGATTCATTGAAGCAGTGCGGCTTAATGTCGTCAGTTTATCTTGGAGAAATGAAACAATTTTAGTACTGGACTCACGATAGTTTTCTCGTTTCCATTCCATTAGCTGCTTTTGTTGATTCAGCTTATCGAGCGGTACACGCTCAGCAGTCATCAGCTTTTTGACCACTGCATCAATATCCATGCCTGAGGCAAGACCACTTATTCTGGTTACCATAATTGTATGTCCCCCTATATTTTTTTATCAATTATAATTCCTGCAATTTCCATCATTCTAGCGGCTATATCCAAAATTTTCTCAGGAGGTACCTCACGAATCAGATCGCCGGTTTCCTTGTTCATCACTTTTATCATGATTGCATGAGTCTTTTCATGCACAGATATTTCAAACGTCTTCTGCGGGCCTTGAATAGCATCAATTGCTTTCTGCAGTTCCTTAACTGCTTCCTCATGTGTCGGCTGTTTCTGCGCGGTACCACCTCTATTGGTTGTTTGTACAGCACCTTCTACAGCGGAAGAATTTGTTTCGGCATCTGAAGGGGCTTCACGTTTTATTCCTGCTGATGGCTGAATCGGCAACAGATTCCCAGTGCTAGGGGGTATCATCGAGTCCATAGAATAACCTCCATTAGTTAGTTTTTAGACACAATAAAACCGTTCTGTATTTGAAATGCTAATACATTATATATCGGTAAATGAGTGCAATTATTTACGAAAAAACTAAAATAAAAACAAAAAAAAGATCCTGCGAGAAGCAGGATCTTTTTTTGTAACTTGCTGTCGTTTAAAATTAACGAAGCAACGACAGTACGCCTTGTGGCGCGGAGTTCGCCTGTGACAGCATGGATTGGGAAGCTTGCAGCAAGATGTTGTTTTTGGACAGAGCAACCATTTCTTTTGCCATATCAGTATCACGAATACGGGATTCGGAAGCTGTCAGGTTTTCAACAGTTGTGCCCAAGTTGTTGGAAGTGTATTCCAGACGGTTTTGCATAGCACCCAGGTTCGCACGTTGCTTAGCAACCGCTTCAATTGCAGCTGTTGTCTGAGACAAATTAACTCCAGAAGTAAGACCTCTGAAACGAGCAGAACTAATACCTTTAATAGTAATTACGAACTGATTATCATCAGCTTGGATTTTAACACCTGCTCCGCCGGAAATTGCGATACCGTTGAATTTAGTGTTAGACAGGATTGCGTCAATTTGACTACCCAATTGACCGAGCTCTGCTTTGATGTTGGATTTATCGCCAGCACTGTAAGTATCATTGGCTTGTTGAACGCTCAGTTCTTTCATACGAGTCAGCATGGAGGATACTTCGTTCATTGCACCTTCAGCTGTTTGTGCGAAAGAGATACCATCTTGAACGTTACGTTGTGCTTGTTCCAGACCACGGATTTGACCGCGCATTTTTTCGGAAATGGAGAGACCAGCAGCATCGTCAGCTGCACGGTTGATACGCAGACCTGAAGACAATTTTTCCATGTTTTTGCTTGCTGCTGTGTTGTTCAATTGCATGTTACGGTGTGTATTTACTGCAGGTAAGTTGTGATTGATAATCATTTTAAATTTCCTCCCTGAAATGGTTTGATTCCCACGTCCTTGTGGTATAAGCGTCTTCACAGGTCGGCCGCCCTGAAGAATTACCGCTCTAAACTATATATCGACCCTTAAGCTAGAATTGTTTATAGCATTCCAGCTTTTTTTGAAATATTTTCTTAGAAGTTTACGATTCGGTTATATAGATGATTATATCAATTACTGTTCCAGATAAATAAGCATAAAATCTAGTCAAACAAAGGCCGACACTTTACTTGTGTCGGCCTTTCTGAATGAATATACACTACTATTATTGTTAAATCAGCACTTTCTCTTATCCATGTCCAACATCGCATTTTGAATAGCATTTGTATCCATAACAGCAATCTGATTATTTTGCTGAATAGCATCAAAGACTTCTTTTCGGTAAATATCGATATCCTTAGGGGCAGAAATACCGATTTTCACAGTATCTCCTTCAACAGAAAGAACTGTAATGACGATATCATTCTGAATTACAATGGACTCGCCCTTTTTACGCGTTAATACCAGCATCAGGACTCACCACCTTTGCTGGACTCTGTTCCACTCCATAATAGATGCTTAATTTTATAGTCAGTATTCTGCAAAACAATTTGCTTCCCCGTATGCTGTTCAATGTTAAAAATTAAAGGTGCAAGCAAATTAACCGTCGTTTTGGACTGATCGCTATTCCATGTACAGATACATCGTACTGCTATCTGTTCTTTACTCGTAATTCCGATATCCTCCAGGGCATCATCAGATAGCTCAAATTCATAATCTTCAAAGAAATCAAATGGATTTACGGTAATAAAAATAGTAGCAGGTTGCTCTACTGCGCTAAAAAGACTAAATAATTCATTATGTTCCTGTAGTTGGAATTCCCGAAGTTGTTCAAATCCCGGTATGCCTTTCGGAAACACATAGAGACTAGTATTTGTATCTTGGTTCTCTTCATCTAATTTCTGTTTTGGGGTCATAAGTAACTCCTCCTATAAATAGTAACAAAAAAGCTACGGACCACTCGTCCATAGCTTTAAGTAACAATGTCAAAGATAAAAATCAACTCATAAAGTCCATCAGAGATGGCTGCATGATCTTGGCAGATGATTTTAAAGCCGCCTCATAGATCGTCTGGGCAGATGTAGCTTGAATCATCAGACTAGCAACATCTGCATCCTCTGTTTTGGCTTGAAGTGTCGTCAAATTCAAATTACGATCATCCAAACGGGCTTGTACCAATTCAACCCGATTCGTGCGTGCACCTACTTCAGACAAGCTTGTCTGCATTTTGGTAAAACGGGATTCAATACCTGAAAGTTGACTTGATATTGCTGTACTATTTCCACTGGTTAATGCGGTAGATAAAGCATCCATGACCTTAAAAACATTATCGGCTTCTGTCGATTTTCCGAAAAAATCGCTGCCTGACGTATTTACCCGAAATGCATCTTGATCCCCAATCGCATAACTGACAGCGCCTTGATCCGGATCAATCTGGGCATAACTCGTGACCGTAGCTGATAGCTGATACGGTGCCTGATCATAATTTTGCCCATTGAAAACATACTTCCCACGAAGCTGGCTGTTACCAATATTCATCATTTGCTCTTTTAGTTGGTCAACTTCCAGCTTAATCGAATCCAGGGCGGATTGAGGAAGTGTTTCACTTGATGCCTGAACTGTCAGCTCTTTGAGGCGTTTCATGACATCGCTGCCCTGTTGCATGGTGGTATCAGTAAAGTTCAACCAACTGACAGCAGCATCTGAATTGGTCTTGTATTGCTCATTAGAAGCCAGCTCAGCTCTGTAACGTAGTGCATAGGTTACTCCTACCGGGTCGTCTGAAGGTTTATTCAGCTTACGACCGGTCGAAATCTGGTTTTCCAATTTACTTGTATTATTGTTATTCCGATTCAGGTTACTGAGCAGTTGCATATTGGTCATCCCTGGGGTTACTCGAATTGGCATAACTTACTCCACCTTCTCATTATACTAGAGACCTACGCGGCCTGTACCATTAATCAGCTTGTCCAACAGTTGGTCAAAT
The DNA here is from genome assembly GCF_000520815.1 of Paenibacillus maysiensis. Classification (GTDB taxonomy): domain Bacteria; phylum Bacillota; class Bacilli; order Paenibacillales; family Paenibacillaceae; genus Paenibacillus; species Paenibacillus maysiensis. Next base: position 6,592 of record NZ_ASRY01000296.1, on the reverse strand, counting down.
GTAGTCATGAACCGGGAGGCTGCACTATAGGCATGCTGAAATTTAATCATATTGGACATCTCTTCATCCAATGACACCCCACTGACCGACTGACGATTCATGTCCACTTGCTCGGTCAATAGCTGTGCATTTTTCGATTGGCGCTCTGCCTCCTGAGTTTGAACACCTAATTGTCCTACAATTGAGCTGAAAAAGTCATCTACCGTGGTAGACTGAGCTTGAGTGGTATTAAAGCCAAACTTCACATTTTTCAGGTTCGCCATAGCCAACGCCAAAGCATTGTTACCTACGGTTACCTTCTCATTCGCCGTACCTGTTCCATCTACCCGCAAAGAGCTGGAAATTTTATTGGGATCATCTTGAATATCCTTATTCAGCGTAATATTACCCGCTGTAATGGCAGCCCCATCTTTGGAGGTGAAGAACGCCCCACCTTTTTCCGGTGTCGTGCCACTAAGCGTGTACCCTAGCTGATGAAGGCCATTAATCCCTTGTACGGTTACTTTCAAATCGGCCGTCAAGGTTCTGTTGTTATTTGCATTCGAGTAAGTGACTGCTGTATTGTTGGTACCCGAATTCAGTACCGTTCCCTCGGGTAGAACTGTACCTGCGGGTAAGGTAATTTCAATGTTGCCATTCGCCAGCGTATTAGCCAACTGGTCCATCTGACTCTTGTAATCCGCTACATATTTATCCCGGGATAGAATCATACCGTATACTTCGCCGCCGGTTAAAGCCCCCCCCTGATATGCAGCCTCAAGACCAGCCGCCGTAATAGCAGTTACCTCTGTACCCGCAACAGCTACTTGTCCGGCCACCGTTACCTGATAGCCGTTATCCAACTGAGTTACCTGCACATTCGCAAGTTTGGACAACTGATCAATCGCATAATCCCGCTGATCCCGCAAGTCATTCGGGTTATCCCCGATTTGCTCCAATTTATAAATATTACCGTTCAAATCCGCTACAGACTGCAATAATGAGTTTATCTCAGTTGTTTTTAGTGTAACGTTACTAGTCAAATCAGAACTGAGTGCATCCAGCTGTTTACTGGCCTGATTCATAGCATCTGTCAGAGCAAGCGTAGTCTCTTTTACAATTTTGCGATTCGTGACATCCTGAGGATCTTGGCTCAGATCGGACCATGCATCCCAAAAGTTATCCATGACCTTGCGGATCCCCGTATCCGAGGGCTCATTCATAATGGTCTCAAGCTTGTTCAGCGTATCATAACGGATATCCCAGCCACCTTGAGAAGAACTTTCGTTACGGTACTGATCATCCAGAAATGTCTGACGAACACGCTCAATAGCGGTGAATTCAACCCCTGTACCCATCTGACCTCTTACAACAGAACGGTTCAATCCATACGCCTCCATAGATTCAGAGGCTTTCATACTTACCACTTGTCTGGAATAACCGGCTGTGTTGGCATTGGAAATATTGTGTCCGGTTGTGTTTAGTGCTGCCGTTTGCGTATTTAAGCTTCTTCTCGCTGTTTCTATACCATGAAATGTTGAGGTCATGTTTTCCTCCTTCTATTAGGCGCGTGTATCAAATAGGCCCGCCGTCACAGTTGATATACTTTTATCAGCCGGGCGCTGGTAAGTCGCTTCCGATTCCGCATAATATGACATACTCTCAATGGAGAAATCGATATAGGAAATCGCCTGCTGTATAAGCTGTTGATTCAACTCATTTAGTTTCTTCAATTCTTGAAGGGTATCCGCCAATTTTTTTTGAATTTGAAGGAGCCGCTGCTTGTCTTCTAGATCAAAAACGAGACGGGACAATTCCGTAATATTGAGGTTCAACCTGGACTTAATGCCACGTTCCTGCAAAAATGCATATGCAGCCTGCATACGTTGTTCATCCAACTGCTCAATGTGTCTGGAAAGCTTCGATTCCTGATTCATGACAGCTATAAGCTGTTCCACCCGATTGGAGATCAGCGCATCTTTTTTCTGCTCTCCCAATGAAATTAGTTGCTGATGTGACACTCTGAGTTCCTCCAGCACATCAATCAAACGCTCTAAAGGCATATTCCTTCACCTAGCTTTCGGAAGACTGCTTGAAGTAGGGTAACAGCTTCTCTGCAATTTTATCGGCATCCACGCGGTAGGTTCCAGAAGCTACTTGCTGCTTAAGCTCCTGAATCTTTTTAACGCGGTCTGCATCACTGCTGCGGTTCAGCATTTCCATTGCTTCCGGGGAAATCGAGACCTCGTCCTTGCGACGGAATTTCTTTTGTTCCTCTTGGCGTCCTGCTTCAATATTTCGTTGATATGGATTAATAGCTCCGATGCGGTTGGTCTCGTTAATTTTCATAACTTCCACCTTCCTTAGTTATTTGATATAGTCAGAATGTATCAGACGACATAGCGTCGAACATGGTTCGTATTATGCCTTACTTCTTTATTTTGTGCATGGATGCTAGAAATAAAAAAACCGATAAGCTCTATAAAGATTATCGGCGGTATTTGAAACTTTTTGAATAGCTGAATACGTTTTTAATTCCCCTGTACTACTTTCCACGAAGTTTATCAATCGCGCTGTAGGTACCTGAGCCCATATTATTACTTTGATCCTGATTACTACTTTCGCGTACGGCCTGATGCAGGTCTTTGGTCAGGCGTGTTCGACAAGAATCGCACATATGCCCATCACGAATCGGTATCCCACACACCTCGCAAGGATAGGTCATATTGGGCGCATTAGCAATGGAAATACGTCCCTCACGTATAAATGTCGTGATTTGTTTAACGGATACACCAGTAGCTTCTGAAAGCTCATGCATATGAATACCCTTATTTTCACGTATATGTTTGACGCAGCGTTCGTATTCAATCTCAATTTCTTTAATACAGTTCTGACAGATACCCCTGACATTCTTAATAAACAGCTTTCCACAGCGAGGACAGTTATCCAAGTTCATCCTCTGCAGCGCCCCTTTCCTGTTTCCGGTCTCGTATTAGTGTATCCTTACATTACCTTATACCTAAGAGCCTCGTCTAGCGAATATTAAAAAAAAGATTTATAGATTTTACACAATTGCACATTTTGTACGATATCATAATAAAGGTACAAAATGCTTAGCGTACTCTGTATTAGGAAGTGCAACAAGAAAACCAAGCATTAAAATTCTTTTTTAGATTAAAATAAAATAAGCGCCATTCCGGTTATTTCGGGAATAGCGCCTCACTATAATTAAAATAGCTGTATATGATTATAAATGGAGTAAATATACGAATCAAGATGAGGGAAAAACCGGGCGAAACAATCCTCAGAAGAATTCATGTTCACCTGTGCCCCGAATGCCACCAAGTAACTGCTACAAATCCGGGGGAACGGCGCCCATACGAATGCTCCGCACATGGAGTGTGGGTATTCATTATATCAATACGACTAACATCATCCCAGCTTAAAATCTATCTTAAGATAGGATAGACGCACCATTGGAAATTTGCAGCCCAAAAAAACAAGCTATTTCACAAATAATTATTCAAAAAAGCATTGTTTTAATAGAGGCCTTCCCGTATACTGTAGTCAAACACTTGGTTTAATAAAAACATTTTATTGTGAATTTATAACGAATTATTTATTAGTGCTTGCTTGCGGAACTTGCAGTTCCTGGCCTACTTTAATCAGGTTGTTGATTTTAAGCAGTTCTTCAACAGTAACACCGTATTTTTTAGCAATGGAAGTCAGCGTATCGCCATCTTGAACACTTACTGTGATTGTATTTACAGTAGCTGGTGTTCCAGTTGTATTAGTTGGCGCTGTAGTTGTTTGATTGTTGTTCTCAGTAGCTGGTTGAGCCGGTGTTGTAGTCGTAGCATTTTCAGTTCCAAAGAGTCTAGCTTCCAGTGCTTTCTGTGCTGCTTCTTGTTGTTCAATAATCAGTTGTAGTTCTGCCTGATCCTTGTTGTTATCCGAGTTAGACTTTGCGGATACTTGACCTGTAGCCAGTGGACTCAACAGCGATACTGCACCTAAACTAACTGCCAACATACTAGATACTACTACTTTTTTCATTACGTTTTTCATGATTTTTTCTCTCCTCTTTTTAGGTTAAATTTTAATTAACTGCTTTACTACTGAGCGAGACACTCCCAATGTCCGCTCTGTTGTCGTTAGCTAATCATTTATTACCAAACCATGTTAGCTATCAACAGATAGAAATTGTACTCCTCTTTTCCAAAAAAATCAACCTCTAAATTAAAATGTTCTGTTTTCATCCCTCACTTCCTTACTTTTTGTTTGTGTCTATATTTTTATTATATACCTCTTTCTATCTCGTTGTCAAATCTTGCTTATCGTGCGGTTTAAAAGGCTTTTCTGCTCTAGCATTCGAGTTTTCCTTGGAACGTTATGAACTTTTTTTCCTAGTTTCAAACCAAAACTCTCGTAAAGGGACATAAAATTTGGGCTTATGACCTTGCCAAAGTCAGGCAAAAAATGGTCATATGTATTCCCTCCTCGGATGCCTTTTCCCCTAAAACACGCGCACACGCTTGTAAAGTGCTCCCTGTCGTATAAATATCGTCCACCAGCCAGACAGTCACACATTTCTGATTTTCCATTTTAGTTTGAGACTCAGCATTTAGAATAAAAGGCTTAATTAACTCCGTCATACCCGGCACAGCAGAGAACGCATTGTACATCGTGTCTGTGCGTTCTTTTTTTGTTTTGAAGCTTTGTTTGCCAGTATCTTGTGGACGAGCAAGTAAAGGTAAAAAGGGTAGTTTATTCCGCCTGGCAAGCTCCTCTGCCAAAATTTGAGCCTGATTGAAGCCTCGCTCTGTCAATCGTGTCTCGCTTACCGGAACACATGTCACCAAATTCACGTTCTGCAGAGACTGGTTGAAACGAAAATATTCCCGACCAGCAAACTCATGCCTCATAGCCTGATAAGCCCGATGCATCATCTCGCCGAGCGGAGGACCGTACTTTTCATTTCCGCGATACTTAAACTGCCCAATCCATTCTCTCATAATAGGCGTATAGCTAGTCGCACTCCGATTACACACATAGTAGCGTGCTGCCCGGTCAGGCCTTACACAATCAGGACAAAAGGTCGGGCGTCCACAATGAACACATCGAATGTTGTGGATCCAAGGAATTTGTGCCGAACAAGAAGTACAAATCCCGGGGAACTTGGAAAAACCCCCAGTGTGAATTCCACAAGCGATACATGTCTCTGACTGACGCTGAAGTAGCCAATTCAAAAAAAGTTGGGTTCTGCGCACCATTATCATACAGAATGCACCTTTCTTGGTAATTTACGTGTCAATATTGTATCAGGTTTCATATTTCCAAAAAATTTTTTTTATTTTGTGCATTTAATGCTTTACCTCCTGTAGATAGCCCTTTTTTCGCGCTAGTGTATTCATGCGCTTAATTTGTCTAATCGCCCTCTTTTGGCCGCGAGTCCATTGGGGAGATGTGAAAACGACGCTTCCACATGGATCATCCTTCGACCTTCCTGCTCGACCAGCCATTTGTACCAGAGAGGCTTCATCAAAAAGGCTGCTATCCGCATCCAGTACATACACATCGCTGTGTGGAACGGTCACACCGCGCTCCAGAATAGTGGTTGTGACCAGTACACGTATTTCAGTTGCTCGAAAGGAACGTACCTTAGCGCTTCGTTCTTCATCCTGGGATGAAGTGCCCGCAATTGGGATATCAGGCAAGCGTCTGATCAACAATTCTACTAGAGATTGAATATGTGAGATTCGTGTCACAAACAGGAAGACCTGAGCGCCGCGATGTATGGATGCGAACAAGTGTTGAATCAGGGATGCAGGAAGTCGTCCCTTTTGCAGCCAATGCTTCACCGGAGCAGTCTCCAGACGGAATGGGACAGGCAGTGGATGGCGATGAAAACGAACGGGAACCTTGGCATGCGGCAACAGGCCGCGTGCAGCCTCTTTTTGCAACAGTAGCGGTGGAGTAGCAGACAAATAAATAAATTTCCCCTCCTGCTTACATACAGCCTGTGCGGCAAAGGCGAGCATTGGATCATTGTGATAAGGAAACGCATCAATTTCGTCAATGACAACCAGATCAAAGGCCTGACGATAACGCAGAAGCTGATGAGTCGTTGCGAGTGTCAGCTGCCCCCTTTGCCAGCGATCATCGCTGCCTCCATAGAGCGTCACCATGCTTACATGAGGAAAGGCGATTGCCAAACGGGGCGCCAACTCCAGTACCACATCCCGGCGCGGTGTCGCTACAAGCGCCGTTCCTCCATGCTCCAGCACATGTTGCAGGAGTGGAAACATCATTTCCGTCTTGCCTGCGCCAGTCACGGCCCAAAGCAAAAACCGCTCAGCCACGCCTTCGCCAGTTGTTGGCGAAGGATGCCCGCTGTCGCGGGCAAGGACACTGCCCTGCGACGCAGCAGCAGGGCTTGTCCCCCGGCGTGTAGCCATGCCACGCCGCAGCAGCTCGCCCGCCCGGAGCCAGAGGCTTACCGGGCGAGAGCGCCCCCGCACCCCACTGGGCGGTGCGGCCAAAAAGCGCAGCGCCGCTTCGGCGGCGGCGCGTTGCTATATTCGTAATATGGGCCTCGTCCATAATCGTCCAC
>NZ_ASRY01000295.1 GCF_000520815.1 Paenibacillus maysiensis | reverse complement strand
ACACGCCGACCGACTGATCGCTGAGGCTCTGTCTCGTATAGCCGGCATCTTCGAGCGCATGCCAGACCACCTCAAGGAACAAACGCTCCTGTGGGTCCATCAGTTCGGCTTCACGCGGCGGGATGTTGAAGAACATCGGGTCGAACTTGTCCACATCATCGAGGAAACTACCCCATTTGCTGTACAGCTTGTCGTTTTGCTTGTCCGGATCATAGTAGCGCACATAATCAAATCGATCCGGTCGGATCTCTTCGATGCAGTCCTTGCCCGCTTGGATGTTCGCCCAGAATTCCGCCAGCGATCCGGCCTGCGGATAGCGCCCGGCAAGGCCGATGATCGCGATATCCCGCACAGCCGGAGCGTGCGGTGTCATCGCGACCGTCTCGACCACATCTGCGGAACGCGCGGTCTCTTGAGCACTCGCCACAGCCGCTACTATCGATTCAACCGCCGCCTCTACCACCTCATCCACTTCAACCGTTTCCGGCAATTGCAGCAGCGAACGCAGCGTCTCTTCATACTCTTCCAGGAAATAACCCGTCAGATCTTCCAAGTTGCGGTACTCAAAGAACAGAGTCTTGGACAGCCCGGACCCGAACGCATCCTCGAACAGCTTGTTCAGCTCCAAGATCATCACCGAGTTGATGCCATACGCTTCGAACGCTTCCTCCGGCCGGATCATCGACGGCTCCAGCCCGATCGCCTCAGACAGCAGACCCCGCACGAATTCCTGTGCGCGAGATCTCAGCACCGCCACTCCACGGTCGCGAACCGCCTGCGTTTGGGCCGTCGACACCGGGGCCGCCGCCTGCACCAAGGCCGATTTTTCATAATTCGTCGCCTTGATCGAGAAATTGACGAGCCGCGCCACCACGCGCCCCTCCTCGTCGCAAACGGTCAGGTTAAACTTCTTGATGTCCGGGTTGTTCTTCGTCTTCGGGCTGACTTCGCTGTAGACGTGGCATCTGCGCGGTACGATCCCCCACATCTCCAAGCTTTCGATCGCAATCGGGATAAAATCGCGCTCGTCATCGCCGTGGAAGCGGTTGTTGATCAGCGCCGTCTGGAACACGCCCGTCAGCATCGTCGGGTGCAGCAGGTACTTCTCATACGTGTCTGCAATCATCTCCGGCAGTTCCAGCGTCGCCAGCGCTTCCTGCTCGTTGAGCACCATCTCCTGCATCGGCATGAAGCTCTCCCCGACGATCAAGCCCTCCGCATGAATCTGCTGATAGACCTGCTCCCGCGTCCAGCTCGCCGTGCATCGCTCTCTAATCGCCGCGAGATCGAGCGTTTCCACCTCGCTCTGCGCCAGCTGCCACGGAGCATATTCCAACGCCCCGGTCGCATGCACGACGCGCTCGGCCCCTTCCATTCTGTAGATCTCGTAGTCGGTGCGCTCCCCTTTTGGCAGCAGTTGAATGAACACATCAAACGGCTCTCCGCTCGAAGACAGTTGCTTCGCCCAGTAGCAGTTGAGCAGCTTGCTCACCCGCTGGCCCGGAAGAGCGAGTGCGCCGGCCTGTCTGGCCATCTCGGCATAGCACGCGCCTGGCACATTGTATTTGTTGTCCACCACATGATCGACCTGATAGAACTCCGTGTTGTCATAACGTCGCTGGTACAGCCCCTGCTCGCCATCGACCTTGTTCAGATCGATCAGCCCTGAGCTGCGATACAGCGGAGCCAGAGCCCCCAGCTCGGCATAGTGCGCCTCGATGACCGCGCGCTGCTTGTCTTGCAGCAGATAGTCCAGAATCTGTTGCGAGGTTCCATGCTCAAACAGCAACGGCGGTTTGAAATCGACGCCAAAATACTGCGAGATCAGGTTCGCGATCTGCAGCAGCGACA
>NZ_ASRY01000294.1 GCF_000520815.1 Paenibacillus maysiensis | reverse complement strand
AGCCAAAGCACGACAATCGTGGCGGCTATACGAATGAGAAGAGCACCTCCGGTACCGTACAGTATCGCTTTTTTTTGCGTGTCGGGCGGTAGCTTTCGGGCGGCAAGTCCAATGACAATAGCGTTATCTCCTGCAAGCAGAAGGTCAATAAATATCACATTAAGCAGTAGCCAAAAAAACTGAAATCCGGACATGTCAATCGTTCTCATCTCCCTGATTAAACAACCTAAGTTCAGTATGCTCTGTTTATGATTAATACCCGTTTTCCGGAAATACGATTCATTATATTGCTGTTTGCTAATCATTTCAAGGATTATGCTCAACAAATCAGGTGTTGATTTTTAATAAATTATGGATATGTCTAATAAAATTATTAGATTCCTCGGTGTACAAGCATACCCTCGTCCTATTTCGCATACAAGTAGCATGGGGGTGTTTGTACACATGGAGCATATCATTTTGCTGTTGAAAATATTAATGATCAATTTGGTGTTAAGCGGTGATAATGCGGTTGTTATAGCCATGGCGAGCAAAAACTTGCCTGCAAGACAGCGGAGCCAAGCGATATGGTGGGGGGCGCTCGGCGCAGTTGCCCTGCGCTGTGTGTTGACTTTTGCAGCTGTTATTTTGCTAGGCATACCCTTCATTCAGGCAGTAGGTGGTCTGCTCTTGTTATGGATTGCGTTTAAGCTGCTTTATGAGAATAACGATAATGTGGGGGTAAGAGCTGAAACGACTATATGGAAGGCTATACAAGTGATTCTGGTAGCGGATTTTGTGATGAGTCTGGATAACGTATTGGCTATTGCAGCACTTGCAAATGGGGACATTGCGATCATTGTCATCGGTATTGCGATTAGCATTCCAATTGTGGTATGGGGAAGCAACGTTATTGCAGTCTGGCTTCACCGTTTCCCTGTACTTGTTCTACTCGGATCTGCAATACTGGCCTTCACGGCAGGTGAAATGCTACTGCGTGATCCCAAACTGGGAGCATGGTTAGCCGGGTCTCGGGAAGTTTTACATTCATGGTTACCGGGATTACTGGCCACCGTAGTTGTAATAGCAGGATTATATCAGCAGTTGCGAGCCCGCCGCATTTGAACGTAGTTTTTTTGGAAAACATCGGCTAAACTATACATAAGGCTTTTGCAAATGCCGGGGAATCTACTCGTTTTTTGTAAAAACACTATAAAATCCAGCAAATAAAGGAGACCACGATGAATTCCGGAAAAGAGCGTATGATCGGATTGGGCATCATTGCCGTAGGACTGATTATTTTGTTAGGAAAACTGGGGGTCTTCTCCTTTTTGGGACAATACTTCTGGCCCTTGCTGATTTTAATACCTGGTATTATATTGCATGCGATGTACATGATGCGTAAGGTTTCTCCCATTATGCTGCTGCCGGCCGGGATTTTGTCGGTGTACGGTTTTTTATTTTTTCTCTGTAATACATGGGGCTGGCATCTGATGGCCTATCTGTGGCCTTTGTTACTGCTGGGTGTGGCGGTTGGATTATGGGAATACGTCATTAATGATATAACGCTGCCTCGCACTGTATATACAGGGAGCATGATTTTGGGACTAGTTTCGGTACTTCTGCTGATTATTAGCATGTTGAGGACCGGAATTATTTATGTGGTTGCAGTTGTATTGATCGGTGCAGGGATATGGCTGATGGTTAACAATCGTACCAAACGTAAATGGTGAAACGACAAGCCGTGCAAAATTTATGGCGGTAAATTACGGAACAGCCAATAATGTCTTGCTTTATGACATATTTCAACTATAATATAATGGATATGATAAGAGCGTCGGAATGTTTTCTGACGCTTATTTTAAGGTTTTCACGCGAATCGGAAAGAGAAGCTACCTGCACAAAGCCTGAAATATACAGAGGGCTGGCAGGGAGCGGGCCTGAAGAACGATTGTTAGCCTTGGATAAGCATTACTTTCAGGATAGAGACACTATTTTGATATACGGAAAGGATATGGATACAAACCATGCATGCAAGAGAGAACATTCGCAATATTGCTATTATTGCCCACGTCGACCACGGCAAAACGACGCTTGTCGACAAGCTTCTTCAACAGTCCGGAACATTTAGAGACCACGAGGCTGTTCAGGAGCGCGCCATGGACTCCAACGATCTGGAGCGTGAACGCGGTATTACGATTTTGGCTAAAAATACAGCTATTACGTACAAAGATTACCTGATCAACATTGTGGATACACCGGGACACGCCGACTTTGGAGGCGAAGTGGAACGGATTATGAAAATGGTTGACGGTGTTTTGCTCGTCGTTGATGCTTACGAAGGTTGTATGCCGCAGACTAAATTCGTACTGCGTAAAGCGTTGGAGCAAAACCTGACGCCAATCGTTGTTGTTAACAAAATTGACCGTCCGGCCGCTCGTCCGGCCGAAGTTATTGATGAAGTACTTGATCTGTTCATCGAGTTGGGTGCGAATGATGAGCAGTTGGAATTCCCTGTTGTTTATGCTTCAGCGCTGAACGGAACATCCAGTCTGGATGCCGAAAAGCAAGACGATAACATGCAGGCATTGTACGAAACCGTTGTGGATCACATCCCCGCTCCAACGGAGAAAGTAGATGAGCCTCTTCAATTCCTCGTAACACTAATGGACTATAACGAATATCTTGGCCGCATTGCAGTGGGTCGTGTAAACCGTGGTATTATCAAGCAGGGACAAGCGGTTACGGTTATGCAGCGTGACGGCAGCAGCAAATCAGCGCGTATTGAGAAGCTGTTCGGCTTCCAAGGTCTGAAACGGATCGAAACCGATCAAGCGGGCGCTGGTGACATTGTGGCTATTGCAGGGATCAAGGATATTAACATTGGCGAAACGATTGCTGATCCAAATCATCCTGAAGCTTTACCTGTACTGAAGATTGATGAGCCAACGCTGCAAATGACCTTCCTGGTTAATAACAGCCCATTTGCAGGTCGCGAAGGTAAATGGATCACATCCCGTAAACTGCGCGAGCGTCTTCTGAAAGAACTTGAAACGGATGTCAGCTTGCGTGTTGATGAAACCGACAGCCCGGACGCGTTTATCGTATCCGGACGTGGTGAGTTGCATCTGGGTATCCTGATTGAAAACATGCGTCGTGAAGGTTATGAGCTGCAAGTGTCCAAACCGGAAGTAATCGTGAAGGAAATTGATGGCAAGAAAATGGAGCCTATCGAACGTCTTCTCATTGATATTCCTGAAGAAAGCATGGGCGCAGTTATGGAAAGTCTGGGCTCCCGTAAAGCTGAAATGGTCAACATGATTAACAACGGCACCGGACAGGTTCGTTTGGAATTCCTGATTCCTGCACGTGGTCTGATTGGTTACACTACGAACTTCCTGACTTTGACTCGTGGTTATGGCGTAATGAACCATGCGTTTGACAGCTATGGTCCATTTGTTGGCGGTCAAGTTGGTGGACGTCATCAAGGCGTACTCATTTCAACGGAAAATGGAAGCACTACATTCTATGGAATGATGGGTGTAGAGGATCGCGGTATTCTGTTCCTGGAGCCGGGTACTGAGATTTATGAAGGTATGGTCGTCGGAGAGCATACACGTGATAACGACATCGTTGTTAACATTTGTAAAGAGAAGCAATTGACGAACGTTCGCTCTGCAACAAAAGACGATACTGTTAAACTTAAAACGCCTCGTATCTTCTCTTTGGAACAAGCGCTCGAATATTTGAATGATGATGAGTATTGTGAAATTACACCTAATGCCATTCGTTTGCGCAAAAAGATTTTGAACAAAAGTGAGCGCGAGCGTGCAGAAAAACAACGTAAAACAGCACAAGCAAATTCGTAATTGATGGATTGGTTTTGGCCACAGCGGCGACGCCCGGCAACGGGATGCGCCGCTGTATCTGTTTTAGGATTGTAAACTTGGAGAAAGCTTTATTTCTCAAAAAGCAGGAAAAGGTGTTGAAGCATGAGTAATCTTTCTAACGGATTGCCTCCCCGGACACAAAGCGGGAAAAAATCCGCCAAACCGAAAAAAACGAAAAAGAAAAAAAGCTTTTTCAGATCGTTTATGAAGTTTGTTCTGTTTCTGCTCATTATAGGTATCTTGGCGGCCGGCGGTTACGCCTACTATCTATACAATCAGGTAGAGGATGTTTTGGATACGGGGATCAATAAAGAGGTGCCAAAAACACAATTGGCCGAGGCCAAGCCTTTGACCATTTTGTTGCTTGGAACGGATTACCGCCCTGATCATCCAACATATTTGTCGGACGTTATTATGGTAGCTACACTGAATCCGAATACCAAGTCATCTACAATCGTGTCGTTGCCGAGGGATACGCGGCTAGAACTGGATGGTTATAAACCTCGTAAGCTGAATGAGTACTATCCGGTGTTCAAGGCCAGAGAGAAAGAGTCTGGTGAAGTCGCTGAAGAGCAAATGAAGAAGATGATCGGCAAATATTTGAACATTGACATCGATTATGTGACAGTTATTAACTTCCAGGGCTTCAGAGATGTTGTGGATAATTTGGGTGGCGTAGATGTGACGGTCGACAAAAATATGTGTTACCGTGACAGTGCAGATGGTACTAACATTAACTTGAAGGCAGGAGCACAACATTTGGACGGTGATCAGGCCCTTGATTTTGTTCGTTACCGTAAATCAAACTGTCGTCCGAGAACAGATGAATCTGATGATTTTGATCGCAACCGTCGACAAAATCAGGTGCTTCATTCCTTGATTGACCAAATGCAGTCCTTCAGTGCTCTAAGCAAATTTAGTGCAATTATTAAATCCGTTGATAAGAATATGATGACAGATATTGAGTCTCAGCAAATGAAAAATCTCGTACAGACCTATTGGAATATTTCCAAGCAAAATGTGAATTACAAACCGGTAGCGGGAACGTGGCGCAGTCCTTATGTCTATATTGATGAGCAGCAGCTTGATCTGGCCAAACAAGCACTGCAAGAGGAATTATCCAAAAAGGCGAGCGACAATAATACTGTCTCTTCTTCCAATTCTTGAGTTTGTATCTTACTTCCCTCTTATGTTATACTCGCAGCGAGTAAAAGCTCTTATATGGCATAAGGGGGTTGAGGTATGTCTGAATGGGTAGCACGCCAAGTATATGGTTTTGACATTCATACCCGTTTGCTGTCTAATATCGTTTGTTTTTTTGGTAATGAAATGAATAGAATAAGTAAGGTCCAGTGAGTAATCACTGGGCCTTTTGTGTCTGATCCTAAGGTGTACAGGCTCTAACGGCTCTAATTACCTACCAACTTTTCGTTGTTTAACGCTGTCTCTGGGGTCTTTTTTCAGGGAATCAGCAAGTATTGGGTACCCGGTGAATAGGTATAGGTATGAAACACGAGATTGTCCACGCCGCTTTGGAGGGGATCTAAATGAAGAAAATTTTTGTGCTGGATACGAATGTGCTACTGCATGATCCGAAAGCCATCTTTACCTTCAAAGAACATGAAGTGGTTATTCCAGCTGTTGTTCTGGAAGAAATCGACTCCAAAAAACGCAACGCGGATGAGATTGGACGGAATGCCCGCAATGTATCGCGATTACTGGATGGATTGAGGGAAGTAGGGCATCTGCACAGTGGTGTTCCGCTTCCGCAAGGTGGGAGGCTCAAGGTTGAATTAAATCACCGGAGCTTTTTGAAAGTTCAGGAGATGTTCGGGGAGGTTTCGAACGATAACCGAATTTTGGCGGTCGCCTTGAATTATCATTTGGAGGAGAAGGAGCTGCCTGAACCGCGTTCGGTCGTGCTGGTCAGTAAAGATGTGCTGGTGAGAATCAAGGCAGATGTGTTAGGACTGCTGACCGAAGACTATTTATCCGACAGAACCGGTGATCTGAGTGAGCTATATCCCGGGTACTCGGCAATTCAGGTGCATCCGTCCATCATAGATGAGTTTTATTCCAATCGTTTTTTACCTATCAAACCACTGGAACTGTCTTATACGCTATATCCTCATGAATTCGTTATTCTAAAGGATGAAATGGGAACTGGAAAATCGGCTTTGCTGAAAGTGAACCAGGAGGCAGACCGATTGGAGCCTCTGTATTTAAGCAATGAACCGGTGTGGGGGATCAGTGCGCGTAATGCCCAGCAGCGGATGGCGCTGGAGCTTTTGCTTAATGATGATATCCCGTTGGTGACGATTACCGGAAAAGCAGGTACAGGCAAAACGTTGCTGGCGCTCGCTGCGGGTCTGCTCAAGGTAGAGGATGAACATCGCTTCAAGAAGCTGCTGATCGCCCGTCCTGTCGTGCCTATGGGCAAGGATATCGGTTATTTACCGGGAGAAAAGGAAGAAAAGCTTCGCCCGTGGATGCAACCGATCTACGACAATCTGGAATATTTGTTTGATGCCAAAAAATCAGGCGATATCGATAAAATTTTGATGGGCTTGGGCAGCATTCAGGTGGAGGCGCTCACTTATATTCGCGGGCGCTCAATACCGGGACAATTTATTATTGTTGATGAGGCACAGAATTTGTCCCGACATGAGATCAAAACAATCGTATCTCGTGTAGGTGAGGGGAGTAAAATTATTTTGATGGGAGACCCGGAGCAAATTGACCACCCTTACCTGGATGCCGCCAGTAACGGGCTGACGTATGTGGTAGAACGCTTCAAGCAGGAAGGGATTAGCGGACATATTATGCTGGAAAAAGGAGAGCGCTCCAAGCTGGCGCAGTTGGCAGCTGATCTGCTGTAGAAGCTCATATCACTATTCATTATCAGGATATTTATATACTGCACAGCATTTTGTCGCAAATAAGAAGACCTCGGGAACATCCCCGGGGTCTCTTATTTTTGTCCATGTATTATTTATGATAGCTATACAAGGTGAAAAATGCTTAATTCAGGCTCAGTTCTAGCTTAACCTCAAGTGCCCCCGCTATGGTGCGTACCTCTGTGGCCTTGACATAAGAAATGAGCTGCTGCGGATAGAAGCCCAGATCAAAATCCTTTTCCAACTTGTTACGGGTCGTATCTGGCAACTCCAGCCCGTTAAAGACGAGCCGATCCACATGGAACAAAATCGCATTTTGCGGTTCTTTCTCAACCGTATAGTGTCCCTCTACCCTCAATTTCATGGTCCCCTGTTGACCTTCTACAACAATACGATCCTGCCCGAAGGAAAAGTTGAAGTGATTAAATAATTCATTTTCCGATTTCAGAAAACGGTTAAAATCTTCCTCACGTATGCTTATCGTAATGTCTTTACCGTTTGTAATCATGGCTCCTTGCTGTTGTTGAATAAATTGAGGCAAATCCTGCATCGCTTGAGCCAGCGCTTTAAAATGCTTGTTCACCTCGTAGACGCCTACATTCTCCCAATAAGCTGTCATTTCGCTGATCAGCTTGCGTAGCGTATCCGGGTCCTTGCTGGTGCTAACACCGGCATTTACACGCACCTGAAGCAAAACAATGCGCTTACGTTGTTCCAACAAGTTTGTTTTGACCGTTTCCAAATCCGATGAGGCCTTTGTGACCTGTTCTTCCGTTTTTCGCATATTCCGATAATTGGACTCGTATTCCTGAAGCACATCCTGATCGTGGCTAATCAGCAACAAGTAGTAATCGTACAGGGAGAGAAGCTGTTTAAGGCTTTTGGCTCCCAGCACTACACTGAGCAGCTTGTCCCTTTCGCCCATATAATAGGAGCGCAGCACGGAACTCGCACGTTTCCTTTGCCTGGTCATCTGCTCCTGCTGGGTGGCGAGATTGCTCCGCAGTTCCTGCTGACGTTGTAAAAGTATCTGTTGTTCCTGACTGATCCGCTCAATTTCATGGTCAATCTCGACGATTGACAGACTATCCTGCAAAATCCGGTTTGGCTCTTCTGAAGGAGCGGCCAGAACAGGACGCACAGGCATGGTGGCTAGTATCAAAATGATCGTTAGCAGAGTACAACTTATCATTTTTAGAGTGGGTCTGTTCATTGGTTTTCCCCTTTTATGTATTCCCTAAAAAAGTCTAACAGTAATATATATGTTCCTTTCTTATTCTTTAACCATTCATTTATTGTACAGCACCCAGAGGGTGCTTGAAACCCAAAACTATATTTGTCCACGTATGAGTTCTTATAGAAATGGAAATACAATTTAGTATCAAATAGATTCTATGAACTCTACGAGAGGCATAGAAATGAATAAACAGCTTTTATACCCTATTCAAATACCGGTAAGACCGGTTCATGAAGACGGTTATTTTAGGATGTTGTTAGGAGGGCTAGAGGCATGACTGCAATAAGACAAGATGCATGGAGTGTTGAAGATGATTTGATATTGGCGGAGGTGACGTTGCGTCATATCCGGGAAGGTGGGACACAGCTCGCTGCATTTGAAGAGGTTGGGCAAAAAATAGGAAGAACCTCCGCAGCATGCGGCTTCCGCTGGAACAGTTGCGTGCGCAAGCGTTATGATGAAGCCATCAGCATTGCTAAAGCGCAGCGTCAAAAACGCAGTTATATTCGCAAGCAGAGTCCGGTTGGTGTATCTCAGGTGGCGGCTTTTGCCACGCGTGATATGGCTGAAGGGGTATACAGAGCGGATGGAACGAGTGAGGATACGTTGTCCATCGACGCTGTGATCCGCTTTTTGCGTCAATGGAAGGGAACTGTACAGGAAACCAATCGACAGATTAAGATGCTGGAAAAAGATTTACGTGAAAAGGAAGAGGAATTAAATCAACTTCGCTCCATTAATGACCGGCTGTCCAAAGAGGTTAACGAGGTGCAAACCGACTATCGTGTTGTAAATGATGATTACAAAGCCCTGATTCAGATTATGGACCGGGCTCGGCGCTTGGCTTTAATCAACGAGGATGAGGAAGAGCTTAAATCCAGATTCAAAATGGACGCCAATGGGAATCTGGAGCGCATTGAGTAGCAAAATTACAGCAGCATATGTTAAATAGAACGTCAACTCGCGCTTTGCTGTAGTTGGCGTTTTTTGTATTTCTCTAGAGTGCATATGATATAGTAGAAAAAAAGATGGAAGCGAGACGATACATAGGTGATTGATATTATTGGAGCAGGTTCGCTCGGATTGTTGTTCGCTGGAAGGCTGGCGGCCTCAGGTACAAAAGTAAGGTTATGGACACGAACGCTTGAGCAGGCACGGATCATTGCTTGTGAAGGGATTACTGTACTTGAAAAAGAGGGGCAGGGTGCTGTTCATGTGACTGGAGGAGACGAATTAAAGGCAGCGCCGTTGGCAGATTGGCAACGCTTGAATTCACAGGTTCCGGCACGGTGGATTTTGATAATGACCAAGCAGGGGGCGATTGGGGAAGTGCTGGAGCAGATTAAATCTGCGGCTAATACAGAAAGCGATATTGGAATTATTTGCTTACAGAACGGAATCGGACATATAGAACGAATTAGACAAGCCTGTCCTAAAGCTACGGTATACCCTGCGGTAACGACCGAAGGAGCCAAGAGAATGGGAGTAGCATCCGTCGTACATGCCGGGATGGGGTCTACGGAGATTGGCTGTCCGGATGAACTGGAGGAAGTACAGGCGGGGAGTTTCAAACAATGTGTGCTAAATCGGCTGCTTGCAGCAGGATTTGACGTTTGCTTGTCGAAAGAAATCGAGAACGGTATATACCGCAAGTTGTTGATTAACGCCGTGATTAATCCACTGACAGCAATATGGCGAATCCCCAATGGAGAGCTGCTTTCTGATCCGGGTCGTATACAAATGATGCGCAAGCTATACGAAGAGGGCATTCAAGTGTACGAAGCCAATGGTATTCGGTGGGACAGCGCATGGTGGGATCAGATTATGAAGGTTTGCCGGGCAACGGCAGAGAATCAGTCGTCTATGCTGACCGATGTGCTTGCACATTCCATGACAGAGGTTGCTTCCATTAACGGACAGCTGGTGCAGATGGCAGAGCAAGCGGGGGTTACTGCATCAACCCATGCGGTATTATGGCAATTAATTGAGGGCATGCGGCTAAAAGAGGGGTGATCAGTTGAGTCTCATACAAGGTACCATCATCACATTTAGTATTCTTCCCTTTTTTCCGTTTCTGATCGTGTTTGCGGTTTGCCGCTACCTGCTTAAACTGGAAAAAAAGAAGTCGTTGCTTATATCTATGGACATTACCACGGCTTTTCTGATACTATCCGTCGCGGCGCTCTTTAATGTCATTTTTGCATCAAGATTCGGTTTTTATTTGATATTACTGCTGCTACTTTTGGCGCTGGGTTTAATTGGAGGAGCCCAAAATCGAATAAAGGGTAAGGTCGATGGGAAAAGATTATGTAGAGCAGTGTGGAGATTAACTTTTATAGCAATGACATTAGCGTATATTCTATTAACTATTGTTGGCATTTTTAAAAATATATTCAATAACATGTGATAAAACATGACATGAAAACTCGAAAAATTATGAATTAAGCATGTTTTTTTGAAAAAAAAGCTCAATTTCAAAAAATGTGATGTAGATTTTTTTGACCGCTGGTTGTATAATCTATAAACATATACCACTTTAGAACTAGGGGGAAAACGCTAGATGAAAAGGAAAAGCTTTTTAGTCCTTTTGACACTCGTTCTTGCAGTTGGCGCACTGCTCGCAGGTTGTGGCTCCAGCAAGAACGATAACAATGGCAAGGGCGCACAAGAAAACACCTCGACTACGCCGGCTCCGGCCGACAAGCAAATTTTGCGCATTAACCTTTCTTCCGAACCGCCAACTTTCGATCCGGCACAAGCTCAGGATAGTCAAACGAACACGGTTCTGAAAACTTTGTATGAAGGTCTCGTACGTATGGGTCCTGATGGCAAAGAAATTCCTGGCGTAGCTGAATCTTGGAAAATTTCCGATGACGGCAAAACCTACACGTTCAAACTTCGTGATAATGCAAAATGGAGCAATGGAGACCCGGTCAAAGCAAGTGACTTCGTATTTGCTTGGCAACGGGTATTGGATCCTTCCACGGCCCCAGCACCTCCATATGCTTACCAATTGTACTATATCAAAAATGCTGAGGGTTACAACCTGAGCGCTTCGAAATCCTTTAAGGGCACTAAAATTACAGACTTCAAAGATGTAGGTGTCAAAGCAGTTGATGACCATACATTGCAAGTAGAGCTGGATCACCCAACTCCTTACTTCCTGGGCTTGACTTCTTTCTATACCTTCTACCCTGTAAACCCTTCTGTTAAGGGCAATGACAAGTGGGCGGTACAGAAAGACAAGATGATCACCAATGGACCTTACACTTTAACAACTTGGGACAGCGGTCAAAAGATCGAAGTGACCAAGAGTGAAAACTATTGGGGTAAAGACCAAATCAAGCTGAACAAAATTACGATGTCCCTTGTAAACAGCGGTGCAACAGAACTGGCTTCTTACAGAAGTGGACAACTTGATTACGCTGGTTTGCCAAGCGGTGAAATTCCTACCGACCAAATTCCGGCTGTAAAAAAAGAATTGCCGAACGAATTTGAGGCTAAAGGGATTGCAAGTACGTATTACTATATATTTAATGTAACTGAAAAACCATTTAACAATGTTAAAATCCGTAAAGCGTTTGCGATGGCTATTCAACGCCAACCAATCGTTGAAAGAGTAACATTGGGCGGTCAAATTCCTGCATACGGCTTTGTACCTCCAGGTATCAAAGGAGTATCTCAAGAATTCCGTACTGAGCATAAAGATGATTACTTCAAAGAAGACTTCACTGAAGCGAAGAAATTGCTTCAAGAAGGTATGAAGGAAGAAGGCGTAACTACACTTCCTCCGGTAACCTTGCTGTATAACTCCAGTGAAAGTCATCAAAAGATTGCTTTGGCAGTCGCTGATATGTGGAAGAAAAACCTTGGTGTGGACATCAAAACCCAAAACCAAGAGTGGGGCGTATTTATTCAAACACGTAACAAGCTGAATTTCCAAATCGCTCGTGGTGGATGGTCTGCAGACTACAATGATCCAATGACATTCCTGGATATGTGGACAACAGGCAACACTAATAATAATTCTGGCTACGCTAATCCTGCATACGATGCTTTGATTCAAGCAGCTAAGACAGAAACCGATCCAGCAAAACGCATGGAAGATTTCGCAAAAGCAGAGAAAATTCTGGTTCAAGACGATATGGTTATGCTTCCAATCTACTACTATTCAAATGTTTCTTTAACGAAACCGAATGTAAAAGGCATCGCGCTTGACTTTAGTGGAGCGATTGATTTCACAAGAGCGTATATTACACAGTAACTGAAGCTCAATTCTGAAGTTTGATAGTTACTTCGGGATATATATGTGGATACAACCATATATATCCCGTTTTTTTGTGTGTCATGGTCTTTTCCATTATCATGTAACCATGCAAATAGTAGGTTGGACATTCCAATTCTATTTCGATAAAATCGAATGGTGTCGAAAAAAATTTATGGGGGGTGTAAACGGGCAATGACGCGTTATTTGATCAGTAAATTTTTCTATATGCTGCTTTCTTTGTTCATTCTGATCTCTGCGACGTTTTTTCTCATGAAAGCAATTCCGGGTAACCCCTTCATGAGTGAAAAAGCGACTTCTCCTGAGATTCAAGCCCGGTTAATGGAGCAATATGGGCTGGATAAGCCTGTATATGTCCAATATTTTAAATACTTAGGTGATATTGCTTCAGGTGATTTTGGTATTTCCATGAAAAAGCTGAATCAAAGTGTAACTGACATTATTGGACAAACTTTTTCGGTATCGCTTAAATTGGGCTTTGTCGCCATAATTGTGTCGATTATTGTCGGACTCTTGCTAGGTATGCTCGCAGCTTTGTACCATCGCAGGCTTATTGACAACGTAGCGATGATTTTAGCAATTATGGGGATTGCGGTTCCCAGCTTTGTTTTAGCATCGTTGATTCAGTTCTACTTTGCTCAGGAGCTAGGCTGGTTTAATGTCATGGGCTTTGATGGTCCAATGGACTATGTCCTGCCTGTTGTAGCTTTATCCGCTTCGCCAATTGCGTTTATCGCTCGACTAACGCGCTCCAGCATGCTGGAAGTGCTTCATGCGGATTATATTAAGACTGCCAAGGCTAAAGGTTTGAAGCCTGTTACGGTAATGTTTAAACACGTTGTACGTAACGCCATTTTGCCGGTTGTTACCTATGTTGGGCCTATGACAGCAAATATTATTACCGGTTCCGTCGTTATTGAACGTATTTTCGGGATTGGTGGTATCGGTAAAGTGTTCGTAGACAGTATTACGACTCGTGACTATACCATGATTATGGGAGTTACTATTTTTTACGGCATTTTGCTAATGGTGGCACGTTTTATTACTGATATTGCATACGGTTTTATTGATCCACGGATTAAGCTGACCGGCGGGAAGGAGGGATAACTTTATGTCTGTGAAAGACAATGCTGTGAATTTGGAGAAGCTTCAGGTAAAACCGGAAGACTTTCAGAGAATCGGAGCGGATGAAAAGCAGTCTGAAGTTATTCAGCGCGAAAGCTTGTCCGCTTGGCGTGATGCTTGGGAACGGCTTCGTAAAAATAAACTGGCAATGACGAGCTTGAGTGTTTTGATTCTCATTGTACTTGCTTCGATAGTTGGTCCGATGCTTTCGCCATACGATGACCGCACGAATGATTTGTTGAGCACCAATCTTCCTCCTTCGGCGGAGCATTGGTTCGGAACAGATGATCTGGGGCGTGATATGTTTGTCCGTACATGGATGGGTGCTCAGATTTCCTTGATTATTGGTTTGGCCGCAGCAATGATTGACTTGCTGATTGGTGTAATTTATGGTGGAATTATGGGTTACTTTGGTGGCCGTGTAGATGAAATCATGAATAAATTTTCTGAAATTCTGTATTCCATTCCATATCTGCTTGTTACGATCTTGCTGCTCGTTGTACTGGAGCCAAGTATCACGACAATTATTATCGCGCTCTGTGTGACTGGGTGGATTAATATGTCGTGGATTGTGCGTGGTGAAATGCTGCAGCTGAAAAATCGGGAATTTGTGCTTGCTTCCCGTTCGATGGGCGCTGGTGCAGGCCGTCTGCTGTTCCGTCACCTGTTGCCTAACGCTGTGGGCCCGATTATCGTCACACTGACTTTGACGGTTCCAAGTGCTATTTTTTCCGAGGCTTTTCTGAGCTTCTTGGGATTAGGGGTACAGGCTCCTCAAGCTTCGCTGGGTTCAATGATTGAATCAGCATTGACAGGATGGATGTACTATCCTTGGCGCATGCTTTTCCCGGCAGGTTTGATCAGTTTGATTATGCTTGCGTTCAACCTTTTTGGTGATGGATTGCGTGATGCGCTTGATCCGAAGCTGAAGAAATAGGAGGTGAGATCATGGTGAGTAGCAACAATTTAATTGAGGTTGAAGGTCTTAAAAAGTATTTTAATGTTGGCAAAAACCGTGTGCTCAAAGCGGTGGACAACCTGAATTTCTATATTCGCGAAGGCGAAACACTAGGTATGGTTGGTGAATCAGGTTGTGGTAAATCTACAGCGGGTCGTACCATTCTTCGCTTATACGAGCCTACAGCAGGTAGCGTGCGCTTTAACGGTACGGATATCTACAAATTATCACCAGGTAAAATGAAAGCAATGCGCCGTGATATGCAAATGATCTTCCAAGATCCGTATGCATCCCTGAACCCGCGTTTTACGGTTTCTGATATCATCGGTGAGGCATTGGATATTCATAATATGGCGGGTAGCCGTGCAGAACGTAAAAAACGGATTGAAGAGTTGCTGGATCTGGTTGGTTTGAACCCAGACCATGCAACCCGTTATCCGCATGAGTTTTCCGGTGGACAGCGTCAACGGATCGGTATTGCCCGCGCGCTGGCGGTTAACCCTAAATTCATCATTTGTGATGAGCCGATCTCAGCTCTTGACGTGTCTATTCAGGCTCAAGTTGTCAATCTGTTAAAAGAGCTTCAAGAGCGTCTTGGACTGACATACCTGTTTATTGCGCATGATCTCTCGATGGTCAAGCATATCAGTGATCGGGTAGCCGTAATGTATATGGGTAAAATGGTTGAGCTTGCAGAAAGCGCGGAGTTGTATGCAAATCCGATCCACCCTTATACGAAAATGCTTCTGTCGGCGATTCCGATTCCCGATCCGGAAGTTGAAGCCAATAAAAAACGGATTATTATGCCCGGTGATCAAGCCGGCCCCATTCATACAAATGATGCATCCGGCAATAAGTCAGGAGCCTATAACCTGGAAAATGCCAAGCTGATCGAAGTGTCCAAAGGACATTTTGTAGCTGAGCCTTACGCCTGATGTTGTTTTATGCACCAACCGCCGAGTATGCTCGGCGGTTTTTTTTGTGAGAAGCTTTGACGCGGACAAGGGCTTTCGGTACAATCAAGCAGTAAGGTTTTGGTGGAGACAGGAGGCAGACCCATGAGAATAATTCCGGAAGAGCTTCGCGGAGGGTCGGCTTTGGCAGAAGATTACATACAGGGTACAGGACGCGCACGCGATTTGTATGAATATGATGTTCTGCATGCCGATGCTTATGCCCAACGAGCGAAGCGACTGGATGAGACGGAGCATCTGCGATTAAACCGTAAGGATGTCGTAGCATGTCTCCGCATATACAATGAGCAATACAACGCACACGAGGCGGTTTATGCTTCATTGGATCGGCTGGAGCAACCAGACGCTCTGGTGGTAGCTGGCGGGCAGCAAAGCGGACTGTTCACAGGTCCGATGCTGGTCGTTTACAAAGCTGCTACGATTATTAAGGCGGCCAGGGAAGCGGAGGAACGGCTGGGGCGTCCGGTTATTCCCGTTTTCTGGATTGCAGGTGAGGATCATGACTGGGATGAAGTCAATCATACCTATGTAATGGCGAATGACCCGCAAGCAGTCAAAATAAAGCTCAATAAGCAGCCGGAACGTCGTTCTTCGGTTAGTGCCATTAAGGTCGATGCCGCAGAGTGGAAGCAAGCCATGGCTAGTATAGAGCAAAGCTTGCCCGACTCAGAGTATAAGGCTGATATTTTACGCATGATTGAGCATGGTTTCGATGACTCATACGGACTAAGTGAAAGCTTCGCAAAACTGCTGGGACTTCTTTTCGGCGCCTACGGATTAGTGCTGCTGGATTCTGCTGATTCTTCGTTGCGCAAGCTGGAGGCATCCGTTTTCCGTCGGTTGGTTCAGCACAATGATGAACTGGAGCAAGCTTACCGGACGACTGCTGCACGGATTGTAGATTACGGCTATCATTTGCAAGCAGATGTACATGAAGGCGGCGCGAATCTCTTTTATATCCATGAAGAAGAACGCTTGCTGCTGTTCAAGCAAAACGGGCTGTTCACGGATCGCCGCGGTCAGGTGGCATTTACAGTCGAAGAACTGCTCGAAGAGACAGACAGGCATCCGGAACGTTTTAGTAACAATGTCCTAACCCGTCCTCTTATGCAGGACTCACTATTTCCGGTGCTGGCCTCTGTGCTGGGACTAGGAGAAATTGCCTACTGGGCGATTACGCGGGATGCCTTCGGCGTGCTGGGGATGCAGATGCCATTACTGCTGCCACGGATGTCCTTTACATTGGTAGAGCCAGGTGTGGAAAAGCATATGTTGAAGTATGAATTGAGCTTTGGCGAAGTTAGAGACGGGCTTGAGGAACGGAAAAAGCAATGGATTGTCACCCACGATCAGCTTGGAATGCAGGAGCAGTTTGCCGGGGCCAAGGAAGCTTTTGTCCGTATATACGAACCGCTGATACAGCAGTCAGGCTTGATTGAAAAAGGTTTACTCCGGCTTGGAGAGACTAATCGCGAGAAGATTCTGGAACAGATTTCCTATCTGGAAGCAAAAGTTCAGGAAGCACTGTTCCGGCAAAATGAATCAGCGCTTCGTCAATGGGATCGTATCGAGTGGTCACTTTTTCCGTTCGAACAGCCGCAGGAACGGGTGTATACGATTTATCATTTTCTAAACCGTTACGGCCTTGGCCTGATCGATATGATTATGGATGTACCTACCGATCTGAGGGGTACGCATCGTGTCATTTATGTATGATTTAGCATGCTAAAACAGCAACAACCAATATGAAGGAGGAATAAATATGACTTCCCAATCTTTGCAAAACAGCATCGTTCACGATATTAAACTGGCACCTGAGGGCCATCTGAAAATTGATTGGGTGGAAGCCCATATGCCGGTATTGAACCGTATACGTCAAGAGTTCGAGCAGGAGCAGCCTTTTAAGGGTCTGAAGGTAACCATTTGTCTGCATCTGGAGGCCAAAACGGCCTATCTGGCTAAAGTAGTACAGGCGGGCGGGGCTGAGGTCACGATTACGGGTAGTAATCCGTTGTCCACACAGGATGATGTTTGTGCAGCATTGGTTGAAGATGGAGTTACGGTATTGGCTAAATACAATCCGGACCCGGCTGAGTTTAAAAGCTTGCAAATTAAGGCGCTGGAAACGAAGCCGGACCTTATTATTGATGACGGAGGCGACCTGGTTACTCTGTTGCAATCCGAACGACCTGATCTGATTTCTACCATCCGTGGTGGAGCTGAGGAAACGACAACCGGAATTATCCGCTTGAAGGCGCTCGAAAAAGAGGGTCAACTCCACTTCCCAATGGTGGCCGTTAACGATGCTTACTGCAAATATTTGTTCGACAATCGTTATGGTACCGGGCAGTCAGCATTCGACGGCATTATTCGCACAACCAACCTGGTTGTGGCAGGCAGCACGGTCGTCGTGGTGGGTTATGGCTGGTGTGGTAAAGGGGTAGCGATGCGTGCGAAAGGGCTGGGAGCCAAAGTGGTTGTAACCGAAGTTGATTCAATCAAGGCGGTAGAAGCGCATATGGATGGTTTCCATGTGTTGCCAATGGTGGAAGCAGCCAAGCTGGGTGACTTTTTCATTACGGTGACTGGCAACAAAGCCGTAATTACCGGAGAGCACTTTGATGTCATGAAGGACGGGGCTGTGCTGTGTAATGCGGGGCATTTTGATGTGGAGGTTAGTAAGCCTGAGCTTGCCAAACGTTCCGAATCCATTCGGACGGTGCGTCGCAACATCGAGGAGTACCGCTTCAAGGATGGACGTAAAATGTATTTACTGGCAGAAGGACGTCTCGTGAATTTGGCTGCGGCGGATGGTCATCCTGCGGAAATTATGGATACCACATTTGCACTTCAGGCGCTTGGCTTGAAATATGTGAACGATCGTTATAATGAGCTGGGCAAAGCTGTAATTAATGTACCTTATGAAATTGATGAGCAGGTAGCCCGCTTCAAGCTCGATAGCCTGGGAATCAAGATTGATTCTTTAACAGAAGACCAGAAGGTTTATCTGGATAGCTGGAATGCATAACTTGAGCATTGCCGGTCACGTTGGCCGGGTTCAAAGGTTTTAACGTGTAACACAGGTGTTTGTATAGGTTGGCATGATGAATGAGACTAAGCCCTTTATTTTCATGTTGTTTCGAAACCTGATGCATATTGTCGGGAGTTCGTCTTCATGGAAAAAGGGGCTTTTTGGCGTGTTATGATACGTGGCAACAATAACAGACATCACTGTACGGATTTGTTGTTTATTACTTTTTGGAAATGTAAAGAAGGTCTTTGATTTTTTAAAGCGAATCTATTATGCTTAAGTGGTGGAAAGTGGGCCAAAGTGGGAGAATGGGGTAAGGGGTGACGAAACCAATGTTTATGGGGGAGTTCCAACATAGCATTGATGAGAAGGGTCGGCTTACTGTTCCGGCCAAGTTTCGTGAACTTCTCGGTGCCTCGTTCGTGGTTACCCGCGGGCTGGACCAATGCCTCTTCGTGTATCCCATGGATGAATGGGCTGTCATGGAGAAAAAACTTAAAGCATTGCCTTTGATGAAGGCCGATGCGCGGGCGTTTACCCGGTTTTTTTTCTCGGGCGCGACTGAATGCGAATTGGACAAACAGGGCAGGGTAAATTTACCGGGGAATTTGTGCGAATACGCCAAGCTTACCAAAGAGTGCGTCGTATTGGGAGTGTCCACCCGGGTAGAGATTTGGAGCAAGCACACTTGGGAGCAATATTTCAGCCAATCAGAAGAAGCATTTAACGACATTGCTGAGAAATTGGTTGATTTCAACTTTGAATTGTAATTAGGAGGTCAGCCGTTTGTTTCACCACATTACCGTACTCAAGGAAGAAGCAACACAGGCACTAAACATCAGGCAGGACGGGATCTATGTGGACTGCACGTTGGGAGGGGCAGGACACAGTTCCGTCATTGCGTCACAGCTTGGCCCTGAGGGAAGGCTGATTGCCTTTGATCAGGATGACTGGGCATTGAACAATGCACGTGAGAAGCTGTCGGCCTACGAAGGGAAGATTTCATTGGTGAAATCCAACTTTCGCCACTTGCAGGACAGGCTGGCTGAACTGGGATTGCCCGAAAAAGACGGCGTCCCGCAGGTCCAGGGTATTTTGTTCGATCTGGGTGTGTCCTCGCCCCAGTTCGATGAGGGGGAACGGGGATTCAGCTACAATCATGATGCGCCGCTTGATATGCGGATGGATCAGAGTAGCTCGCTGACGGCTTACGAGATTGTCAATGAATGGTCGGAGGCAGAGATTGCGCGTATTTTGTTTCACTACGGAGAAGAGAAGTTTTCACGCCGGATCGCGAAGATTATGGTTGAACGTCGAAAAAACAAGCCTATTCACACCACAGGGGAACTTGTCGATCTTATCAAAGAAGGAATTCCGGCTGCGGCACGCAGAACCGGGGGACATCCGGCCAAACGCAGCTTTCAGGCTTTGCGAATCGCTGTGAATGATGAGTTGGGTGCACTGGAAGATACTTTGCATCAGGCAGTAAAATGTCTGGCTCCAGGGGGCAGAATTTCGGTTATTACGTTCCATTCTCTGGAGGATCGGATATGCAAGCATATTTTCAAGGAGTATTTGGCGAAAAGCATCTATCCATCTGATTTGCCTATTTTGGAGGATAAAATGATAGGGGATCTGAAGCTGGTGAATCGTAAGCCGATTGTGGCGTCAGAGCAGGAATTGAAGCTTAATCCACGATCCCGGTCAGCCAAGCTGAGAGTTGCCGAAAAATTGTAAATTTAATGGAGAAGGAGAGGCGACATGGCTTATACACGCGGTAATTTGGCTGTGAAAGAAAGAGCCCGTCAGGAACAGGTTCAGCAACAACGGTATCGTGAAACCACTAAAGTTGTTACACGCCGCAGAGAGCTGCCGATTCGGGAAAAGCTGCTGTATCTTTTGACACTTGTAACGTGCATTGTCATTGCTGGTATGCTGATTGGTAGGTACGCGCACATTTATCAAATCAATTATTCGATTAATACAGCGAGCAAGGACATTTCCAAATTACAGACCAATATCGCCCAACTGAAAATTCAGAAGGAACGGCTGGAAAATCAGATTGTACCTACGGCAAAGGAACAGGGATATATCGAGCCGACGAGAGAGCCCATTCGTGTGGAAAAGCAGGCTGCCAATTAGTTAGTTGGGGCATAGCATTAAGCTATGCTCTGACGTACATTTTTTTGCAGAGAGGTTTGAGCTATGGTCAAAAGAATAAAGCTTCGCACACTGCTGATAGGGGGATGTATTACCCTCTTTTTTCTTGTTCTGTTACTTAAGGTATTTTGGATTCAGGTCGTGAGCGGGGAATACTGGCATAATCAGGTAGTTACGCAGGTGGAAAGAGACCAGGTGATCCAGCCCAAGCGCGGAACGATTACGGATCGTAAAGGAAATGTACTGGCTACAGATGCCCCTGCCTATACGGTAGTGGTCAACCCAAGCATCATTCAGGAATATGATCTGGAAAACGAGGTCGTAGCCAAACTGCATCAGCTGCTCAAAACACCTGAGGACGAACTGAGAAGGCATCTTTCGGCCAAGGACAAAGGCGGTAACTATTTAAAAAACCGCGAGATCCGTAATGGAGGCTGGAAGGTAGATCCTGAGGTCAAGGTACAGGTGGATACGTTCAAAGAATATTTAAAGGATAAGTACAAAGTGATTGGAGCTGTGGACACGGTTCAGGAATCCAAACGCTATTATCCGGAAAATAAGCTGGCTTCTCATGTTCTTGGCTATTACCGGAAAGACGGTACAGCAGGCATGGGATTGGAAGCCTATTATAATAAAGAGCTCTCGGGCACGGCCGGAAAGCTACTTTATCAGCGGGATCTAAAGGGAGTTCCTCTTCAGGGATCGGAGAGCAATTATGAACCTGCACAAAATGGTAAGAATTTAAAGCTGACGATTGATGACACGATTCAGTATTATATAGAAGACGCTATGCAGGAAGCTATTGCAACATACAATCCGAAAACGATGACGGTTGTAGCGGCAGATCCCAAAACGATGGACGTTCTCGGTATGGCGAGTTATCCTAATTTTAATCCCAATACATACGGGAGCACATCGTCAATGGATTCTTTCCGGAATAATGCAACTCAGTCCATTTATGAGCCAGGCTCCACGTTTAAGATTGTAACCTTGGCTGCGGCAGTTCAGGAAAAGGTATTCAACCCAAATGAAACCTATCAGTCTGGTATGATCCGAGTTGGGGGATGGGATATTCGTGACGTGAGTCGAAATTGGGGAACGTTAACCTATCTTCAAGGGGTTAAGCGTTCAAGTAACGTCGGTTTCGTCCATCTGGGGCTGTATAAGCTGGGCGGCGAAAGGCTGAAGAAATATATTAACAACTTCGGATTTGGTGTCAAAACAGGTATTGATCTTCCGAGTGAGTCTAGTGGAGCCATTACGTTCCACACCCAATACAGATCCGAAGTCGCAACGGCTGCATATGGACACGGACGTGTTCAGGTAACGCCAATCCAGCAGGTAGCGGCTATCTCGGCCATTGCTAACGGTGGTAAGCTGATGCAACCTCATCTGGTGAAGGAAATTACGAACCCGGATACAGGGGAAGTACAGACGATTCAACCGAAGGAAGTCCGCCAGGTGATTTCGCAGGAATCGGCAGTACAGACCAGCAGCTATCTGGAGCAGGTCGTGTCTGACCAAGAAATTGGAACCGGGCGTCTTGCTTATATTGACGGGTACCGTGTTGCTGGTAAAACAGGTACGGCGACGAAAGTCGTGGGCAAAGTGTATGACCATTCGAAGGATGTCGTGTCCTTTATCGGCTTTGCACCCGTGAATGATCCGAAAATAGCTGTTCTGATTGTTATGGACGAACCTAACAAATCAGTAGGTGGGGGTACGGCAGCAGCCCCTGTGTTCAAGAAAATCGTATCCCAATCGCTGCAATACATGGGGGTTCCCAAAACGGGAGCCAAAGCGAATAATAAATCAGATAGTGCTGCTGTGAAAACGGTGAATTTGCCGACGGTGCCAAAATTAACCGGTCAGGTGAAGAAGGATGCACAAAACGCATTGCTCAAACAGGGGATTGCCTATGAAACGGTCGGCAAAGGCTCCGAAATTGTCCGTCAGTACCCGGAGGCAGGCGTTAAAATGAAGCCGGGACAACGCATTTATTTGCTGACCGAGGATAGTGCCAACATGACCATTCCCGACTTTACAGGTGTCTCGTTGCGTGACACGCTGCAAGTGTTGACGCTCATGAAGGTGGGCGTTCAGGTAAGCGGCGAAGGTTATGTTGTCTCGCAAAAGGCACAAATGGTGAGTGGCAAGCGAATCGTCAGTGTGACGCTCCAGCCGGCCAAAGAAACCGTGACCGGAGTAAAGCCGGAGGAAACACCGGACTCGACTACCGGCGTAGCAACTAACCAAACAGGCAGTACAGCAAAAACGAATACTGATGCAAGAACCGATACCACTGCGAGTGCAAGCGCAGACGGGGATACTTCCAAGGGTGGGGTCTCCGCTGTAGTCGATGAAAAAAGCGCGGCTGCGATTAAAGGCGAGGATAACTGATAGCTTGTTCTAACGTCCGTTTTTTTGAATATTCATGAGGTAAGACATGTCATGAGTATTTGGAGGAACGGAGGGGAGCGCGTTTGAAGAAATCTAACGTGACCATGCGGCGCAGGCTGGTATGGGGGCTGCTGGGATTGATCGTACTATTTGCAGCCTTATCGGTCCGGCTCGCCTATGTTCAATTAGGTAAAGGGGGCGAACTCTCGGCCAAGGCCGAGGAATCGTGGCGCCGAAATATACCTTTTGCCGCCAAACGCGGCGAAATTTTGGATCGGCAAGGTACGGCGCTGACCTATAATGTCACTTCGCCGACAGTCATGGCGATACCGGTACAGATCAAGGAGCCGGAAGAAACGGCGCGCAGGCTGGCGCCCTTGCTAGATATGAGCGAGGATAAAGTGCTCAAGCTGATTACCAAACGAACAGCAAGCCAAAAACTTCAGCCCGGCGGACGAAAAATTACGATGGAGAAAGCGCAGCAAATTCGTGATTTGAAGCTGCCGGGTATCGTTGTTGCTGAAGACAACAAACGTTATTATCCTTATGGCGATTTGGCGGCTCATATTCTCGGGTTTACGGGAATTGATAATCAGGGGTTGACGGGGGTAGAGAAAAAGAACAACAGCAAGCTTCGCGGTATTGACGGAAGCATTGCGTATCTATCCGATGCAGGCGGTCGCCTGATGCCCGGCTCTTCTGAGAAGTACGTTGAACCAAAGGATGGTCTGAACTTGCAACTGACCATTGATAAGTCTGTACAGTCTATCATGGAACGGGAGCTTGACCAGGCTATGGTCAAATTCCAGGCTAATTCCGCGCTGGCCATCGCAATGAACCCCAAGAATGGGGAAATATTGGGCATGGCCGGGCGACCAGGCTATGAGCCTGCACTATACAAACAATATGCACCTGAAATTTACAATCGAAATCTGCCGATTTGGATGACATATGAACCAGGCTCTACTTTTAAAATTATTACTTTGGCTGCTGCATTGGAAGAAAAGAAGGTCAATCTCAAAAATGATCGTTTTTTCGATCCGGGGTACATTGAAGTTGGCGGGGCTCGCCTGCGCTGCTGGAAAAAAGGCGGCCACGGCAGCCAGACCTTCCTTCAAGTCGTGGAAAACTCCTGTAATCCAGGCTTTGTGACACTGGGTCAGCGTCTAGGTAAGGAATCGCTGTTCAAGTATATTCGCAATTTTGGGTTCGGCAGCAAAACGGGCATTGACATGATTGGCGAGGGGAATGGTATTTTATTTAAGCTACCCCAGGTAGGACCGGTAGAGCTGGCGACAACTGCTTTTGGTCAAGGGGTATCTGTCACTCCGATTCAGCAGGTGACGGCTGTGTCGGCTGCGATCAATGGCGGCAATCTGTATAAACCTCACATTACCAAAGGCTGGATTCAACCAGAGACAGGCAAGGTGCTGGAAAAAGTAGAGCCTGAACTGGTGCGCAGAGTCGTTTCAGAGGATACCTCCCGGCAGGTGAGGGAAGCGCTGGAGAGCGTCGTTGCCAAAGGCACGGGCCGTCCTGCTTTTATTGAGGGTTACCGGGTGGGAGGCAAAACAGGCACAGCGCAAAAGGTGATCAACGGACGTTATTCATCCTCGGAGCATATTGTATCCTTTATCGGTTTTGCCCCGGCGGATGATCCGCAAATTGTTGTCTATACCGCTGTGGATAACCCGAAGGGCATTCAATTCGGCGGGGTAGTCGCTGCGCCAATCGTGCAAAATATTTT
This sequence comes from Paenibacillus maysiensis, assembly GCF_000520815.1. Taxonomy (GTDB): domain Bacteria; phylum Bacillota; class Bacilli; order Paenibacillales; family Paenibacillaceae; genus Paenibacillus; species Paenibacillus maysiensis. The sequence continues at coordinate 6,411 of NZ_ASRY01000294.1, read as the reverse complement.
GCGGGATTCGCTGCTTGCTCTGAAAATACCACCTCGTACCCATCAGATTGCCAAGGAATACAAGTACGGGGAAAATCGAATTGATACGGTGCCGGATTTGGTAGGTGCCACTGTGGCTGATTTATACGAAGATATGAATATGAACTTTATGCTCGTAAAATCCGGGTCAGGCAAGACGGTTGTCAGTCAGGCACCGAAGCCAGGCTCCCGGCTGGAGCGGGGATCAACAATCCGTATATATATGGGGGATTGATAGGTTCTTTTTATACCCATACTATGATTAACGAGAGAGAGCAATGGAGGAATGAAAGATGCAGCTTCAACAATTGGCTTCACTGCTGGCCGCCTCCCGCATTGTGGGGGACGGTACAGTGGACTGCCGAGGAATCGGGGCAGACTCACGCCGGGTACAGCAGGAAGATTTATTTCTGTGTCTGCCCGGCTTTACGGTTGACGGACACGATTATGCGCAGCAGGCAGTTGCGTCCGGGGCGGCGGCTTTGGTTGTGGAACGGGAATTGAATGTATCTGTGCCACAACTTATAGTCAAGGATGCCCGGTACGCAATGGCGGTTTTGGCGGATTATATGTTTGATTCACCGAGCCGCCGTATGCGCATGATCGGCGTAACCGGAACGAATGGCAAAACAACCATAACTTATCTAATTGAAAAAATCTTGAACGATGCCGGAGTGAACACTGGACTGATCGGAACGATTCAAATGCGTTACGGTGGTCAGTCCTATCCTATGTCCGGTACCACACCCGAGGCGGTAGAGCTGCAACGCTATCTTAGCAATATGGCGGAGCAAGGTGTCCAATGCTGTGTGATGGAGGTATCCTCACATGCGCTGGAGCAAGGGCGCGTGAAAGGAACTGATTTTCGCACCGCTATTTTTTCGAACCTGACACAGGATCATCTGGACTACCATAACACGATGGAGGAGTACCGTGCGGCCAAAGGGCTGTTATTTTCCCGACTGGGGAATACCTTCTCGCGGGATGCGTCGGACAGTAAATATGCTGTTCTGAATGCGGATGACCCGGCCTCATCCTATTTTCAGGCCATAACAGCGGCTCAAGTGATTACATACGGCGTGGAAAAGAAGTCGGATGTGCAGGCATCCCATATCGCTGTAGGTGCCAAGGGAACATCCTTCCATGTCTCTACTTTTAAAGGAGATACCGATATTAAGCTGCGCATGGTGGGCAAGTTCAATGTGTATAACGCCTTGGCAGCCATTACAGCCGCTTTATTGGAAGGGGGGTCTCTGGCTGATATCAAGCACAGCTTGGAGTCCATAGCAGGCGTCGATGGGCGGGTAGAGCCTGTAGACGCAGGTCAGCCATTTGCGGTTATCGTGGACTATGCCCATACACCGGATGGACTGGAGAATGTGCTCCGCACCGTTAAGGAGTTTGCAGTTGGTAAAGTATGGTGTGTATTTGGGTGCGGTGGGGATCGGGATCGTACGAAACGTCCTTTGATGGGAAAAATTGCTGCTCAATACAGCGACCATGCTTTTATTACCTCGGATAATCCGCGGACAGAGGACCCGAAAGCCATTTTGAAAGACATCGAGCAAGGGCTGATTGACGAAGGTATACCCGCAGAACGCTACGAGCTGATCGTAGATCGTAGAGCTGCTATTCATAAAGCTGTTGAAATGGCAAGCCCTGACGATGTAGTATTGATTGCGGGAAAAGGTCATGAGACCTACCAGTTGATCGGAAAAACGGTGCATGAATTCGATGACCGCATCGTAGCCAAAGAAGCGATAAGGGGTTTATCCAAGTGATGAAAAGAACAATCGGTCAAATCGCCTCCATGAGCGGGGGAACGCTTCACATAGAGGCCGACGCCGAACGAATGGTTGAGGGCGTTTTTACAGATTCACGCAAGCCGCAGGCCCAAGGGCTGTTCGTTCCAATCACGGGTGAACGGTTTGACGGGCATGATTATGTGCAGCAGATTGTGAGCGGAGAAGGATCGGCTGCTTTTTTATGGCAAAAGGATCACGGTACACCTCCGGCAGGGAATGCGATTGAAGTAGATGATACTTTGGCGGCCCTCCAGCGTCTTGCGGCCGCATATTTGCGGGAGACGGGTGTATCTGTCGTAGGGATTACTGGAAGCAACGGCAAAACGACGACAAAAGACATCATCAACGCGCTGCTGGGTACGACCTTTAAAGTACACAAAACCGAAGGAAATTATAACAACCATATCGGTCTGCCTTTAACCGTGCTGTCCATGCCGCAGGATGCGGACATCCTCATTTTGGAGATGGGTATGAGTGGACGCGGGGAAATTCGCCTGCTGACTGATATTGCCCAGCCTGATGTAGCGGTCATTACGAACATTGGCGAATCGCATTTGCTACAGCTCGGTTCCCGTGCAGAAATTGCACGTGCAAAGCTGGAAATCGTCAGCGGTCTCAAGCCGGGCGGCTTGCTGATTTACAATGGAGATGAACCGCTATTGCAGCAAGTGCTTGCGGAGCCTGAAACGGTTAAGCCTGACGGCTTGAAGCTGTTCACGTTCGGTACGTCTGCGGATAATGATGATTATCCAACTGGAATAACTTCGGATGGAGAAGGCAGTTTGTTCACGACGGCCCAATCCGGCAAGGATGCTTTCCGGCTTCCGTTGCTTGGGCAGCACAATGTTGTAAACGGTTTGGCAGCACTGGCGGTAGCGCGTCATTTTGGAGTGGATGCAGACCATGTGCGCGAAGGACTGTCGGCTTTGAAATTGACAGGCATGCGTATTGAGGTTGTGAGCTGCACCAATGGGCTTACCGTGCTGAACGATGCTTATAATGCCAGTCCGGCTTCAATGAAAGCTGCAATTCAGACGTTATCCGGTTACGAAACGAAGGGACGTAAAATCGCCGTGCTTGGCGATATGCTGGAGCTGGGTCCCGAGGAAAAGCAATTCCATGAGGAAATTGGGCTTTTTGCAGCGCAACATGATGTAGACGTGCTGTTCACCTACGGTGTGTTGGGCACGTCCATTGCGCATGGGGCGCAAGCGTCCATGCCGTCTGATGACGTACATGCTTATGAAGATAAGCAAAAGCTGATCCAAGACCTGCAAGCTTACCTCCGTGCCGATGATATCGTGCTGGTAAAGGCATCCCGAGGGATGCGACTGGAAGAAATTGTGGATGCGCTGAAAAACGTTTCACTACAGAACTGATGTTGACGAGAGGGAGACTCCCATGGATATTCAATTATTACTGCTGACGATCGTCGTATCGTTTATACTGGCGGTCATTGCCGCTCCAATACTCATTCCGCTGCTGCGACGAATGAAATTCGGCCAGCAGGTCCGGGATGACGGACCACAAAGCCATCTTAAAAAGACGGGTACGCCTACTATGGGTGGAATCGTTATTCTGGTGGCTTTTACGCTGACCTTTCTTAAGTTTTCGGCGATTAAAAATACGGATTTTTACGTCCTGCTGGTTGCTACGCTTGGTTTTGGGCTGATTGGTTTCCTGGACGACTATATCAAAATTGTATTCAAGCGTTCGCTTGGACTGACTGCCCGTCAAAAGCTATTCGGGCAATTGCTGTTCAGCGGAATCATATGCTGGCTTCTGATTAGTAACGATCACAGCACTGCCATTGGCATTCCGGGAACTTCTTGGTCGTTTGATTGGAGTGGCTGGTTCTATTATCCGTTCATCGTCATTATGATGCTGGCGATTAGCAACGCCGTCAACTTCACAGATGGGCTGGACGGGCTGCTGTCTGGTACCAGTGCGATTGCCTTCGGTGCTTATGCCATCGTAGCAATTCAAGCAACCTCGCTTCCGGCTGCGGTTTGTTCAGCGGCCATGATTGGTGCTGTACTTGGCTTTCTTGTATACAACGCACATCCGGCCAAGGTATTTATGGGCGATACAGGCTCGCTGGGAATCGGAGGCGCTATAGGTGCCATCGCTATCGTCACCAAAAGCGAAATTTTGTTCATTATTATTGGTGGTGTATTTGTAATTGAAATGCTGTCCGTAGTTTTACAAGTAGCTTCCTTTAAAACACGTGGCAAACGTATTTTTAAAATGAGCCCGATTCATCATCACTTCGAGCTGTCCGGCTGGTCCGAATGGCGCGTAGTTATTACATTCTGGGCTGTAGGACTGCTGCTGGCAGGACTCGGACTTTATCTCAACAAGGGGTTGTAGACAAATGAATCATCCAGACACATACCGAGATCAAGAGGTCGTTATTATAGGCCTGGCCAAAAGTGGCGTGCAAGTCGCCAAGGTACTGCACCAGGCCGGGGCCAAGCTGACAGTCAATGATAAAAAAGACAGGGAACAATGTCCCGAAGCTTCTGAATTAGAGGCTTTGGGAATTTCCGTTTTATGCGGCAGTCACCCGGAAGGGCTAATTCATCCGGGAGTGAAGCTGGTTGTCAAAAATCCGGGTATTCCTTATACGGCCCCGCCAGTGCAGAAAGCTGTCGAACTGGGCATTGAGGTCGTGACTGAGGTCGAGGTAGCTTATCATTTATGCAAAGCGCCGATGATCGGGATTACTGGCTCGAATGGGAAAACGACCACGACTACTTGGGTAGGTAAGCTGTTAGAGGCATCCGGCATGAAGCCGATCGTGGCTGGTAATATCGGCACGCCATTATGTGAGGCCGCTGTGGATGCCAGATCGGACGAGTGGATGGTGGTGGAGCTGAGCAGTTTTCAGTTAAAAGGAACAAAGGATTTCAAACCTGCTGTAGCCTGTTTGCTGAACGTGGCTGAAACTCATCTGGATTATCATGGTGACATGGAGGATTATGTTGCGTCCAAGGCGCGTCTGTTCGCCAATCAAACGGCGGCTGATACTGCGGTATTGAACTGGGATGATCCCGTTTGTCGGGAGCTTGTGCCCTATATCAAAGCGAAGCTGCTCCCGTTCTCGATGACGGAACGTTTGCAGGAAGGGTTGTTCGCTGACCCGCCATACATACCGGATGTGACGGATGACATCGAACGCAATATCGTATATCGCGATGCAAGTGGTGTGGTGCATCCGATTATAGGCGTGGCTGAGATTGGCCTTCCGGGCCGCTTTAATGTGGAAAATGCCCTCGCTGCATGCGCGATTGCTATTGCCGCAGGATCGGAGCCGTCTAAATTGGCGGAACCGCTAAGCGCTTTTCGTGGAGTGGAGCATCGACTCGAATATGTTGGAGAACATGCCGGGGCAGCTTATTACAACAATTCTAAAGCAACCAATTCCAAAGCGACGATGATGGCGCTGTCTTCCTTCAAGCAACCTATTGTATTGATTGCCGGAGGATTGGACCGTGGTTCGGATTACGCAGAGCTCGTACCGTCCTTGCAGGAGGGCGTAAAGGCTGTTGTGCTGCTGGGTGAGACTCGGCACAAGCTGGCAGACCGGGCACGTCAGGCTGGAATAGAGCGTATCGAGGTCGTCGATAATGGGGAGGACGCCGCCGCTACGCTCGTGGAGGCTGTGAACAAGGCTGCTAAACTTGCTGAGCCGGGAGATGTTGTATTGCTCTCACCCGCGTGCGCAAGCTGGGATATGTTCCAGTCCTATGAAGAGCGTGGACGTATTTTTAAAGAGGCGGCGCATAAATTGTAAGTAGGGGGGTTGGATAAGCCCCTACTTTTATGCAAGGGGTGGCCTCCTGATGAAGCAATCTCGTCCAGCGCCGGATATATGGCTTTTCGTCTGTATTTTGAGCTTGTTAGCCATCGGCATGGTTATGGTATACAGTGCGGGCGCCGTCCTCGCTTTTCACGAGTACGGGGACTCCTACTATTTTGTAAAGCGGCAATTGCTGTTCGCCGGGCTAGGTCTTGTGGCGATGTACTTCACTGCCCGAACAGACTATCGGATCTGGCAGAAGTATGCCAAGGTCGTACTGCTGATCTGTCTCGCGCTGCTGGTTGCCGTACTCATTCCCGGCATTGGTGTAGTCAGAGGCGGTGCCCGAAGCTGGCTCGGTATCAGCTCTTTTGGTATTCAGCCATCCGAGTTTATGAAGCTGGGCATGATTCTTTTTCTAGCCCGCTGGCTTAGCCGCCAGGATTATGATATTAACTCCTTTACGCGCGGCCTGTTGCCCCCGCTTGGACTCATGGGACTGGCCTTTGGCCTGATTATGCTCCAGCCCGATTTGGGCACAGGCACGGTGATGATGGGGGCGTCCATGCTGATCGTATTTACGGCAGGCGCACGTATGAAGCATCTGGGCCTGCTGGCATTAACGGGAGCGGCCGGATTTGCGGCCCTGATTGCAGCTGCGCCTTATCGGCTCCAGCGGATCACTGCGTTTCTGGACCCATGGTCCGATCCGCTTGGTGCAGGCTATCAGATTATTCAATCGCTGTACGCCATTGGACCTGGTGGGCTGGCAGGCTTGGGGCTCGG
>NZ_ASRY01000293.1 GCF_000520815.1 Paenibacillus maysiensis | reverse complement strand
AAGAGGAGCGGTACCGATTGTACTGGCTACCTATCCACTACTGGATGAGATGGATGTGGGGCCGATGTTTTTTAATGTCGTATTCTTCGTCGTGCTTACCTCCGCCATTATACAAGGTACGACCATTTCGTGGCTGGCGGTGAAACTCGGCTTAATGGACCCTAACGAAACATCATCACCTTCGCTCTTGGAATTAGTTTCTCTGGGAAAAACCACTTCGGAAATCAACCACATTCAGGTACAAAAAGGGATGTCGATAGCGGGCAAAGCGATTCAGGATATACAGTTGCCTGAAGATATTTTATTCACCGCTATTATTCGAGAAGAGCAAATTATAGCTCCGAGAGGCACAACTGTGATTAAGCCGGGAGATACCCTGTATGTGCTCAGTCCGAAGCTCAAGCGACAACAAATGAAAGAACTGTTCATGCTGCTTGAACCAGAGGCAGCGCCATAAAAGAGATTGCAATGCAAATGAAACAAGGTTACGACCCACGTGGTTTCTAACGTAATTTTCCAAACAGTCCTTCACATTGATGTGGAGGGCTGTTTTATTGTGTTCTTTTTCGGTATGATGAATCTGTTAAAAAATTGACACTATCATTCTACAAAATTAGTTTATGATATTGTCGTTAGATGTCGCTGCCGATCTGTTACCCTCTGAGGATAAGAATCAGCAGCATGGCTGTCCTGAAAAACAAACTCTATCAGCTCATTGAGAGAACAGTTATATTCAAGACAGAAGTCAGCATACAGGAGAGATGGCGAATGAAACCGGAAGTCTTGCCACAGCGTGCAACAGCTCGCAGGCAGAAAAACAAAAAAAAGAAACGAAAAGGAAAATTTGGTCGCTTTATGGGGCGGCTTTTTATTGTATTACTGCTCGCTGGAATTGGGGGCGGCGCGTGGCTGTTTTTAACACCATCTGGCAAGGACATGCGCTACTTGGCTGCGGATACGCTGATCACTACACAACATCGTCACTGGGCAAAATATTTTATTGGTGAAGCGGAGGCTCAGAAGCGAGTGGCTGAATATTCGGCCCGTTTCGAACAGATGGGCGAGGAGAAGGACAGACATACGATCAAGCTGCCTGATCTGACACCGACCAAGGTGCAGCAAACGCCGCTGGTTGAAGTAGAAGAGGTATCGGGCCGCAATTATCACGGCTATGTAATGACAGTGCATGACCCGACTAAAATCAGACTCGGGATTCCTGCCAATATAGGCAAGGGAGAAAGAGTATCCAGTATGGTAGAGCGCTTGGGAGCTGTTGCAGGCGTAAATGGTGGCGGCTTTGCCGATCCTAACTGGAATGGGAATGGCTTTAAGCCGATCGGCGTTGTTATTTCACAAGGCCAGCTATACTACAACGATATGGGAAAAAACGCTTCTGCCCAAATCGTAGGGATTGATAAGCAAGGCAAAATGGTGGCCGGGCATTACTCGCTGTCCGAGCTAGCCAAAATGAACGTGCAAGAAGCAGTTACCTTTCAGCCACGCCTGATCGTGAATGGTAAAGGTCTTATTCGCAATGCAAGCGAAGGATGGGGAATTGCTCCCCGTACGGCAATGGGGCAAAGAGCAGACGGCGCGATTATTTTTGTGACCATCGACGGTCGTCAGCCGGGTTACAGCATCGGTGCCAATTTGTATGATATGCAAAACATTTTACTTAAACACGGAGCGGTTATCGGTGCTAATCTGGATGGTGGATCATCGACTGTGCTCGTCAAGGATCATGCCATTGTGAATAAACCTTCTTCTGAATACGGCGAGCGGTATTTACCGACAGCGTTCCTCGTATTCGAGCATCCAGAGACCGTCAGTATCCCGAATATCTGGGAAGGTTTAAATCCTGGAGATATTGACGCAGCCAAGAAGAGATAGAATTTGAGTACAAAAGCCCATTAAAGTGAACGGAGACTGGTCATGGAGTTAAACCGGGGAACATTTCAGCGACTGCTTGCCGCCTTGTTTACACTATCCATACTATTCACAGTTACACAGCAAGGAGTGGTGGACGCTGCCGAACAAAAAGCCACACCGACACCAAAAACGCAATCAACGCAATTAACAACTATTGTCGTAAACGGACAGCCATTAAACTCAAAGGCTACACCTATGCTGATCGCCGGAAAGCTCACGATTCCGCTTAAACCCTTTGCCGAAGCTGTGGGTGCAACCTATCATTGGGATGTCAAAAAGAAGCTGGTTACGCTACAAAAGTGGTCGGAACCTGTTCAGTTGAAGGAACCATCACGTAAGAACCAGCAACAACTTACCTTTGAGATTTCAGGTAAAGAAGTATATATACCTCTCCGTGATGTGTCGTTTGAGCTGGGATATACGCTGGAAAAGACCGGTCCGCAGATCCAGGTGCAACCACCGATCCAAGGTAAAATAAAAGAACAGATTTATGAGGGAGATTTGGCGGTTGCGCGCGAAGCGTTAGTTCGTTTAGACAGACGCTCTGCTCATCCTTATATTGATGTTCATTTTCCCAATACTGAAATCCTGGCGAGTATTTATTTGTTTCCTCAAGGAGAAGCATTGCGTTATTTTATAATTAGTGGAGATGTGTTGAGCCTGGTTGAAGTGAAAGACGGTTTTCCGGTTGTCACTTATCAAGGGTATGTAGGAGAGCCTTATAATAAAAAGTTCACCATGGATTATGACCCGCTGGAGCGTTTTTTGAATAATAAAGTTAAAAATCAGTGGGGAACATACCCGAAACTAAATAAGCCGCTGGTCTATGAGTTTACTACAGGATGGGGAGACAGCAGCACCACTTATTACGGGCGTATTACTATGGATCATAAAGACGAGTTGCTGGGGACTGTAGTAAATTTAGGAACTGAACTCCCCTCTGATACCAAGCAGATCATGAAAACCTTCAAGCTGCCGTGGGAATCACGGACAGATGCCAAATAGGCGATGGAATAAAGTTAAAGTTGGACTTAGTAATTAAAGAACATAATAAGCGCGTACCGTGAAAGTGAAAAAACGACTTCCCGGTACGCGCTTTTTTTGATGAAATTTAAGCTTCATTCTCTGCTTCGAGAAATACAGAAATCAAAATACGGGCGTTGTTTTCTCCAATGTTTTTGACATAATGCGGAATGGCTGCTCTCCAGCTAAAGGAATCTCCCGCTTCAAGGGTAGCCGAATCCTCGCCTTGCTCCACATATACCGTGCCTTCCATAACAAAATGAATCTCATCGCCCGCATGAGCATGCTCTTCTTCCGTGGATGAGCCTGGCGGCATGTCCACCAGCATCATTTTGACGTTACCCTGCCCCCCCAAATGGTCAATCTGAAGCTTATTTTTGCCATAAACCGTTTTGCGGCGCTCATCCTTCCGAATCACCTGCATTCGTTCCTCTTCTTTGAGCAGCAGAAAAGCGAGGGGTACCTTAAGTGCATTAGCGATGCTGTCCAGTGTAGCAATGGAAGGGGAGGTTTTATTGTTTTCCACTTGACTCATAAAGCCTTGAGATAATCCGGTTCGTTCGCATATTTGCTGGATGGATAAATTTTTACGTTTACGCGCGGCGCGTATATTGCATCCTATACCCATAGAGCCTTCCTCCTTCAAGGGAATATAATGTATACTAATTTATTATTTATTATACCAAATATTTTATTGACAAACTATACTTTCTTATGATAAATTCACATTACAAAATAATTATTCCTATTACTAATAATTTTCATTCAGAATGGAGAGATAAATATGAGTTCAGCAAGCAGAAACATTTCAACAATTATGAGGGTGGCTTTGGGTATCTTGTTTTTGGCGCACGGAATTGCTAAATTTCAAATGGGGCTGGGCAATGTGGCTGGTTGGTTTTCTAGTATTGGTGTTCCGGGATTTTTAGGTTATGTCGTTGCAGTAATTGAGTTAGTCGGAGGAATTACTTTAATTCTTGGGTTGTTTACCCGTTATGTATCTGGACTTTTTGTTATTGTATTGATCGGAGCGATTTTCACAGCAAAATTGTCCGGCGGTCTGATGGGTAATGGTCAGGGAGCAGGTTATGAGCTGGATATTGCCTTTATTCTGGTAGCTCTGCATTTAGTATTTGCGCCGACGACTCGTTTGTCTCTGGATTCTTTGTTTGGCCGCCGTACCTCAAGAGAACAGTAATTTATCATTAGCGTAGTCCTCCAATCTATGTAGAAAGAGGGAAATCTCATGACAGCACATATTCATAACAACACCAGAATCGGGCAGATTTCATTAAAGGTTAGTAACTTGGAGCGCTCTATTCAATTTTATACCGAGGTCGTTGGTTTTCAACTGCTGCGTCAAACGGCGGATACCGCTGAATTGACAGTCGACGGAAAGCATCCGCTACTGACCCTTAAGTTTATTCAAAATGCAGTTATTCTTCCACGCCAATCCGCAGCCGGATTGTATCACTTTGCTATTCTTGTACCGGACCGCGTGGCTCTGGGCCTGTCACTACGTAATCTGCTTGCTCATGAGATTGAAATCGGACAGGGGGATCATGATGTAAGTGAAGCTCTGTATATCCATGATCCGGATAATAACGGAATAGAGATCTATGCGGATCGTCCTCGTGATCAGTGGAAGAAAGATGCTAACGGATATTACATTATGGGAACAGATCCTGTGGATGCAGAAGGCTTGGTCGCTATTTCCGAGAACCTACCTTGGCAAGGGCTGCCCGAAGGAACGGTAATTGGGCATGTTCACTTCCATGTGTCTAATTTGCTCAAGGCGCAGCAATTTTATTGTGATGTGCTCGGTTTTGATATTACATGTCGCTATGGCTCGTCTGCTATGTTCGTATCCGCAGGTGGTTACCACCACCATATGGGCTTGAATATATGGGCAGGGGAAGGGGCGCCCCCAGCTCCCGAGCATGCTGCGGGCCTGGATTATTTTGAACTGATTGTGCCGGATCAGAAGGAACTGGAGGCCGTTGTCGCCCGTTTGACTGCGGCGGGATATGGAGTGCAGGAACGCGATGGTGCCAAGTATGTAGCTGATCCGTTCCGCATTCATATCAAACTGGTTAATGGACAGACCATTTAGCATATCAGGTAAGTAAAAGAAAAGGGTATTCCCGTAGGCCTTGAAAGGCTGGGAATCCCCTTTTTTTCGTAAACTAGAACAAGCTCCAATCCAAATCTCGCGACATGGTCTCCAGCAAGTGTACACCCGCTGTACTGTTGCCCATGCGGTTCAGAGAAGGTCCGACCAGTCCAATGCCATATCGTCCGGGCACCATCGTCATAATGCTGCCAGACACGCCACTTTTGGCGGGCAGCCCGACCTGAATGGCGAATTCTCCGGATGCGTCATACATGCCGCATGTGGTCATAAAGGTTTTGGCGATCTGCACATAGCGGCGGGGAATCAGCGGTACACCCGTGACCGGATCACGTCCATTGTAGGCTAATACAAGTCCCAGGCGCGCCAAATCCGTACAGTTCAATTTTACAGCACAATGCCTGAAGTAAACCTCCAGCACATCCTCAACATGTCCGCGCAGAATTCCCTTTTCCATCAAGAAATAGGCAAGAGAACGGTTCAAATGGCCTGTAGCAGATTCCGAATCGTAGACATCCTGGTCATACTCCAGCGTGTCATTACGGGTAAGCAAACGGAAAAATTGCAGGACACGGGCAAACTTCTCTTCGGGACTGTTCCCACGAATCAAAGAGGACACGGCGATGGCTCCGGCATTAATAAGCGGGTTAAACGGGATGCCCGGCTCGACCAGCTCCAGCTTCAGCATGGAATTAAAACGGTCTCCGGTAGGCTCCATACCAACCTTGGAGAAGACAACATCTTCACCATTATCCATCAAGGCCAAAATAAGCGTGAATACCTTCGAGATGCTTTGCATTGTAAAGCTTATTTTGGTATCTCCGGCTAGCACGGTCTCGCCGGTTCCGTTCATCACAACAACACCCAGCGCGTCGGCCGGGGCTTTGGACAATTCGGGAATATACGCTGCCACCTTGCCATGGACATACTGATGACGGCTTTGTTCCACCCATTCCGGCAGTTTAGTCTGTAATCTCTGCCACTCCGATGTCATTTCTTTTCCTCCAGTCGAGTAACCATCCTGTGGTATTGTTATTGTGGAGCAAGTTGTGATAGCTATACGCCTATTCTAAAGATATTTCTGTTCGAAAGACAAGCTTTACTTGATTAAATGAAAGGAGGTCGTTGATTTGTCATCTGACAATGAACCGAATTTTGATGGAGACTATAATGAGATATCGAATGGTCGAAGACTTAGAGGTTTCGTACGTAGTGTGCTGGAGCAGGCTGTAGCCTTATCAGACAAAAATCCTGAATGGGCTAATCCTATATTGGAACAGTGGGCAAACGATGTGGAGACAAGCAGAAATGAGCGTCTGCAGCATGAGCGCACTCGGGAGAGGCATGTGCATCTATTGTTCTCTCAATCAGCCGCTGGCTCCATGAAGGTAGGCCTTTCGGGTGCAGGATTACGACATGAAAGTATTGTGCTGTCTTTTAATGATCCGTTTTCCATAGGGCCTTTATGGAAACTGGGAACACCAGAAGGACAAGAGAATCGTCACAACTGGTTGGCTGAACGGATGGTGCATTATGAGTCTTTCCATTACGCGAATTGGGATCATCGTATTGAGCCGATGATAGCGACTCTTAATGAAATTCCTGATGATAAGTCGTGTAGAAAGAAAATAAAGTAATAGACTGGAAGATAAAGTTGTAGACTAAGAAAATAAAGATGTAGACCAGGAAAATAAAGTCTTAGACTAACGATGCATCATTAACCGAGGGACGGGCAGATTTGTTTAAAACCAGCGAGACTGAGCAATTTCCAGAGATCGCTCTTTTGGCGAACCGAAGAGTGTGGCTGATCAGGAAACTATCTGCGCTTGGAAAGTAATGTTAGCTGTTGAGTAAAGTGAAATTCCGCAAAAAATATCAAAACAGAGCGTTCCATCTGTCGTAAAGTGAGTATATCGATATGGAGGTATTAAAGTGAATTATAAGGATTTGGTAATCAAGGCCATTACCTATATTGAGGATCATCTGACCGATGAGAGATTAAGCACCAAGGTTATGGAGGCTGCGGGCTATTCGCCGTACCATTTTCACCGGATCTTCCTATCGGTTACGAGAAACTCCGTCTCGGAGTACATACGCAAGCGGAGATTGACACAAGCAGCATACGATTTATTTTATACCAACCAAAGGATCATAGATATTGCCATCCTGTACCGGTTCGAGTCTCAGGAATCCTTCGCCCGAGCCTTTGGGAAAATGTTCTCCATCTCGCCTGGACAATTTCGAAAGCAAAGGGACATGAAGGACACGCTGTTCCGGGCAATGGAGAAGCTTCCTTTGGATAAAGTGGGGCTACAGCATTTGAATAAGAGCGTCTCCCTCGTGCCAGCTATTGTCTGCCTGAATAAGCTGCATCTGGTCGGCATGTCGATACCGGGTGTCAATTCGGACGAAGTCGGAAAGCTATGGCGGAGCTTTAGGCAGCGTTTGTTTGAAATTGAGCGAAAGCCGGATACGGAAGACATATTTTATGCGGTCATTGAACTTACAGGTAGGCAATGGGAAGTCACGTATATCGCTTGTGTCGAGGTGGCTGGCGAGGAGAGTGTAGTTCCCTTGGGAATGGTCGCTAAGCTGCTCCCAGCTGTAACTTATGCGGTTTTTACTCATAAGGGGACATTATCGAGACTCAACGATACATTCCAGTACATTTATGAAACCTGGTTACCCCAGTCAGGCAACGTTCGTACTAATTGCCCGGAGTTTGTGCGTTACGACCATCGATATCTAGGACCGATGAACGAGGATTCGGTATTAGACATATATATTCCCGTTGGCTCGCCATAATAGGAGCATGTAGCTCAAGGAGAGGAAGAAATCAAGATGAACAAAATAGAAGACATTGTTGAAGGATATGCAGGTTGCTGTGAGGTACAAATTACCGACAACGCATTGAAGGTGACCGTTCCCATGATCGTGATGTATCCGACAGATGCACCGGAACAGACTGATAGGTTAGGGCCGTACTCGTTGGAAGTGGCCAGAGACGCAGCGCCGCTGGAGGGAAAATTTAGACTAGTCCTCATTTCACACGGTACAGGCGGTTCACCGCTTGTGTACCGGTCGCTCGCTCGGCATTTGGCGCGCAGCGGCTTTATCGTTGGCCTTCTCGAACATCCATTTAATAACCGCAATGATAATAGTTTGGAAGGTACTGTCCAAAACCTCACCTATCGCCCCCGGCACCTTCGCATGGCAGCCGACTGGTTTTTTGAAGATGAGAGGTTTAAGGGGCTTCTACAGCCGGGAGGCCATTCGGTCATCGGGCATTCCATGGGGGGCTACACCGCGCTTGCAGCAGCTGGCGGTATCCCGACCTCCTTCCCTACTGAGAGCCCGGATGGGAAGCCGCAGCAGATCGATGTCCCTCATGATTCACGCATCCGGTCCCTGATTTTGCTAGCCCCGGCGTCCGTTTGGTTCCGTAATGAGGGAGCATTAAACAACGTTCGGCTCCCCATTCTCATGTTGGATGCCGAGCGAGACCCTTACGCACTTCCTTTTCACGCGCAGATCATCATGAATAGTGTTGCTGAACCGCAAATGATTCGCTATCGGACGGTGGAGAATGCCGGACATTATTCCTTCCTGACTCCTTTCCCAGCTGAGATGATTTCACCAGCCTTTCCCCCCTCGCAAGACCCGCCCGGCTTTGATCGCGTGCAATTTCACGAAACGCTGAAGGCTGAAGTAGTAGAGTTTCTGTTGACTTAACATTAGGAACAATCACTTTCCGTCGAAATCAAATGTTAACTGAGTGTTCGATTAACTAATCGTTACGCTAACTGGGGAATGTTAGTTCAATATCAGGCTGAAACAGCAGTGGCAGTCTAAGACTTTATTTTCACGTCTTAGTCCGCCGCTGCTTACTTTATTGGAACAGTCTAAAACTTATTTTGCGAAGGCTGCCAAATTAATAATTGAAAAACCACATTAGATCAACAACTCCAGTCTAGAACTTTATTTTCAACGAACAAGTCGATCACGATCTGGTGTGGCTCTAATGCTGACGAGCAGGCCGGATTACGTTTTGCGCTATATCTCCTGCGTAACAGAGCCACGCCTATTCGGGTCATTAATGTCACGGAAACCTTGGAGAGGGACCCGGATGATCGCTTATATACTGAAAGTCGATACCCTGTATCTATGGGCGTGGTGCATTCAAAAGAAATTGAAAGCTTCATTAAGCGAAGTGAACACGAATCTCATGTTGTGTCTATCGAAGACCGCCGACGATACGAACGGGAGTGGCTGGAGCTTAATGAGCAAGAGAGTGTACTGAGAATATGGGACAATGACCGTATTGTTCATGTACCGGATTATTATTTTGATCAGGCTTTGCTGGATATGATTGCCAGGCTACAGTTAGAGGGTAGTCAGGAATTTGTAAATACCGGAAAAATAATAGGTGAAGCTTTAACGCAGTGGTCGCAGCCAAGAAGCGACACTTTTTGGGAATACCGGATTCAACAGTTGATCGCCCATGGCAGACTTGACTTTCAGGGGATGCCGGGAATGATGAATCGCTACGCTGTGAAAATTAAGGAGTAAAGCGAAAACAAAACAAATAAAAAACTGCCGACGGGATCGACAGTTTAGTGTAAGAACCTTCTAATGCATCAGGTTGATGTATCAGGAGGTTCTTAGCTATGTACTTGGAATCAATAGTAGTTGCTTGAATTCAATGAACTTATGATAGCAGGCAACAGAGCAATACCAATAATAATATAAATCACGACTACGATAGCGGCCCAAAGAAGAGCTGCTTTAGCATAGTTTGCTTTGCTCGGATTAGTAGAGCCGCTGAAAGCCCACACAAACAGCATAATAAGTCCAACTACCGGAATAGCCAACAGCAGCATGCTAATCATCCACTCCTTGAATGATACAGGAGGCGGGTAAACAGGTGCTGGTCTGGATGGTGCTCCTTGTTGATTGTGTTGCGGGTTAAACTGGTTAGACAATTCGATCTTCTCCCTACGTAGGTTTAGTATGTGGTTCATTTCCTGTATTGACCAAAACATCATACATTATATGACAACCATCAACAAGCGAAATTCCGTAAACAGTTGAATAGAACTATTACCTGAATAAAAATAGGGCTTTTAACCCTGTTGACGAATTTGGAATTATATATTATTGTATTGATATTAACATTTTGTTTTTATCATTTAGTTAAAATAAAAAAAATGTTTACATAGGCTGTTTTCGCTGCTTGATTTAGAAAGCGACTATTACCCATATATGAACAGGCAGGTGACGCAAGTGACAGATATATCGAAGCACAAGCATAACGGCTTATCGGAGGAACAATTTTTGGCCGCATATGATGCCAATCAGTATGAGCGTCCATCGGTAACGGTGGATATGCTGCTTTTTACCGTGATGGATCAGCTCCAGCACAATTACCGCAAACTGCCGGAGAAGACACTCCAGCTACTTCTGATCCAGAGGGGGGAGCACCCGTTTCTGGGACAATGGGCGTTGCCAGGCGGCTTTGTAGGGATAGATGAAAGCCTGGAAGAGGCTGCACGACGTGAGCTTAAGACAGAAACGAATGTAGACCGGATTTATATGGAGCAGCTATATACGTGGGGAGATGTAGCACGTGATCCTCGTATGCGGGTCATCAGTTGCGCTTACATGGCATTGGTAGATCACGATTCACTGGAGGTACAAGCCGGAGATGATGCTGCGGATGCCCAATGGTTTGAGCTGGGCTACAGTGTGGCTCAGGAGACACGGACGAATCAGCCGGATGGTTACAGATGGGAACAAGACATTGATATTACATTGAAGCATGGGGACATTCACCTGTCAGCCAAAGTAAAAGTGACTGAAATTCTCAAGGGGAAAACCATTGAGGTCAAGCGAGAAGTGCTGGAATCCCAAGGAATTGCTTTTGACCATGCCAAAATTATTGTGTACGGCATCGAGCGTTTGCGCAGCAAAATAGAATATACAGATATTGCTTTTCACCTGATGCCAGCCCTGTTTACATTGAGCGAGCTTCAACAGGTATATGAAATTATTCTGGGTAAGGAGCTGTTGGCCGCAGCCTTCCGTCGTAAAATAGCCGAACTCGTGGAAGAAACGAATGAATACAGAAAGGCGGCTGGACATCGTCCGTCCAAGCTATACCGCTTCAAGCCCCGGTCGCGTTTTATGTAGCATGAGTCATATGAAATGAGGAATTAACGTGGAGAAGTTTACATTTTTTTATCGCAGTCAGTCGCCATTTTCGCAATGGTATCCCTCTGTGTTTATCGTGAATGAATTGGAATTTAACTGCGCGGAGCAATATATGATGTTTAAAAAAGCACAGCTTTTTGGGGATGAAGAGGTAGCCAGCAAAATTATGCAAGCATCTACTCCTCGGGAGCAAAAAGCCCGTGGCCGTAGTGTGCGGGGATTTGATCAATCCTTGTGGGAGGCGAATTGCCGACAATTTGTGTACGACGGCAACTACGCCAAATTTACGCAAAATCCGAATTTGCTTAAGCACCTGCTCAAAACGAAAGGAACTACACTGGTTGAAGCCAGTCCGACGGACACGATTTGGGGTGTAGGATTGGCTGAAAATGATGCCCGCATACGGAACCGCAAATCATGGCGAGGCACCAATTGGCTTGGAGAAATATTGACGAAACTGCGTGAGGATGTACTGCAAAAGGAGGAATAGCCATGATGAAACATACCATGAACCCCCGGAGCAACCGGGATGCTCGATCACATATGGCGCAGGAAACGCTATCTATTTTGGAGAATGGATATTATACGAATACCAAACAGGCACAAGTGAATATTGCACAAGAGGTAAGCAATGCCATTACAGGCTCGAAGCTATATGCACCGTCCCAGCTTGTAGCTGTAAAGCAAGAGGCGGAGGAAAGAATAAAAAGCATATTGGGGCCTTCTTCCCGCGTAGACGAACAGGCGATCATTGCAAAGATGGAAATTACGGGAGAAAGTACATTGCAGGCGGCATACAGACTCCAGGTCGAGGAGAAGCTGGCCCACGTGGCGTGTTTGAATTTTGCATCAGCTAAAAACCCGGGGGGCGGATTTCTCGGAGGCAGCCAGGCCCAAGAGGAAAGCTTGGCTCGTTCGTCAGCGTTGTATCCTTGCATTTCACAAATGGAAGAGATGTATCAACATAATCGGAAGCTGCGGAGTTGTTTTTATTCAGATTATATGATTTATTCGCCTGAAGTCCCTGCATTTCGGGATGATCAGGGAACATTGCTGGAAAAGCCGTATCAAGTCGATTTCCTGACCGCCCCTGCTGTTAATGCTGGAGTCGTGCGAGAAAGGGAGCCAGAGCAGGTGAATCGGATTGGTGAAGTGATGTTGGAGCGTATTCGTTACATACTCAGTTTGGCTGCGCAAAACGGGGTAGAGCATCTTGTGCTGGGAGCCTATGGCTGTGGGGTATTCCGCAATAAGCCGGAAGAGGTTGCTGTCTGGTTCAAGCAAGTGCTTGTAGATGAAGGATATGGATTGTTGTTTGACCGGATTGTTTTTGCGGTGCTGGATCACACAGCAGGGCAGCGTACCTTGAACGCCTTTAAACACGGTCTTTCCTAAAACTGAGGGACGTGTTTCAAAAACCATATACAGTGATAAGTTATGAATAAGGAGAGTGCTGAATGAATCCAAATTCGAACGTCACCTGGCATGCGTCAGACGTTGACAAGCAAGCGCGCCAGCTTATGAATGGGCATAAAAGCCCGGTACTTTGGTTTACAGGGCTGTCTGGCTCGGGAAAATCAACGGTATCCTCCACACTGGAAAAAGCATTATTTGCACGAGGCATACACACGTTTATTTTGGATGGGGATAATGTTCGGCATGGTTTAAATCGCAATCTGGGTTTCCTGCCCGCTGACCGCAAAGAAAACATCCGTCGTATTGCTGAAGTAGCGAAGCTGATGTCACATGCGGGGGTGCTAACGATTTGCGCTACGATCTCACCTTATCGTGAGGATCGTGAAATGGTAAAGGATATTTTACAGCAGGAAGGCTGTTATGAAATCTATATCCAGTGCAGTCTGGAGGAATGCGAGCGACGTGATCCCAAAGGCATGTACAAGAAGGCAAGAGCCGGAGAAATACGCCATTTTACTGGTATTGATGCGCCTTACGAGGCACCTTTGGAGCCTGAACTCATCGTATCCACTGAAGGCCGGGAGATTAGCCAGTCGGTTCAGGATATACTGGATTTTCTCGACAGGGAGCAGCTATTGCTCTAATCTTCGTCAAACCTTTTTCAAATCTTCCTGAAATCTTCATTATCTAAAATGTAATTTATGGTTAAATAGAATAGACCTCTCGATCTTGAAGCCGTCTGAATTTCCCCCAGGTTTTTTCAGATATTCGGCACCAGAGGCGGGAGGTTTTTTTGATTACAGCACATAGCCAACCAATTCATTCAAGAGGTGATTTCAATGATGAGTAAACAACCAACCAACCTGACTACCAGCTGGGGCGCTCCTGTCGGTGATAATCAAAATTCCATAACGGCTGGATCACGCGGGCCTACATTGATTCAGGATGTGCATCTGCTGGAAAAGCTCGCGCATTTTAACAGGGAACGTGTGCCGGAGCGCGTGGTTCATGCCAAGGGCGCAGGGGCGCACGGATATTTTGAAGTCACTAATGATTTATCTGCCTATACAAAAGCAAGCTTTTTATCTGAGGTGGGCAAGCGCACACCGATGTTTATCCGTTTTTCTACGGTTGCCGGTGAGCAAGGCTCGTCCGATACGGTACGCGACCCGCGTGGTTTTGCGGTGAAGTTTTATACCGAGGAAGGCAACTACGATCTTGTAGGCAACAACACACCCGTATTTTTCATCCGGGACGCTATCAAATTTCCGGACTTTATTCATACGCAAAAACGTCACCCCCAAACCCATCTAAAAAACCCTAATGCCGTTTGGGATTTCTGGTCCTTATCTCCTGAATCGCTGCATCAAGTAAGTATTCTGATGTCCGATCGCGGCATTCCCGCTACACTCAGACATATGCATGGATTCGGTAGTCACACGTTCAAGTGGGTCAATGCCGAAGGACAGGCGGTATGGGTGAAATATCATTTTAAAACAGAGCAAGGCGTACAAAATCTCGATGTAGATCTGGCTGCCAAAATTGCCGGTGAAAACCCGGATTATCATACCGAAGATCTGTTTAATGCCATTGACAAGGGCGACTTCCCTGCATGGAAGCTTCATGTACAAATTATGCCTTTAGAGGATTCGGACACATACCGCTTTGATCCATTCGATGTGACAAAAGTATGGTCTCAAAAGGATTACCCGTTGATCGAGGTGGGACGCATGGTGCTGGATCGCAATCCTGAGAACTATTTTGCTGAAGTAGAGCAGGCGACATTCTCGCCGGGTT
Source organism: Paenibacillus maysiensis (assembly GCF_000520815.1). Taxonomy (GTDB): domain Bacteria; phylum Bacillota; class Bacilli; order Paenibacillales; family Paenibacillaceae; genus Paenibacillus; species Paenibacillus maysiensis. The sequence goes on along the minus strand of NZ_ASRY01000293.1, from coordinate 30,559 downwards.
CATTTGTTCCTGGTATTGAGGCATCCCCGGATAAAATGCTGCAAGGACGCCTGTTTGCCTATGGAGACGCACATCGCTACCGCGTAGGCGCAAATCACAATTCATTGCCGATCAACCGACCGCATGCGGAAGTACACAACTATCAACGTGATGGTGCATTGCGTAGTGACGACAATGGCGGCGGATCAGTCTATTACGAGCCCAACAGCCTCGGTGGACCCAAAGAGTCACCAGCGCACAAAATCGCTCCTTTTGAAGTATCGGGCGAAGCTCAAAGTGTAGCTTATGACCATCATGACCATTACACTCAACCGGGTGACCTGTACCGTCTGCTCAGCGAAGAAGAGCGTGCGCGTCTGGTACAAAACATCGTGGGTGCGATGAAGCCGGTGGAAAGTGATGAAATCAAGCTGCGTCAGATTGGACATTTCTACAAGGCTGATCCTGAATACGGACGCCGTGTAGCCGAAGGTCTAGGCTTGACCGTTCCTCAAGGCGAGTAGAGGTATCTGCAAACTCCTAACAGAAAGCCCTGTGTATAAATATAAAAAAGGATGTCCCAACGCCACGTACATGGTGGTGGACGCTCCGCGAACGGAACGTTGCTCCAATCGCTGTTGTCTCCAGATTTATTGAATCACACTACGCGGTGTAAATCTGGAGACAAAGGCGACCGCTACCGCTTTTCCGCAATCGTTCCGTCCTTTCCGCTGCTTTTAGGTGTGCCAATCTTACAAACCGAAGGAAAAATTCTAAAGCTAGAAAAGCCGCAAGCCTCCAATAATCCGAGGTTTTGCGGCTTATTTTTGTGTGTTTTGGTGTTTAAAAATATAATGATGTAAAAAAGCTGTTATATCCTATGCAACCGAGGCAAGTAGATCATAAGAAACAGTGATCGTCCTAATGCAAACACGATAAAGGACAGCCAAAGTCCATGATTCCCATAATGAGGAACGCACCAGAAGAGAGCGATCAAAAAGCAGACCAATGAAATCATCATAGAATTACGGATGGGGTACGTTACCAACATCCCCGTAAACACACCGTAGAATACCAGTCCCAGTCCGGCAGCTAGCGGAAAGGCCACAAGCCAGCCATTGTAAGGGCCTGTAAGGCTAATCACCGTAGCATTATCCGTAAACAGTGAGATAAGCGGCTCTTTCAGTGCCAAATACAATCCTCCCGTCACTACGCTGGTAACCAGCGTCCAGAACCAGGACAAGTGGATAACTCTTTGGAGCATTTTCCGATCTCGGGCACCACGGGCCTGCCCCGTCATGATGCTGCTGGCGTTAGCAAATCCGTCAAAAAAGTAAGCTATAATGTAGTGAATCTGCAACAAAATAGCGTTCGCCGCCAACTGATCGGTTCCAAAGCTCGCACTGCGCGCCGTAAACAGATTAAACATCGTCAGCAGACAGGCTGTACGAATCATGAGATCAAGGTTCGTCGCCATGACACTTTTCAACTCTGAGACTCCAAACCATTCTCGCCAATTCATCGGCCCGCTTCGCTTCCATTCTCTCCAAATCGATGAACGGAACACCAGCACAAGACCAAATACACATGCAAGAACTTCTGCAATCAGAGTAGCGCTTGCTACACCAGTGACATTCCAATGCATGATTTGTGTGAATACAATAGCCAATACCATATTGATTACATTCATCGAAATTTGCAAAAACAATGTCGCCTTCACGCGGGACAAACCCATCAGCCAGCCGAGCAGCACATAGTTCACCAGTGTAAGAGGGGCTCCCCAAATACGAATGTCAAAATAAATCGCTGCCTGCGCCGCCACATCCTGAGCAGGATGGATTAACTGTAGAGAAGCTAGCAGGATCGGCTTTTGCAACACAATGAATGCCGCACCGATGAGTAAAGCAATGGCCAGTGGGCGCATGAGAGCGGCTATGCCCTGGTCGTTATTTTGTGCCCCCGCGGCTTGTGCCGTGAAAGCTGATGTGCTAACTCGCAGAAAGCCAAACAACCAATATAAAGTATTGAAAATAAGAGTACCCACTGCCACACCGCCTAAATACGCGGAATGGCTTAAATGACCGATTACAGCTGTATCCACTGCTCCGAGCAGCGGGGTTGTAATCGTCGAAATAATTAAAGGGATAGCTAAAGCAAGATAGGCTCGGTGGGAAGGCAACATGTTGAAAAAACCTCCAGTAACGATTGTGTATAGGGATGGCGATCCGAATGAAATAATGCTTCTTTGGAAAAATGCTCAAGCACACTGCCATCTTTCATGACCATGATTCGATCACTCATAAAGTGCACAGCCGCCAGATCATGGGATATAAACAGATAAGCCAGCCCAAGCTCATCCTGTAAATCCTTGAGCAGATTCAAAACGGTGGCTTGTGTGGTCACATCCAAACTTGCTGTTGGCTCGTCCAATACGATAAAATCCGGCTCAGTGCTGATGGCGCGCGCGATGGTTACACGCTGCTTTTCCCCACCGCTGAGCTGATGTGGAAACTTATCCAGATAGCTGGCTGGAAGCTTTACCATACCAAGCAGATGTTCTGCTATATCCCGACGTCCTGAGGGCATACCCGCCATAAAGGAAGGAACATAGTACTTGAGCTGGTCCAGTGGTTCCATCAGTGATTGCAGGATGGTTAGTCTGGGGTTCAAAGCCGCAGCGGGATGCTGAAATACCGCACCCAGCCTGCTGCGAATACGTTTTAATTCGCTCCGCTTTAACCCCCGGATAGACTGTCCATCCAATCTAAGCTCACCTTGATCAAACGGGTCCAATGTCAAAATACAGCGAGCGAGTGTACTTTTCCCACTGCCACTTTCTCCGACGACGCCCAGACATTCTCTGGGTGAGATCGACAGTGCAACATCTTGTAGCACTGTTTTGCCTCCCGCGTAAGCCTTCGTCAGACCGGAGACGGTAACGGCAGGATTAGACGTGTCTTGCCGCTGAGCGCAAGTGGCTTGATCATTCATGTAAAGCGCTCCTTTCCGATGCGATCTGTTCTTCGGTGCTGTTGTATGGCAAACGTGCTGGAGCGCCCGGAGACAGCGGCGGAATAGCCGCCAGTAGGCGACGTGTATACGGGTGGGCCGGATGATTCAGCACCGCTTGCGTTTCGCCAGTTTCAACCAGTGAACCTGCACGCATCACTGCGATTCGATCCGCATACTTGCGTACATGCCGCAGGTCGTGAGTGATCCACAAGACGGAAATACCTGTTTCCGTCCGGATTTGGTCAATAAGCTGGAGCACCCGATGAGCTGTGAGCGTATCCAGCGCGGTTGTTGGCTCGTCCGCAATGAGCAACTTCGGCTCCAGCAGCAGTGCAGCCGCAATAGCCGCCCGTTGCAATTGACCGCCGCTGAGCTGGAACGGATAGCTGCGATACACACGCTCGGCGGGAAGCTGTACGCGCTCCAGCACCTCGATACAGCGCTGCTTACGCGCCTTGCGATCTTGTTTGCCGTGAGCGCGCATCAGCTCGTCCAGTTGGCTGCCCACACGTAGAAAGGGGGTGAAGGCCCCGTGATAGTCTTGAAAAATGTAAGATATTTCACTACCCAGCAAGGAACGATTTTGTTTAGCGGATAGGGCTAGCAAATTATTGTCCTTCCACGCAATGATACCTTCCGCTGTAACAGAAGAGGGGAGCAGGCCACCAATAGCGAACGCAGTCATGCTTTTGCCGCTACCGCTTTCGCCGGCAAGTGCAAACCATTCCCCCTGACGAACGGCAAGTCCCAGTTGCTCTACAATTATTTTTGCTTTTGATCGAATCGTCAAGCCTTCAATAGTCAGCATGTGCAGTTCACTCCTCCGTCCGGGTTTTGACATCATAACGGTCGCGCAGCTTGTCTCCAAGCACGTTCGCCAGTAGCACTGTTAGCACGACAGCTATCCCGGGAACCAGCATTAGATGGGGAGCCATTTGAAAATACACTCGTCCTTCATTCAGCATGGTGCCCCATTCGGGAATTGGCGGCTGTGGACCTAAGCCCAAAAAGGATAGGGAGGCAATCATTAAAATGATTTTTCCAATATCCAGCGTAGCCAGTACCAAAACATTCCCAATTGCATGGGGGAGAATATGCCGCATGACAATCCGCAGAGAGGAGGTACCCGCCAGTATGGATAACGAAATGTAATCCTTTTGCTTTTCAGCCAGAACGGTACTGCGCACCAGCCGTGCATAACCAACCCATTTTACCGCAGTCACCGCGAAAATAAGATTCACTAAGCCTGGTCCGAGCAATCCGCTCAGTACAATGGCAAAAATATAATCAGGTAATGTCATGAAGGCATCGACCACCCGTTTGAATACACGATCGATCCAGCCTCCAATAAATCCTGAAAGCAGACCAAGAGGAACCCCGACAACCAGTGAAACGGCCAAAATCAACAAACTGGTTCCGACAGTCGTCTGAACTCCTGCTATCACTCTCGACAACACATCTCTTCCCAAATGATCGGTTCCCAGCCAGTGCGTAGCGCTGATTGGTTGAAGCCGATTCCCCATCTGGATACGATACGGATCTTGCGGAGCAAGGAACGGAACGACTGTAATTGCTGCAAGAATGAGCAGGATGGAGAGTGACACGATCCATGCTTTGGACAATCGTGTCCTGGTGAGCCACCTGTTTTCCGCATGTACGGATTTTATCATGATAAACGTTTCTCCTTCAAAGCGATTTCAGGATTGACCCAACGGTAGGACAGCTCTACCAAGATATTGATACATACAATGAACATGGCCATAAATACGGTATAGCCCTGAATAATGGGGTAATCTCTCGCGGCAATAGCATCTACAATCCATTTGCCCAGCCCCGGATAGGCGAATAGCACCTCAATCACGACCGTGCCCCCCAGTAGGCTGCCTATACTCTCACTGAATACCGTTATGAGTGGAACAAGACTGTGACGGAACATGTGTCTGAAAAAAATGCGAACTGGGCTGATTCCACGGGCTTGTGCCGCTTTGATAAAATCTTGCCCCGAGCTTTCAATCAGACTTGCGCGGATCATTCGTACATAGACAGCCGCCATTGCCAATCCCAAGGTAAGGGAAGGGAGTACCAAATGAAAAATGCTTCCTTCACCCATAGACGGAAAAATGCGCAATTTAACTGCAAACCACTCGATAAACAAAAGGCCCAGCCAAAAACTAGGAATCGAGGAACCGATTAAGGCAAACACACGACTGGCACTGTCAATCCAGCGATTACGGTACAGCGCAGCCATCGTTCCCAACGGGAGAGCTATCAGCAGCATAATGAACAGAGAGCCTCCGGTCAGCAGAAGTGTATAAGGCAGTTTTTCCATAAACTCTGTAAATACCGGACGATGGGTTAAATAAGATTGTCCAAAATCAAACTGAAGCAACTGAACCAGCCACTTACCATATTGCACAGGTAATGGCTGATCCAGCCCCAGTTGGCTGCGCATATCCGCAATTTGCTGATTGGACACTGCTACATCATCGACTCGGAGAATGCTCCGGACGGGATCGCCCGGAACAAGCTTAAGCAGACAGAAGCTCACAAAGGAAAGAATAAGAAAGAACAATACAAGTTCAAGAAACTTTTTGGCGATGGATTTGAGCATACTAGTTCACATCCAGGTCCTGGGTCAGCAGGTAGTATTCACTTTGGCTTGTTACCCAGTTAAGTACGTAATTGCGATAGGCCACTACGTTGTTGGGATGGACCAGAAAGGATTGCAGATTTTCTTGGTCAATCAGCGTGATAGCCTCCAGCGCCAGCTTGTTGCGTTGTTCCTCATTCACGGTTGTGTTCAGTTGTGTAATCATAGCCTCCAGTTCTGGTACACGCACACGCCCGTAATTCAATGCTCCCTCAGGCATGTAAGCCGCATTCAGATAATAGCTTGCATCACCGCGCGGGGCTGTAATGCTACTGTAAGTCGCCAAATCCCAATCCTGATGAGCGGCAAGATATTCGTCAATATTATCAACCTGACGGATATCAATCGTAATGCCGAGCTCCTTAGCGTTCGCCTGAATCAGTTGTGAAATGAGTGGAAGCTCCGTTCTCGACTGGTAAGTTAACAATGTGAAATGAAGTGGCTTGCCGTCGGGGTTCGTAACTTTTCCGTTCTGCACCGTATATCCAGCTTGCTTGAAGCCTTCTCGTGCGGCACTCAAATCAAACTTTTTCGTAATATATTTCGGTGAAAAAGGAAAATCCGACAAGAACGGGCCTTGAGCAGGGGTTCCCTGACCAGACATGATACCGTTGGCAATCTCATCCCGATGGATCAGGTTATCGAATGCTTTACGCACAGGCGTCTTTTTCAGATCAGTATTGTTCATATTGTAAATAAGTTGATGCGTCCGCAGACTAGGAAGAGAATCAACCTTAACGGTGGAATCAGCTTTCAGCAGCTCCAGACTTTCAATTGGCGGGCGATACACAATATCAGCAGTTTTGGCTTGAAAAGCAAGCTGACGTGCATTGGCGTCTTCGTTAAACATGAACTTCGCATGCTTCAACTTTACTTCACCGTTCCAATATTGATCGTTGCGATCCAAATTCAGTTCACTTCCGGCACGGAAACTGACAACCTTGAACGGTCCCGTTCCCGATGGGAAGTCACCTGTAGCTGTGGTGTCTATAATAGCGGTATTCGGATGAACCAGCTCAGATACAAATTCCGGGAAAGGCTTGTCTGTCGTAATACTCAAAATCTGTCCGTCTGCATGAATATCACGGATATGCAGCGCATTTTTGACCGATGCATTGAGCTTCTGTGCTCTTTCCAAGGATGCTTTGACAGCAGCGGCATCGACGACTTTACCGCTATGGAAATTCACGCCCGGTCGGATGTTGAAGGTCCAGTGCTGTCCGTCCTTGCTGTTCCATTTCTCTGCAAGCCAAGCTTCCAGCTTGAGATCCTTGTTCACTTTGATCAGTGTTTCACCTACTCCAGCACGAACGGCTGTGTAATTTACATCCGCATGAGGATCTATAGAAGGGCTCTGCACATTGAACAATAAGGTCACACTTTTATCTTGTGGTGCAGCCGATGGAGAGGGTGAAGCTGATGGAGATGAAGCGCATGCTGCCATTATCACCGCCATTACCGCAGGTATAAATAGTTTAAAATACGTTCGCTTAAACAACAGGGAATCCTCCTTAATAGTAATCGTAATTTTTACACTTTACTTCATGAATCATATCGTAACCAAATGGGGGAGCTTTGTAAATATGTAATTGTATGAATATGTATATAGAGTTATAAGAAAAAGGCTGCTTAACCAATAGTGAGTTGGTTAGCAGCCTTTAAGTTTTTTAAGATATTTTTAGTTTGAGATATAAAGAATTTATTAATTAATGCATGGGAGCTTTAGCAGTGCCATGCTCAACATGAACTCTGCGGATGAAAAACGCAAGGATCAACCCGATCACACTGATGATCATCGCAAAGAAAAATGAATTCTGAGATCCGGTTGCCATGGCATTGGCCATTTCATTTACGGATTCAGGCATACTGGATTGGCTCAAATAGCTGTCCATGCCTTTGGAGAGAATGCTTACCGCTACGGCTGTACCGATTGCACCAGCGACTTGTTGGAGCGTGCTCATAATGGCAGTTCCGTCCGGATACAGATCCATGGGTAGCTGGTTTAGGCCGTTTGTCTGAGCAGGCATCATGATCATGGAAATACCGATCATCAGGCAGCTATGCAGGACAATAATGAGTACAATAGCTGATGTCGTCGTAAGGCCTGACAGGAAGAATAAGACAGCGGCAACGATCACAAGTCCCGGAATAACGAGCCATTTTGGACCGAATTTATCGAACAGGGAGCCCATGATGGGTGACAACAGACCGTTGATAATTCCGCCGGGCAGAAGCACCAATCCTGCGGACAGAGCGGACAGGGCCAGCCCTTTTTGCAAAAAGAGCGGGAGAATCAGCATTGTAGAAAGGATCGTCATCATACACAGGAAGACCATCACAACGCCGATAACAAACATCGGATATTTAAAGACGCGCAAATTCAACATCGGTTGCTTCATTTTTAACTGGCGTACAGAGAACAGAATCAAAGATACCAAGCCGATGATCAGGGGGAGCAAAACTACCAGACTAGCCCAGCCTTCGCCGCCTTCGCCGGATTTACTGAAACCGAACACGACACCACCGAAGCCAATGGAAGACAACAGGATAGATGGAATGTCAATTTTCGGCTTTGTAATCTCCGAAACGTTTTGCATAAACAAGATACCGAAAATCAGCGAAAGAATCAGAAACGGAAGGGAGATCCAGAAAATCCAGTGCCAGGACAGATTTTGCAGCACCAGACCCGCAATCGTAGGTCCAACCGCAGGAGCAAACATAATAACCAATCCGATGATCCCCATAGCTGCGCCTCTCTTTTCAGCCGGGAAGATGATCAAAATTGTATTAAACATCAACGGCAATAAGAGCGCCGTACCGACGGCTTGAAGAATGCGAGCGATCAATAACACCGTAAAGCTTGGTGCTAATGCAGCAACGAGACAACCCGCAATAGAGAACAGCAGTGATGTGACGAAAAGCTGTCTTGTCGTAAAGGTTTGAAGCAGCAAGCCCGATACAGGTACCAAAATACCGAGTGTCAGCAGAAAGGCCGTGGTCAGCCATTGGGCTGTTGCTGTTGTAATGTGCAAAATCTGCATCAAATCATTCAGCGCAATGTTCAACGCCGTTTCACTGAACATTCCGATAAAGCCGCTAAGCAGCAGGGCAATCATAATAGGCAGCACCTTGAATGTCTTAGGATCAGATGGAGCGCTTGTTTGACTCATTGTACTCATGTTGTTTTTGTTCCTCCAATAAATTGATGGGTATTGAATTATAACGATCGGTCTATATATAATAAACATGAAGTTATTTTTTTGTCAAAATAAAAATTGTAAATATTATATTAATGAAGGATGCTGTATATGGCTGCTAAACCCGAATCATATGAAAATATTGTACAAACCGCTTCGAGGCTCTTTTTTCATCAGGGCTACCACGCTACCGGACTCAATCAGATTCTTGCGGAGAGTGGCTCACCGAAAGGCTCGCTTTATTATTATTTTCCACGTGGCAAAGAGGAATTGGCTTTGGAGTGCATCAGAAGAGGGAATGAGTTTATTAAGCAAAAGTTGAAAGAAACGTTATCAGGGAACGAGGACCCTGTGCTCGCCATACAGGATTTCATCCGCAATACAGCGGAGGAAGCGGACCAAACGAACTTTAATGGCTTTATGCCTATGGGATTTTGGGCTGCTGCGGAAACTTCCTGCATCAGCGAATCGTTACGGCGTGCCTGTGTGAATACGTTTACAGATTGGCAACATATCTATATGGAACGTCTTCAGACAGCGGGATGGACGGAGGAAAAGGCACATAGTCTGGCGGTACTTATTATTTCCATGCTGGAAGGCGCCTTAATTCTGGCCCTTACTCAGCAGAGCAGCGCACCTATTTATAATGTAGCCGATTATATTCCACAGCTGATCAAATAAAAAAGGATATGGAATTGCTTTCTGGCTGACCAGCTTTCAGAGCCGATTTTCTTGTTCGTGAGAAAATCGGTTCTTTTTTATACGCAAGTGACACGATTTAACTCAGATTACCAGCACCAAATGATGAAAAGTATGGTAAAATAGAATGAATTTGATTTTGCAGTAAAGGAAGGGTGAAAGCAAGTGGCAAAGGCGAAGGTGGCCAAACGGCCTACCCGGGATGAATTTGTGCTGGAGGAAATCGGGAACCAGCTTGCAGAAGCACAGCAAGAGCAATCCGAAGTCGTGTTGACCGTATGGGGACGTCAAGAAACAACCCGCGGGCAGATCGTCAAAATGGACCCAAGAACGGGCAGGGTTCATGTAGAGAATAATGGTGAAACGGACAAAGTTCCTTTTATGGACATTATGAGTGTAAATTACCCAAGAGATTAGTGGGGGATTTGTCTATAAGATTACATAATATAAAGGAATGAAATCATGACAAAGTGGGGCTCCCCTTTTTCAATCTCCGTCAGATGACTATTACGAAAGCTTGGAGAATTTCGGAAAGTAACATTTTACAATACCAAATAAAAACACGGCTTTCCAAGGTTACAGAAGCCCGGAAAGCCGTGTTTTTACGTAAAATTATTTTTGTATGTGCCTATGTAGATTTAACAGGAGTAGCATGATCCATACGCGCTTCCGCCTTCTTCAGCACCTTACGGTCAAAGATGAAAGGACCAAACGGCAGCAGCGAGGCAATCAAAGCTATAAGCCCTTGTAATACCGTCAATTTGCGAAAAATCAACATGGCTACAATCGCAACTACATAAGCCACGAACAGTACCCCATGGATCATCCCCACCCAGCTTACCATTTGCGGCATCCCGGCTGCGTATTTAAGCGGCATAGCGATACATACAAGCAGCAGATATGAGACCGCTTCAATATTACCAATGACGCCAAACGTCTTAAAAGGATTTTTAAACATGAATAAACCTCCCTATTCTTATTCCTATTACTTAAAATTTAATATAGCCTATAAAACGCTTTGGTTAAACGTTAGAAAGTTACGATATATCGAATATTTACAGCTTTTTCTTCGTTTTAGAGGATAATACCCCGAAGATATGTCTGGATTTTCACATTTACATGAATGAATTTAAAGCTTAGACTGGGCTCTCTGAATGATGAGTTGTTTTAAAGGATGCGATGATAAAATGAGGAGGTGGAATATCGCAATTCTTAGGTTGTGGGATGAATAGTTGTTAAGCCCCCGTTGGGAACTAACTTTGCTGCCATGGACGGAAGCTTTGTTTAGGATCATATTGACTATTACGTGCAAGACCTTTGCAAAAAAAGAAATATCCTAGTAAGAAGATTGATTCCTCTGTCATTTTAAAGGTAAACTATGGAAAGCATATGTTTGCTAAAACGGTATAGCTCTATACAAGGCTATTTTAACGTGGGAGGTGTCATAGCGTGAATCAAATCTTTAGTGAAATAGCGGGCTCCAGTACGTGGAATAATGTGGGAGAGATTCATAAAGGCTGGTCAAAAGATATGAAATACTATGTTCAAACCATCGACAGTAGAGAATTGTTGCTGAGAATGGCGGATATCACCCAATATGAAAAGAAACAACGTGAGTTTGAAGCTGTAAAAAAGCTGGATCATATAGAGAGCATTTTAATGTCCCGGCCGCTTAATTTTGGGATTTGCAACAACGGACAGTCCGTATACTCCTTATTTACCTGGATCAAAGGGGAAGATGCTGAAAAGGTCATTTCCACGTTAAACGCAGCACAGCAATATCAACTCGGGGTTCAAGCAGGAGTAATATTAAGAAAAATGCACGAAATCCCTGCGGAGCAAGATCAAGCGCCATGGGCCGAATATTATAATGCCAAAATCAACAGATATATTACAAACTATAAAGCATGCGGCATTCCCTTTAAGGGAGCCGATCAAACCATTAGCTTTATTGAGCAACACCGCTATCTATTAGAAAATCGTCCCCAGACATTTCAGCATGGAGACTATCATGTGGGAAATATGGTAGTTACCCCATCTGGTGAACTGGGCATCATTGATTTTAATAGACTGGATTATGGCGATCCTTGGGAGGAATTCAACCGCATCACCTGGTGTGCAGGATTAAGTCCATTATTCGCTTCGGGCCGTATCCACGGTTATTTTAATAACAATGTACCTGATTTATTTTTTAAATTAATGGCTCTGTATATTGCGAGCAATCAGCTTTCATCGATCCACTGGGCAATCCAGTTTGGTAAAAAAGAAGTGGACGATATGGTTCATCGAGCTGAAGAGGTTTTGGAGGCGTATGATTACTTTCAAACCTACATACCGAAATGGTACGTGCCCAGTTTCCTTTCCCTGTAAACATGAAGACCGCCGCTCCTGGGAGTGACGGTCTATTTTTGCGTTCTATTATTGTTTTTTGATCTTGTACGTAAATTCCCAAACTGCCTGATTGCCTGAATAGCGTCCGCGGTTTTCAGTGACAGTAACTCTTAGCTTAACGGTAGAACCTTTGGCAGAAATGGTGGAGACTTTAACGTTTTTGCGGGCTTCGCCCTCGTCAGGGATTTTATCCTGTTCCTCGGCATAGGCATATAACTGAATACTACCGCCCGGTTTGACCTTGACCTTCACGCTACTGCCTTCCTCAATGGATTTGCCGCCTGCTTGGGCAGCAATCGCCCATTCGTTGCCTACATGATCATTCGATACCAAGGTCGCCTGCTGGAACGTAACTACATAAGTGGATATTGCCGAAGCTGCGAGCGCGTACGTTCCGTTGAATAACAGGGATACTACTACCAATAGAATAGCCGATGCTTTCGTCCATACTCTATTCATTCGCCTGTTTCCTCCAGTTTGAAATATAGAAGGGAAAATCCCCTCTATTCTAATTATCGTTTGCACCAACAAGAATTGTTAATAGTTGGTAAAAGATAAGTTTCATTTCTTATTGCAACACTAGTAATTTAATGATATTAAACGGTCATTCATGTATCGTTTATTTGTTTGATAAAATGAGTTGAAGATTGTGAAAGGAAGGGAAAATCTGATGAAAAAAATGTATAACGAACGGGAAATTATAGACATGACCATTAAACTGCTTGAACAAACTTCGATATATGAAGACCAGTATGAGCACTATGTAACTCGACCTTTCCGTACGGATTTTTGTGATGATCTTAGTCCGTATGTGCAAGTTGGCAAGCGGGGTTATACGCTCCAGATGTACGAAAGAGGCGTACAGATGCTGAACAAGCCTACGAAAGATGTAGAAGATGTGATTTATTGGATCATCGAAGATACGATTCACATCATTGCTCATCTAAATCTGCTTCGAAAATATAAAGTGGATAACATAAATACTCATTTAAAATATACCAAGGAGATCACGAAGGAGCTGACAACTGCAATTAGTAAAGCTTTTTATGAAATTGGAGGAATCTATCAGGAATGGCATGAAGCGAATAGAAGGGGAGCACTGGAGAACCCATTAAAGTAAAACAAAAACTTAAAGAAACAGTTGACAATCACTCAGGTAAAATTTACACTTTAAAATTAGTGATAATGATTATCAATATCACTAATTTTAAGTATGTTTTGCTCTTACTATATTTCAAAGGAGATTTACAACATGCATCGTATGATGAACAAGAGATTTCACATGATTTTATGTGCACTATTCGTAATGATCTTCGTTATTTCAGGCTGTGGGAATGCTGGCAGTTCCTCTGATTCATCTGCTAAACCCGCGTCGTCCACGAAGGAAGAGGTAAGCAGGGATTCTGATACGCGTACAGTCTCTACGATAAAAGGAGATATTAAGGTGCCCGCTAATCCTCAACGAGTAGTAGTGAACTGGTATGTTGGCGAGGTATTGACACTAGGGATTAAGCCAGCGGCAGTAATGGGCTGGAAACAAGAAACGATGCCTTTTTACGATAAGTTTAACGACATTCCCAATATTGAAAAGTGGGAAACTGAGGAAATTATGAAGTATGATCCTGATCTCATCATTACATATGATACAAAGGATTATGATAAGCTGTCTAAAATTGCGCCTGTTCTTGTGATACCAGAGGATAAAATGACCTCCCTAGAACGTTTGAAATTTCTTGGTCAGGCCACAGGACATGAGGCAGAAGCGGACAAAGTGATTTCACTGTTTGAAAGCAAGCTGAGTCAGGCCAAAGAAAAACTAAATTCCGACATATTCAAAGACAAAACGTTTAGCATTTTCGAGGACTGGGGCAGTGGTTCCTACGGAATTTATTATGAAACAGGCTCACGTGGAGGAACGTTGCTTTACAATTATCTTGGACTTCACAAACCGGAAAAGCTCAACACATTGGTTAGAAATTCCGGAGAGGGTCGAGGTTCTTTATCCTACGAGGTTGCTGCTGAATACTTTGGAGATTATGTCCTTTGGTTTAAGCAGGAGGGCAAGGAATCCGAATATGCGAAGACAAAAATCTGGAGCAGTATTCCAGCCGTTAAAAACGGACATATCATCGAAATTCCAGCGAAATATGCAGGACTGTTCTATTATTCGGACGTTGCTAGTATGACGGGACAGCTAGATTTTATTATTAGCAAATTGCTGGAACAGGCTAAGTAACGATGCAAAATTGACCAACTAAGGGTGTAATCGATGTCTACTCACAAAGAACCAAATAAAAAAGGAATATTTCATTTTATAGGCTACATGATCGTGGGCGTGTTCCTGCTCCTGGTGGTTACCGCAGCATCCATTACCTTTGGTGCTGCGGAAATGAGCTTGAAGCTGGCGTGGGGTGCTATATTTCAGTTTGATCCCAATATTACGGAACATCAGATTATTCACACCTTGCGTTTTCCGCGTACTGTGGCAGATATCATTGTAGGGTGCAGCTTGGCTGTATGTGGGGCGATTATGCAGGGAACCACTCGTAATCCACTAGCGGATTCGGGACTCATTGGCATAAGTTCAGGCTCGACATTTGCTATTGCGTTATGTATGGCCTTTTTGCCTGGTCGCACCTACGGAGAAACCATGCTGTATTCTTGCCTAGGTGCAGCAATCACTACGGGCATTACGTATTACATCGCATCTATAGGCAAGCGAGGAATGACGCCTCAGCGACTGGTGCTGGCAGGAATGTCCATCTCCATGCTTTTTGGCGCGTTTAGCACGTTTATCGCTATTAAGTATGAGATTGGCCAAGCACTTGATTACTGGTCTGCTGGTGGTACAGCCAGTGCCAAGTGGGGTGAATTAGCTTTCATTGCGCCACTGTTTGTAGTGGGTTTGGTCTGTGCCATCGCCCTTTCTCCCTCAATTACGATTTTGAGTTTCGGGGAGGATGTGGCATCAGGCTTGGGTATTCGTGCGAACAGGATTAAGTTGTTTTCAACCTTAATTGTATTAATTCTAACGGGGTTATCGGTTATTGTGGTGGGCCCTGTTGGCTTCGTTGGTTTGATCGTGCCACACATTATGCGCCATCTGGTCGGAACGGATTATCGGTATATTATCCCGGCCTCAGCTTTGTATGGAGCAGTCTTTCTATTGGCGGCGGATTTACTCGGACGACTGATCAATCGCCCTCACGAAACACCCCTTGGCATTATTTTTGCCTTGGTGGGCGTACCCTATTTTCTCTACCTTGTGCGCAAGCAGAGGAGGGAGTTTAGTTGAAACTGTCCCGTAATACCAGAGGTATTGGCATTATTTTACTGTTAGTAGTGCTGACGCTGCTAGTGGCTGTACTCAGTATGAATGTTGGGAAAATGAACCTTTCTCCACTCGAAGTTTTCAAGGTCATCATTGGCGAAGGAACGAGCAAACAGAACCTGATCGTGTTTGATTTTCGATTGCCACGTATTGTGCTTTCCATATTGGTAGGTATTGGCATGGGGATATCAGGCTGTATTATGCAAAGCTTGCTCAAAAACGACATGGCCAGCCCGGGGACACTCGGCATCAGCTCAGGCTCAGGGTTATTTGTACTTATGTATATTACGTTGTTCGCTAGTGAAGGATTGCTATCTCCTATTCTTCTTCCAGGACTGGCTTTTGCAGGCGGCCTTACGGCAGCTTTTTTGATTTTTATGTTTGCTTTTAGGCGGGGAAGAGACATCTCGCCTACGGGCTTAATTTTAACTGGTGTCGCTATGGGCAGTGGCTACAGCGCATTATCTCTGATGATGACACTTCGGCTAGACAAGCAACAGTATGACTTTGCTCTGAGATGGCAGGCTGGAGACCTGTGGGGGGACGACTGGAGCTATATTATGGTGCTGCTCCCGTGGGTGCTTATCATCTGCTTTTACGTTTTTTACAGGTCTAACACACTCAATACGTTGAATTTGGGAAATCAGACGGCATTGGGGCTCGGCGTAGCAATTAAAAGGGAGTTTATCGGCTTGACGATTGCTGCCGTTGCGCTCGCTTCTGGTAGCGTGGCACTTGGCGGGAATTTCTTTTTTGTGGGCATGGTCAGTCCCCATCTAGCGCGCAAGCTAGTGGGACCCAATCATAAGCTATTACTACCTACGACGGCATTGGTTGGTGCACTCGTCATTTTGATTGCTGACACACTTACCCGGACGATTAGTTTTGGTGCAGATATTCCAACCGGAATTATTATCACCATACTGGTTACCCCTTATTTCCTTTACTTGCTGTCGAAAGCCAGTTAAATGCACGATAAATGAAAAGACGCTAACCCATGTCCATGCAAAATATGGCTGGGTTAACGTCATTTTTATTGTTCTTTGCGCGGTTCTTCACTGTCATGGCTCAACTGCCATTCAATTCCGAACTTATCTTTAAGGCTACCATAGCATTTGCTCCAGAATGTTTCTTGAAGATCCATATTTACGGTTCCGTCTTCTTTTAACTTTTGAAAGTACGATCGAATTTTTTCTTCGTCCTTATTGACGATAGCGAGGCTGATGTTGTTTCCGGCTACGAAAGGCATGCCAGGAAAAACGTCTGAAAACATGACATTACTACCATCAATAGTAAGCCGCGTGTGCATGACCAAATTTTTCGCTTCTTCCGGTAGAGGGTAATCGGGGTTGGGTGGTGCTTCACCAAACGTCATGATTTGTGGTTTCTCAGTCCCAAAAACCTCTGCGTAAAACTCCGCTGCTTCACGACAGTTTCCATTAAAGTTAAGATAAACATCAACAGACATGTGCTTCACTCCCTTATGGCTAATTCCTTCACAGGCTAAATTCTTATCTTTCATTATTAACCTGTACACTAGCAAAAATACCACGTGTTCATAGACAATTCTAACGCGCAACTCTTAAGGGGTATCGCTAGCGTCTTTTTTATGAGATCCTCGTATTGGAATTAAAGTAACCCGCAAAAAGGCTGCTTGTCTTTAAGCAAACAATTTTGCGGGTTAAGATTATGGATTTACTAAAGGGAAATCAGGTTTGGAGTGGCTGGATGATAGAGCAGATGTCGTGAAATATCACCTGGATGCTGCACGAAAAGTGGCCCCCAAGCAGGATTTGTATCGTGCATCTGCTTCAACAGCGACATCATCCGACTAAATATAACTTGCAGATCTGCTTCGTGGGAAAGTCCCTCAGTAATAGCAGCAGCTACTACATGCGCTGCGTAGAAGCCGGCGCGGTGCTCATCGGTAAGCGAGCCGGTGGTTTGCAGCAAGGTACGTAAAAGTGCGGCGACACTCTCATCCTCGTTTCTCCAGTTTTGGATTTCATCCAGACTGTGATTTTCAAGACTTGCGAGTTTAGTCTTCATAATGGCATCAGCCACAATTCGTGCAGAACGTTTTGCCGTTTCAGGGTCGATTACAATGCCGTTTATTTTGATACTGGACAAATCCTTGTCGGTTTCAGATTCAATGACATCTGCCCATGCTCCGGCTTGGTCAAATTCCAACAGTGCAGTGGCGTAGGCTCCTAAGTATCCCCGTAAAATGTCTGCGGCGTGCGGATCACGGGCAGGTCCTTCATTTCGAAGTTGAGCTCTTCCTGAAAAAGCAGCGTTCATACCCCGGAAATAACCGATTAAACCAATAGCAGCTGCGGGTCCCAGATTCAGGACACCCAATACATCCGACGCTGTTTCGTCGATGCGGGAAGCCCAGTAATTCGGTAGTCCTTGTCCGATGTTTTCGCTGTTTAGTCTGGTTCTGACGACATTGGCCAACTCTTGAAGAAGACCCAAATCAGCATGCAAAATATCATGACCACATACTTCATGGGGGATACTGGACCAAGCCAGTAATCCGGTTGTCGCATGGGCAGGAGGAAGACTGACAATAGCTGCGCTCACTTTGAATACGGCAGTCGCGTCAGCGGTCCACGTATACGGGCCATTTTCAGGCTCTCCCCATTTAACAAGTGCTGGAATAATACTGAGATCTGGTTCTTTTATTCCTTCGCGATCTTCCGCGCTAAGAAAACCGTCATACAGGTCACTAACAACCTCTTGAAAAGCATCGGTTGCCAGGGTATTGTAGCCTTCTCCGTTTTGCAAAATGCTCTGAGCGATATCCAACATGAGTCCGGCAGCTCTAGTTCTGCTTGGGTCCTGGATCAAAATTTCAGTGAATCCCTGTTGCCCAAGCTCGTCCAGCTCCTTAATAAAAGGAATCGCGACCGTTTCCTGATATATTTTTGGCAGTTTGGCTTTGACCGCGTGGAGTCTTCCCATTAATTGGTGATAATCCGTAGGGGCTGGCGGTCCCTGAATATTGGAGAGCACAGCCTTCTTCACATTTTCGATACAAACAGACATGTTGGAAACATCCGGTTTGGTAACAGTGGTGATGCGACTTCTTTCCAGCATTCCTTGCATAATTAGATTACCTCCCAGTTTTTTTAATTAAACTACAACAGGCTGCTCTGTATTCCACAAATGATGCACTTGACAGTTTCCATCACTAAACGTTAAAAGGTAGAGATCCGGATTCGTTATTTCCTCCAGAACAAAATGCGGAGCATAGTGATGCAGCAGAAGTGTTATGATCAAGCGATGGGTGACTAACAGAAAGGTATGTTGACCGCTCTCCAGCAATTCTTCCGTTAAGGCAGTGACCCGGTTGATAACCATTTCTTCAGACTCTTCGTCAGTAACTTCAGCTACTCCTCGTTCTCTAAGGCGATCTTCAGGTGGATCAAGTCTGATGTTTAATCGTTCTTCAATGATTTCCGCTGTTTGCCAAGCTCGCTTATACGGACTGGACATCAAACGGTCTACTTGCAAGCCATCCATTTGCAGAAGAAAATCCGCCAACTGCTCAGCCTGCTTAAAGCCATCTGGACTGAGCGGAGCATCCGGCTGATTACCAGTCCCAATACCGTGACGAACCACATATAGCTTTACATCATGACTCATTCAGCACTCCGCCTTTTTTACAGAAAATTAGCTGCTAAAAGAAAGATTTCTTGCGGCCCACACTAACATGTGTGAGCTTTCACATGATTATGCCCCCCTTTTTTTGGTACCTAATTTTTTGAGGTGAAAAATCTAAAAATACAAATGTAACAAACGAGTAAAAGCTACTTATTGCAGATTTATAGTAGATCAGGACTGCTTTACAAGAACATTTTCAATTTATATGCTCAATTTTTAAAACAAATGGGCATTATGTACAAAGTAATGGTATGATAGCTTAGTTAAATCTGAACGACTACTAATGGAGTGATCATATGGGTGGAAAAAGCAAGGGCGGCGGGACCGGCAGAGGTACAGGTAGTAAGGGCTGGACACGTTGGAACAAAACAGCGAAGCCAGTAAGGACAAAAAGCGCTTCTACAAGCGCACCGGGAAGCAAAGCGGCAGGTGGCACAAAAGGCGGCACTGCCAAACCAACCAGAAACAAAAGCGGCGGCAACAGTAGCAAATAAACCGGGCAAGTATAAGTTGTCGTAAAGGGTGAACATCTGATTAAGCAAGAACAATCAGGTGTTTTTTTAATCATTTTACTCATACTCCCATACTACAACCAGAAGCAGGTGAATCGTGAGAATTAACAAGTACATAAGTGAGACAGGATTTTGCTCACGTCGGGAAACCAATAGGCTGATTGCAGCAGGACGAATTACGATTAATGGTAACGTTTGTGAAGTGGGTGCGGAGGTAGAGCCACAAGATATCGTGCTGATTGATGGAGAAGCTATTCCGCTTAATTCCATTGAACCTGTATATTTGGCTCTGAATAAGCCAATAGGCATTGTTTGTACCGCAGCGGAACAAGTGGCTGGCAATATTATTAGTTATGTCAATTATCCTTCACGTATTTTTGCCATTGGCAGGCTGGATAAAGCGTCAGAGGGACTCATTCTATTAACCAACGATGGAAGCATTGTCAATCAAATGATGCGTTCCGAGCATGGTCATGAGAAGGAGTATGTAGTGACCGTAGACAAGCCCGTTACAGACGATTTCACGGGAGCTATGTCTCGCGGCGTTGAAATATTGAACGTTATAACCAAACCGTGCAAGGTTGATCGTACAAGCGAATGCGAGTTCCGCATTATTTTGATGCAGGGGCTGAATCTGCAAATTCGCAGAATGTGCAAGGCTTTGGGGTACAGAGTGCTAAAGTTGGAACGTGTTCGAATTATGAATATTACCTTGGATCATCTGGAACGGGGCCAATGGAGACTTCTTGAGAGGGAGGAACGGGAGTTACTTCTTTCTAAGTTGAAATGATGGATACAACGAAGGTTTATTTTAAGAAGCATTTATTCGAAGCAGGCAAAGGGGAACCTCTTACCAAATTTGAGAAATTGCCTATTGAGTCTATTGTCTGCTACTATGGAGGCATAACAGAGGAGAGGCTAACAAGCTAACTACCATAACCGAAAAAAGGGGCAGACGTTATCCTGATGGTAACCTTCGATCTATGCAGTCTTCCTTACACCGGGTATTCGGCCCATACTTATGGTTGTTCTGACCTAGATGACAGCCCATAATATTCTCTATACTTATATTGCTCCATTTCTTGCCTCCAATGGGATGGTGAGAGAGTGGGTCTGGCGCTGGCTTTCTTTGGCATTGCTGCTCTCGTAGGTATATGGATAACTGGCGTATTCATCGACCGTTGGCTGCGTAAGCTTGTCCTTATTAGTCTTATTTCCTTCGTCTTAATTTCTATTGCCATAAGCTTTAGCAACTCCAATGTCCTTATGATCTATATCATTGTTACGGTATGGGGTTTAACTTTCGGCGGCGCAGCAACGCTGTTGCAAACGGCGCTTGCTCAGGCTGCAGGGGAGAGCAAAGTGGATATGGTCATGCCGATTAACACGACCGTATGGAATCTGGCTGTCGCCGGCGGCGGGGTAGCTGGGGGCATTTTACTTGAAACTTTTGGTGCCAGATCATTTTCGTGGGCACTGTTCATGCTCTTATTCCTTGCGCTTCTCGTAGCTTGGAGGGGCAAAAAGCACTCGTTCCCTCCACAGTAACCTGGTAATTAGATGAGGATTTTTCTGAAAATTTCGCTTGCTATGACTTCTAACTTTAATGCACATAAGATGCTGTCCCAAGGGCAGTTGCTATAAATAAAGAGTATTGTCCAAGCCGATGTTGTCGACAGGGCAATGCTCTTTGTGTTTGCATTCGGTCATGCTATAAAGATGGAGCCTGCTTATTTTCCAAGAAGCGGTGTATTCACTTCGTTCAGAATCTGTCCCGTAGGCAACCGGACGGAATCTGGCTACCCACACGGTGTTACCTACGATGTGGATGTGATTCTTTTTTTACCCCGTTCATAATCGCTGTAAATCCTCTGGCTACATTTCAGATACTCGGCATTAATCCTCAATTACTTCTAGTGAAATATTCGCTAAAAATCAATTTTGATTTTTTAATGAGATATTCTTGTTTTTGGAGAACAAAGTGCACTCATGTGATCGAATTTTCGCAAAAATTAAGCATTTAACTCAAACCTTTACTTATATCAAGAAGGAGAAGATGAATATGAGTATCTTGGAGGATATATATTACGGAAAATGGTATCCAAGTGAAAGAACCAGACCGAAAAACCCAGAGCTCGAACTAATCCATCAGAAAATATCCGCTTCTATGAAAACTCTGAAAGCAAGATTGTCGGAACATGATTATGAATTAATTGAAGAACTATCTGATTTAAATGATGTTTTAATTTCTATATTATCCGCCTCAGATTATATTTCTGGATACAAAGCAGGAGCTTTGACGATGGTTGAAATATTTGATGGAAAAATCATTTAAACTAAGGTATATCCCAGTGCTTTAAAGTGAAAAGTGTAGAGTTAAAAGGCTTTACATTGTGATTTAGAGGCAGCATTTGTTTAATAAAATATAAGTCTGTAGTCTTAGGCATAAATCCATGTTATTCATATAACAATTAGTAATAAAGATGGTTTTCCATAAATTTGAATAATGCTATTATGTCATAATGAACTCAACTCGAGGTATATTATGACAACAATTAAAGTGACACCTGAACAACTTATAGCCGTCTCTAAGAAATTTGAGCTTGCACAGCAAACGGCGATGCAAATGAATAGTCAGTTATCGCAGCATATCTCGTTTATGGAACGATTTTGGGAGGGCATAACGAAGGAGCAATTCTATTATAGATTTCAAACATCTCAGAAGAATATGGCTGACTTTGTTACACTAACAGATTCTATTGCAGAAGAATTGCGCCATCATGCGGATAAATTCAGATTAGCTGATCTGATGGAAGCAGGCAATCTTGACGCGGCTTGTTTACCTCCTCCACCTAATACGTGTGCTGTTCCTACTCCAGATACACGAAATGCATTTCAGAAATCGGCAGATAGTTTAGCTGAACTGGGTCAGGATTTTGTAGACGCTAATTCAGAACGCTATGAGAAAAAATTCAATTCAGTCTGGAGCTTCCTAGATTATATGTCGTACGGCATTCCGAAGGGAATGTATCAAGGGTACATGGAACGGGCAGCTAAACAAAACGATTCATGGAATGACATGCTCAATTTTGGTACATTTGGAGCTTCGGGCATGATTCAGGGAGCATTTAATCCCAACAATGCCTGGTCAAAGGAACACTGGGCTAATATGATCGGTACAGCAGGATTGTTTGGAGGAGTTAGTTCAGTAATCAAACCCAAGATTAGTTTAAAATCATCGATTAAGTATGAGGGGGCAGTGGACTTACGACAAATTTCTTCGGACGGTTTGCGTAATGAATTGCCATTAACAGATGTCCAGAAAACGGAGATTATCCAGTATACTAAATCGTTGGATTTTCCCGAAGATAATATAATAATGAGTAGACCTGGTTTTTATGATGATTGGAATACAGGTATGATGTACGATAGATTTATTATAAATACAGATGTATTACCAGCAGAGCATACAGGAGTTGGAACCTTAAGTGCTAACTCGCGTGTGTCAGCCAAGGCAACGATTGCACATGAAATTGTGGGACACTATGAGGCATATAAGGCAGGGAGAGCATTTGAATTATATGATGTTACTCCAGATACATTTAAAAGAAATTTTGCTCTAGATGAAGCCCAAGCTAGTATAAGAGCAGCAAGGTTCGCTCCCGATTTAACATCAATAGAAAGGATGACGTTACTGAGGGATGCCATAACCCGATTAAAAAGTGCTGATTTGCGTATACGTGATGTTAAGGGAGAACTTTATATTGAAGAACGATAAAGGGGCAACGTTTAAAATGGAAAAAATAATGGACGTTAGTTTAACTTTTGAGTCAAAAGATGAAGGTACAATTATAGTAGGAACAAACAAAGGTTTAGATCATTTAACTTACCCAGAAATAAAAAAAATCATAGGTGATAAAATTCTTATTAAATACGCAGATCAAAATGAGACGGTATTAAGCGTTAGCTCTGTTCAAATTTCAACTTCAATGGCTGAAAGGAAAAATATTGGAATATGCGTTGGTAAGTTAGCATCTCCTGATCTTGTTCAAGTGGGGGCAAGTATCTACATTTTGGAAGATTAGTTAATATATTGTATTATGATGGATCCAGGAAGAATTAGAACACATGAATTTGTTGCTGTTTAAAGGAGTAGTAACAAATTGATATCTCTCCATTGGGTAAATTAACACTAGGCATGTTTTGGTCAATACTTACGTTAAAAAGACGGTTTCCCCTTTTGGGGAAACCATACTCTTAATTTTTTTATGTGAGAAATTGTAGTATTCATTCCTCTTTGTTATAGGAACTTCTTCATTTCATTAAATGCTAACTCCTTGTGACCTGCTTGGCAGTGTTGCTCACCACCCGTTTCTTTAGTAAATACTTTCGTTGTAATGGACGCAGCATTGATTAATTCTTGTTGGATTTGTGCGAGTCGGTAAATAGGTACGTATTGATCATCTTCTCCAGCTAGTAAAAGAACATCTTGATTAATGAATGCCCCAATGCCTTGCATCGTGTGCTTTTCGAAATTTTTAATGAGATCAAAAGGCGTTGCTTCACCGGTGTTTTCCATCCCTTTGGTAATCTTCCAATGCAAATCAATATTATGAGTCATCATCTGTTCGAATAATGAATTCACTTGATCTACTTCATTATGTTCGACTAGCTGCATCATACTCTGATACGTTTCCTCTGGCATCCCCATTTTTATTGCATCTAAACCACAATAGAAAATGTTAAAAGCAACTACTTTATCAATTCTCTTTTCGAAGGCTGCCGCACGCATAGCTAAATACCCTCCCCAAGAAGCACCTACAATACTTACACGATCTAATTTGAAATAATCAATCACAGTTGATACGGGCTTTTCCCAGTTATGAATCAATTTTAGACCGTTTTTTAATGCAGTTCCTTGGCCCGGACCATCAAATACAATAATATTGTAATCAATTCCTTTCAAAAATCTCATCATTTTAAGCATCTCTTCCATGTAAGAATCATACCCAGCAAAGACAAGTAATGTTTTCGTAGCTCCAGATGTCAATAATTTTACAGCAGGAAGATAGGAGTCTTCATAGGGAATCTTGTAGGATTCATAATCAAAATCATGAAAGCTTTTATAGAACATTTCTCTATATTTTTGATACATTTTTTCTTTATTGGGGTCTGTGGTTGCAAGATAAAAATCTGCAACTTGATAGTAGGCTGAGGCTAAATCATAGTCCTTGCTATCTTCGCGTTTCTTTGCAAAATGGAGCCAAGCTTCATACCAGCTACGGGTGTCGTTTAATTTCGGAATTATTTTTTCCAAGTCAGCTTGTGCTTGATCATCTTCTTGATAATAATCACTGATAAAACGATTAATTTGAAGATTGAATTGTTTGTTATTTACATATGATTTAAACATATATTTTCCTCCTTCAATTTGGGTATGTGTTTACTATAGAGTATAGTTACTACATAAAAAATAATTAGTATCGTATAATCTGTAGGATATCTTACACGGTAAATATGAAGTGTTCGAAAACTTACACATAAGGAGAAAGTGATTAAATGAATGAAGATATCAGAATTTATAAAACAAAAATGGCTATTG
Source organism: Paenibacillus maysiensis (assembly GCF_000520815.1). GTDB lineage: Bacteria > Bacillota > Bacilli > Paenibacillales > Paenibacillaceae > Paenibacillus > Paenibacillus maysiensis. The sequence goes on along the minus strand of NZ_ASRY01000293.1, from coordinate 5,517 downwards.
AGCGAGCCTTAATTGAATTACTCCAACAACATGATTTTAAAGATATTACGATCAAAAAAATTTGTGATCAATCTCTTATCGGACGTTCTACTTTTTATAGTCATTATTTGGATAAGTACAACTTGCTAGAAAAAATAGTTAAACAGTATGCTTCTGATTTTAAAGTTGAAATTGAAAAACGTTTTGATTCCACGAAAGACGGCAAAGTGGCAAATGCCATAGAACTTGTAATCGATCAAATGATTAAAAATAAGCTCGAAATTTCAACATTGTTAACCATTCATGAAGTAACGGCTGATCTACGTAAGGAGTTTGAACAAATTTTGTTTGGGACTTGCTTAGCTTATTTAAAGCAACAGAATTCTTCAACTTCGATCGCATTGGAATATTTAGCAGAGCTATATGCTGCTAACTCTATGACGTCTATTCATTGGGTTTTGAAAAATGGCAAAGATGCTAACATCATTCTTCTTTTATATCAAATGCAAGAATATATTTTTAATCAGTTAAAGTTCTGATCTATATACAAGTTAGCACGCGTGGAGTGATGTTCACAACATCGTTTCACCAAAGGTAACTTGCTGGAGCTTTAACTTTATAATCCTTGGCTAAGTCCTAATATCTGATCATATATATCTTCATTACTTAATCCCCCGTGATAACAAACTACGGATGCAATGTCGAGATCTAAATACTTTTTCAATGAGAGCCGAGCTGCATTTATATCGGGTGTGGTCGGGACATGAATTCCCGCGAGAATCCCGTTTACACTGTACATCGAATCCCCGGCAATGAGAGTTTTACTATGTCTTAAATAAAGGCTGATATGACCCGGAGTATGCCCAGGCGTATGGATGACGCGAATCCTGCCGCAAAACGGCAATTCCTGACCATCTATTAAGGTATCATCCACTTTGCCCTTCGGGGGATTCTCAAGATGACCATCTTTTAAAAGAGGGATCTCCCCCTGAATATACGGCTTATCCAGTTCGTGTGCATAGACTTTAATATGATCGCCACACTCCTGCAAAATCTCAGGAAGACAACCTATATGATCCACATCCTGATGCGTCAAAATCACAGCTTTTAGTTTGTCGAACGACACGCCTACCTTTTCCATAGCCACGCGTAAATCTTCAATTTGTCCTGGGAATCCTGTGTCTACTAAAACAGCCATTTCTTGATCCCACAAAAGAATGGGATGAATCATATTCCCATGAAAATCTAGCTGAAGCATTTCTACTCCCTGTGAAATTTCCATAATATCGGGCCTCCGTAAAATGAAATTGCCGCCCATGCTAAAATAGGTTCATGGGGCGAATCCAACTCTGTAGCGCTGCCGTTCCTTAATGTCAATGGATACGGTGCGAATGGACGTAATAGGAATAACAAGCGTCTGATATTGCGTAAGGTATTTAACGAACTTGTCGTCAATCTGATCCAATATCCCGTCGCATGCATTTGTCCCATCTATAAAATGAATAGTTACTTCCTTACCTTGTAAGCTTGCTAACATGATATCACCTCATATTTTCTTGAAGTTTCTTGCAGTACATTAGGTTTTGAGCATACTCTACAAAGAAGTTATCACTTGATCAATAACACCATATTCCAGTGCCTCCTGAGCGGACATGTAAAAATCCCGGTCCATATCTTTTTCGACTTTTTCAAAAGATTGCCCGGTCCGTTCAGCTGTGATACGGGTTGCCTTTTCACGAGTCCATAAAATTCGTTTTGCGCTGATCGCAATATCGCTGGCCTGCCCTTGTGCGCCTCCGTGTGGCTGATGGATCATAATCTCACTGTTCGGCAGCGCCGAACGTTTCCCTTTGGCGCCCGCCAGCAAAAGGATCGCGCCAAACGATGCAGCAAATCCCGTACATATCGTGTGTACATCGGGTTTGATGTACTGCATCGTATCATAAATGGCAAATCCTGCAGAAGTAGAGCCACCCGGGCTGTTGATATACATGTAAATTTCTTTTTCCGGATCTTCTGCCGCTAGGAACAATAATTGAGCAATAATACTGTTAGCCAAATGATCATCGATGGCTGCCCCTACAAACACAATACGATCCTTTAATAGTCTGGAATAGATATCGTACGATCTTTCACCTTGAGCGGTTTGCTCAACAACATAAGGAACATAAACACTCATTTTTGATACCCCCATTTTCTTGGTTCAGTTGATTTCTCCTTGTAAACGAACAGAGACCGTAAAAAGATACGGAGGTTTCAAAGGGAAAACGATTTGCGTAAATGGTGTAACTTTTATAACCACTTGTTCGTTTACATTGGAGGTAGCAAATGGCTTGGCTTTAGAAAAGGGCAGAATAAGACCGTGGAGGAGAAGGCCTATGAAGATAGATAATTCTATACAAATGACAGACAATATAATGAACTTCGAGAACTTGGAGGAATTACAGGCGGTCCTGAAACGTTACTGTCTGTCGCTTACGAAATCAAATTGGGATGCGGAAGAACTGGCTCAGGACACTTGGATAAAAGCATTAGGTAAGTTAAATAGCTTCGAGCATACAAATCCGAAAGCGCTTTTGCTGCGGATTGCTAAGAACACCTGGATTGATGATAGGCGGAGAAAAGCAGTCTACACTCGGATATTGAATAGGGAACAAGCGAAAGTAACCGTACCGGATCATGGATCTTTTGAAATCGAGATAGCGTTGCAGTCCTTAATGAATCATTTATCTCCGCTTCAGAGAACTGTTTTTTTGCTGCGAGATGTGTTTGAATATTCAATTCGTGAGACATCCGACATGCTCGAAACAACGGAGGGAGCGGCAAAAGTTGCACTCCACCGGGCACGAAAATCGCTTGGAGCAGTCAAGGAGGATCTCCTCAAAGGAGAGTTATCCTTACCAGAAAGTGAAAACTCGAAAACTTTTCTAAGAGCGTTGACGGCGGCATATCAGATGGGAGATATTGCAGCAATGGTTATGCTCTCCCATCAGGATGCAATGGAGCCGGACGTGGTGATCGGAATCGTCAATAATAAGCTGATCCGAGGTCTCGCTTCAATAAAACAAACGGATTCCCATACCATGAGTATGATAGCGGCGTAGTTTGCGAAGAGAAATGTGGAGCTGATCATAGTGGTTGTTTCTGATGAAACAATGACATGAATTGGAAAAGAAGGCTTCCGTACAGAGAAAATGATAAAAAAATTAAGTGAATTATCATTAAAAAGGGAACCTCAAGATAAACTATTAGGTCATTATAAGGTGGGGGACCTATCGAACCATGAGGAGAAATAAGTTTATTCGTATCTAATGGGGATAAACCAAACAAAGAGGATACGTAATCGATCGGCGCTGGAAAAATTTCCTTTCAACTTGGAAATAATATCATCGTTGAAAAAGCTTTTCTTATATTGGGGTATTGTCAGCTTGCTGGTACTCCCCCGTGTAGATTAAGAGGATACTATCGGTGCATTGGACAAGCACATTGTGAATTTGTCTGGTAAAGCAATCTACCTGAACGAAATGAGTGTAATACTTCAAACTGCACTTCTATTGATAACGATGCAAGAAGCCATCAACTAATTTGGCGTTTGTCATCTGAATTACGGACTGATTTTCCAGTTCCTCGGCCATATCATCATCCGTCATGGACACGAAAAAAATAATATCTTCTTTGGATTGGCCGAATTGACTAAAAAGTACATCGTCTGTTTCCTTAACTACCTTGGCCATAATTTTTATCATTTCATCTTTATAGTCAAACACATTTTCGGTTGCATACAGAAATTTGCTAATATGATTCAAGTGTGTTGTATCGCCATATTGATATTCGCAAAATCCCCATCTATAATAATTTTCATCTTCCTTGCTGTTGCATAGGCCTTGGGCCTTCATGTTTGTGATATGTCTAACAAGTGATTCCTCCGTATTAACAGCAAGAAACAAGGTGACAAAATCACTGTCTGTCCCAAAAGCACAACCGTAAACCTTCTCATTCTTCACTTCTTCCAGTATGCTTTTAAGATCATCCCAAAATCCTGCCCTAAATCTTTGCTCAAATTCATTCAGAAAATTGTTCATCGGGTTCATATACTCCTTTATGAGTTTTATGCTTGATTATATTTTACATTATTAGCTCGACTCAATGTAGCCTGCCGTTCATTCTCTTTCTACTCTTGTATCGACAGTCCAAGGATCGTCATAGTTAACGAATGTCTCCTTTGAGTTACGGTCTCATCTATTCTTCTAACCATTATAGGAACTTGGGTTGGTACGAAACAAATAAGCCTAGAACCTTTTCAGAACTTCTTTCACAGTTGGTTTAGAAATTTTGGTGTAGCATTTTGGATTGAGCTATTGATTGCTCAGCCAATAGCAAGATTTGCAATGAAAAAAATACACGCAAGACAAGCTAGTCAAGAGAGAGTGTAAATCCGTAACACGATACCAAAGTCATAATAAAAAACCGCATAACAACGTGTTTTTTCGTAAATCGGTAAAGTTACAAACCATGTAAAAAAAGCGCTGGTCCCAGGCTGGAACCAGCGCTTTTTCACGTTTCGGATTACGAACTTTCGTCAGGCCAAGCAGGCCGGGTTGGCGACTTATTTCCTAAAATGACGCATTGCCGTCCGTTCGCCTCTATTCTTACTGGGCCGTTAAAATCAGTGGTCCGTCCGGCGTAACTGCGATCGTATGCTCATATTGCGCCGACAACTTGCCGTCGGCCGTTCTCGCCGTCCACTGATCGTCGTCGATCGTGATACGGAACGTACCTTCGTTTATCATCGGTTCAATCGTAAACACCATGCCTTCCTTTAACCGAATGCCTTTGCCGACTACGCCGATATGCTCGTAGCTCGGTTCCTCGTGCAGGCTCCGCCCGATCCCGTGCGCCAGCAGATCGCGTACGACCGAAAACCCGTTCGCTTCCGCATGCTGTTGAATCGCCGACGTTATGTCGCCGAGACGGCCCCCTGGGAGTGCCCGGGCGATCCCCAGATCCAAGCATTCCTTTGTCACCTTCATTAATTTTTGCGCTTCCGGCCGGATATTGCCCACCGCATAGCACCAGCACGAATCGCCGAACCATCCGCCGTATTCCACGACGATGTCGAGCTTCAGCAAGTCGCCGTCCATAAGCGCCCGGTTCGAAGGAATGCCGTGGGCCACCACATCGTTGACTGAAATGCAGGTTTCGGCGGGGAAACCGTTGTACCCTTTCGTAAACTGCTTGCCGCCCAGCTTGGTGATGTGTCTGGCAACAAAGTCATTGATTTCCCGGGTGGTGATCCCAGGCTCGATCAGTTTGGCCACCTCGCGGTAGCAGTCCGCAACGATTTGGCTCGCCGGCTTCATCTCTTCGATTTCCCTAGGTGATTTTAAAATGATCATCTTTGTCTATTCGCTCCTTATCAATTCTATAATTTTAAAAACCGGGCGATATCCCTGGCCTCCTCATGCAGCTTTCCGCGGCGAAGCGAAAGCGAGGCGCAGCCGACCAAGGCGGCCAGCAGCATTTCCGCGCGCTGTAGCC
>NZ_ASRY01000292.1 GCF_000520815.1 Paenibacillus maysiensis | reverse complement strand
GCCCCCCAGCCGAAGCGGCTGGTCCTGTGAAAGTAAAGCATAATCGTGGTGAGATCACACTCGACAGTCCGGCAAAGCGTGTTGTCGTGCTGGAATGGACATTTACGGAGGATATGGTTGCGCTGGGTGTTCAGCCTGTTGGTAATGCGGATAATGCCGGATACAAGCAGTATGTATCTTCGGAGGCGGGGCTGGACAGCAGCGTGACCGATGTAGGAACGCGCGACGAGCCTAATCTGGAGGCGATTGCTGCATTGAAGCCGGATCTGATTATTTCCAATGCTGATGGAAATGCAGCTATCTATGATCAACTGAAAGCCATTGCACCCACAGTCGAATTTAGTCTGAATAGCGGTAACGGCTACGATCATGACAAAATGGTAGAGATATTCAATAACATCGCGGTCGCTCTTGGAAAAGAAGATAAAGCGAAGCAGGTGCTGAAGGAGTTGGATCAGCATTATGCGGAAGCCAAAGAAAAGCTCGCCACTGCGGGTAAAGCGGACTTCCATTATAGTTTGACACAGGCGTTCACCTATCAAAATGCGGCCAGTCTGCGCATGTTTTCGGATAACTCGGTTGTCGTGGGAACACTGGCGAAGATCGGGCTGATTAACGATTGGAAGCCGGACAAGCTTGAAACGTATGGTTTTTCAACCGTGGGCATTGAAGCGCTGCCTGCCGTTCAGGACAGCAACTTCCTCTATATTGTGCAGCCGGACGATGATGTTTTCGGTGCAGTGCTGAAAAGTAATTCGGTCTGGAACGGCCTGAATTTTGTCAAAGAAAAACGTACCTATGCATTGGACAGCAAGACATGGACGTTTGGCGGTCCTATCTCGTCAAAAGCGTTGGTTGACAACGTTGTTGCGGCGATTACGAAATGAGCCGGGGCTGAGTATTCTGTCCGGTTTATAACTGTTGCATGGCAAGCATGAATGGGGCGGTCTAACCGCTCTCATCCATGCTTTTTTTATAGGCTTATAGAATGGCTGCTATCTCGTTGCATTTCTATTCGTTGGTTCCCCATTTGGTTCATTCTCCAGTTTATTCTTCACCCGTAGCTACAGGGTTCTCCTTATAGCTAATCCAGTTGCTCGTCCACGGAAATCGAGCCTGGGGACATACGCTGCATCTCCTGTATACCTATAGGCATCTAGGTCCCGTGTAATACCTTAATTTGTATATACTAAAAACCTATTAAAACAACTGCAAACTTCCGACATATTATCTAAGAGCTTTTCGCTCAATATTCCTCGGGGGGATGGCAGCATGTCACAAAATTCTAAAAAGCGCGTATTCAGATCATCCAGCATTGCGAACACATTGGCCATGGTGTTGTTAGTCATTATCGTTGTCGTCTTTGCAACCTTGGGGACGTTTATGTTTGCAAGCACGCAAAGCATACTTATCAAGCAGCAAGAGGCCATGCTTCAGACCAAGACGCAGGCCATCGTCAGTCAATTCGATGCGTTGTTTAAGGAAAAGGGATCGCTTGTCAAACAAATGTCAACGAACAACCTTTTTCAGCAATACATAGAAACAACCCCATCGGGAGATATGGTGAAAACTTCTCCATATGCTGCGGAAACAGAAGCGACTCTGGCAGCCATTGTAAAGGCAGAGCCATCTTTTGCCGACGCTTGGATTGCCGGAATATCTGGCAAGGGATTCTGGCTTCAGAATGATGGTGCTGCGTCCAAACTGGATTTCGATATCAATACACGCCCGTACTTTAAACCGGCTGTTGAAGCAGACGGTTTATACTACTCAGATCCGTATGTTGACCTCGCCTCGGGTAGTGTGCTCATGGGTATTTTCTATCCGATCAAAGATAACAGTAATCAGTTAATTGGATTTGCTGTAGCTGATATTGCCTTCAAAGATATCCCTACCCTTATGCAAAGCTATTCGCTCGGAAGCACAGGTTATTCGATTCTTGCATCCAAAACAGGTGATATTTTGTATCACCCCGATCAGACTAAAGTGTTGAAAGAAAAGATTAACGAAAGCACAGGTGATCTTGGGGAGATCGGAAAAAAAATGATTGCCGGCGAGTCCGGAGTACAGCTGATTAATGATAATGGAGAACGTCGTTATATCGGGTATGCAACCAGTAAAGATACCGGGTGGTCCGTAGGTTTAACCATTTCTGAACAAGAGGTGCTCGCAGAATTAAAAGCCTTCACCTGGATTACCATTGGCGGTTTTGCCGCAGCCACAATCCTGCTGGTTGTGATTTGTTATATAACGCTCCGTTATCTGTTGAGATCAATACCGAAGTTGCTCGCAAAAATCAAACTGATTGAAAATGGAGATTTAACCGTTCAGTTTGATACACTTTCCAACAACGAAATCGGGCAAATTTCTCAAGGAGTTCATAATATGGTTCAAAAAATTCAAGGAATGCTCCAAATGGTGGGCGGCTCCGCTCAAGTCTTGAATCAGTCTTCTCACGATTTGCAATCCATTTCTTCCAGAACCGTGATCACGATGAACGATACTGCGACAGCAATCAATGAGATAGCCAATGCGACGAACTATCAGTCCATCGAAACGGATAACATTTTACAAAAAACCGGAGCTTTGTCCGGCCAAATTGACGAAATTGCCAATGATGCTAAAGCCATAGAAACGATGGTGCAAATCTCTGCCGAGCAAAGCGGAATGGGGCTAGCTGTAGTGGATCAGTTATCCAAATGGGCGGAAGAGAACCACAATTCCACACAAGCGATGTCGTCTATTATTCAGGAGATTGATCTAAGCCGTCACGAGATTTCGAGCTTCGTGGACACGGTCAACCAAATTGCAACGCAGACCAACCTGCTGGCGCTCAATGCTTCCATTGAAGCTGCACGTGCAGGAGAACAGGGCAAAGGGTTTGCCGTTGTTGCCGGGGAGGTTCGCAAGCTGGCTGAGCAGACGGCACTGGCGACACAGGAAATCTACAAGAAGGTACGTGTGATTGAAGAAAAAACCAGTGTTTCGGTTGAGCATACGGCTCACGGCCTGAAAATTGCAGAAGAAAATGCCAGATCGGTGGAGAACACCAAGCAAGTATTCTTTAGTATTAACAAGGATTTGGAAGATTTGAAATTGCGAATGATCCAGATCAGCAACAACACCTCCAAGGTCCACAAGCACAAAGATGAGATTTTGCAGGCGCTGGAAATCATCTCTTCCACCACAGAGGAGAATTCCGCTTCAACTGAAGAGGTTAGCGCCAGCACGCAGGAACAATTGGATAGCATCGAGCAGGTTGCTGAACTATCCAAACAATTAAGTCAATTGTCCAATAAGCTTCAAGACGAATTAAGTCGGTTTAAGGTCGAGTAATATGACTAGGCATGATTTTGACTTATATAAAGCAAAGCCCGCGATCAGCGCGGGCTTTTTAGCTTCAACAGCTGTTGTGGGGTAGAGGGCATGGTAGCTGGTGCGGGATACAGATAGATTAAACGTATAAACTGAAATTTAGCGGGGTGAAGATATGAATTGCTTTGAAAAAAATATGGTGTCCGTCTGGTACGGTCACTTTGCCTCTGATGATGAGTTATTTGAATATGTTGAGATTAAATACCCGGAAGATAAGAATGAGGATGTTTTTAGCGATTTTTTAAATGACCATGAAATAGATGATTTTGACGAAGATTTTGCTGAAGGAGTCTTTCTGGTTGACGGGACAGATGATGGTATAAAAGATGTTTCCTATGTTGATTCTTTTATATCTTCACTATTACATGACCTGGGTAAAATAGATGGTAAATATAATTCGTTGTTCTTTATATATGATTGTAATACAAGCGGTTTGCCTGAAAAAAATGGCGAGAAACTACGCTTTTTAGCCGCATATCCTTATTGTATTAACAAATGAGAAACAAATAATCAGGCTCATCTTTTGTTTATGTGGGGAGTAGAGCGAGTTCCAAAAGGATACCTACTGAACCTGAAGCCGGGGTATTTATTGGAGAAGGTGGCGGAGGTGCTATGGGATGATGTGATGGAGGAACTGGACAAGTAAAGGTAAGGCAGTTTATGATAATGAAAATTGGGCTTAACGGATCAACAATTTGCTCCGAAAGAATCGGGGCCTTAAGATGAATCTCCATCTTAAGGCCCTTTTTTTGTGCAAAATTGGATTCCCAATTTTTTGAACGGCTGATATACTAAGGAGGCAAGCGAGATGAAGATTAACCTACTTTATCGGGATGAAAAAACGATCGGCGTATGGTTGGAGCGATACGGAGTCGAGGAGCGAGAAGGGATTCGGTCCATACCGGGCAGGAAATGGGTTCCGAACGAAAAAATCTGGACGATTCCGTACAGCATCGCGGCAGCAGAAAGCCTGTTGGAAGCGTATCGGAGCTGCGAGTTCGAGTGCGACGAGCGTTTGAATAAAGAGCTGCCGTACATCCGGGAATGGCTGGATCGGCGGGGAGCGCAGGCCAATGCGGTTCTCTCTTCTTCGGAACGAGGTGAATGGAATCCGGATCGTCGGAAAGAATTGCGCGATGCATTGGTGGCAAGGGGTTACAGCAGCAAGACGATTAAAGCATACATATCGCAAACGGAACGCTTTTTCGCCGATTTGCAAGGGACCGAAGCAAGTATAAATGATGCGGCGGTGCAAAAATATGCGCTGGCGCTGCTCGAAAGAGGCCTTTCGCACGCTTATGTTAACCAAGCGATCAGCGCGCTGAAATTTTACTTTCGCCATGTGCTAAAGCAGCCAAAATCCGCCGCCTATGTTCGTCCGAAAAAGGAGAGTAAACTGCCAGATGTGCTGTCCCTGAATGAGGTCATGCGTCTGTTGAAAGCAGTGAAAAATCCGAAACATCGGGCTATTCTGTACCTGACGTATACATCCGGGCTGCGGGTAAGCGAAGTGGTGAGGCTGCGTCCCGAAGACTGCGACCGGGAACGGAAAGTGCTGAAAGTCCGTCAAGGAAAGGGCAGGAAGGACCGGCAATCGCTACTCTCCGAAGCGGCTTTTGCGGTGGTCGAGCAGTACATAGGGGCGGAGCAGCCGGAAGACTGGCTGTTTCCAGGGCAGAGGGAAGGCCGCCACCTGACGGAACGTTCAGCGCAGAAAGTGTTTGAAAAAGCGCTGGCTGAAGCGGGCATTCGCAAACAGGTGAGTATCCATTCGCTGAGGCATTCCTTTGCGACCCACTTGCTGGAGAATGGGATCGATCTTCGCTACATTCAGGAACTGCTGGGGCATCAGAGTGTGCGAACGACGGAGCGGTATACACATGTGAGCAGGCGGGACATTGGGCGGATTCAAAGTCCGTTGGATCGGATGGGCGGGCTGGAGGATTGAAACGCAGAAAGTGCGGGAATAAGGAGAAAAGTGCAGGATTCACGAAGTTCGTGAATATGACGAAGAGAGCATTCTTTCGGAAGTTCGTAAATAAGACGTTATGTGAAATATCCGCAAGGCAAACTTAAAAATAGAGGTGTCCGAATGTTAACTTACGAACAGATTACTAGTCAAATAATTAATTCGATGAAGGAAGCAGGACTTAATCCATATATTATAAAACATAACCTTGAATTGGTTACTCTAATGAAAGAATTTGAATGTCTTTGTGTAGTAAAGGATAAAAGATCTCCGTATATTACAAGAGCAGAAATTAGTTTTAGCTGGGATAGTACGATGACGACTGAGTCTATCTATGGAGGAAATTGTGCATTATTCCATGATGAAACTGAAGAATGTGTCCATGATGAAGAGAATAGGGAAGCAGTATTGGAACTTGAAATTAAATATAACATAGAGGCTAAAGAAGGGTTTAAAGAAGAGTCGAATTTGATAAATGCAGAATTAATAACAGTTATTAATACAATAATGGAACATCAAAATAAACCTCAGATAACATGGGAAATAACACTTAATAATAATGGAGTACACTTTGTGAGATCAATTAATTTGCATCATTACTGGAATATAGATTTCAATGATGAAGACTTAGATTTAGATTGGGTTTTTGAAGAAGTACGCGAGATGCTGATAAATATCGATAAACTTCCTTTTATTGAAAATAAATTGTAATAAGCTCAGAAAGCGAATACATCACATAACATAATATTCACGCTGCGACTCCTGACGGAGCCTTGGTCTGCACAGGTGGATTTCGGAGAGGGATTTCAGCAGACAACCCCTTTGGGGTTCATGAATACGGGAACGTTATATGAAAGACACACAAATCGATTATTTAGGGAGTGTTCTCAACGATGATTAGGAACATAGAAAGCATAAAACCCATCATCAATAATTTTTCAATCTATAGAATTGAGTGGTTTTCAGACCTTCATTTTCATGTTACTCAAGACCAATATTTTGAGAATATTTCTATACTGCATATAACGTTCTTAATCAAAGAAAATGAGACAACATATGAATTACTTATAAGATTTTCGAACATAGAAGCCTTGCACTTTAAATCTGGAGGAGCACTAACTCGAATAAGTGGCTTTAATATTAAAGATTTAACGAAAAACGGCTATTACCCAATGAAATATGAAGTCGAGGATTACGAGGATGGGATCATCCATTTTTATTGTGCTGATATTGAATTCTTAAGTCTTACTGAGAGCGAATACATTGCTATCTAGAATACAGAAGCTTATTGGATACAGCTCAAGGAAGGAATGTCCTTCATATAACATAATATTCACGCCTGGGTCCGGCATTCGCCGGACACTCAGCATGCGCTGAGTCGTGAATACAGAAACGTTAAGTGAAATTCTATTGAAAGCTATTAGACCAAATAAATGATATAATACAACCAAAAACGTTTGGAGGGATTAACGTGAAGTGGCAAGAAGTACAACAAATCTTTCCGAATCAATTTGTGAAGTTCGAAATTCTTCATTCTGAAGAGAAAGATAATCAAGAATTCATAGATGATGTTGCTGTAATTGGCCCCGTGAGTGATGAAGAAGCAACAAAAGAATTATTGAATAGCAAAGATAGGACCTTGATTTATCATACTTCTAAGGATCGGGTTATTGTGAAAGTTCGGAAGAATGTTGGCTTAAGGAGATATCTATAAATGAAAATTGAATATAGAGATGGATTGTTATTTACTGAAATAACGATTCATTATAATGGGCAAAAGAAAGTAATAAATAATGTGGTTATTGATACAGGAGCAAGTCATACGTTGATTTCACAGGACGAAGTAGATGATATTGGAATTCGAGTTGGCTTAGAAGATGATATTATAACAAGTTATGGAATTGGAGGTAAAGAACACGCGTTTACCAAAACGATAGAAGGGATACAGGTAGGAGAATATATCTTAAGGGATACCCCAATAGACTTTACTTCATTTAGATTTCATAATATTAACGGATTATTAGGGTTAGATATATTAATAAAGGGCAAATTCAATGTTGACCTAGAGCACTTTGAACTCCTACGTTAATGAAGCTGGAAGTTTTTAGTGGGTGTTTCAGGAAGGATAGAACTTCACTTAACATAATATTCAAGCTGCGGCTCCTGACGGAGCCTTGGTCTGCGAGATGGATTTCGGAGAGGCATTTCAGCAGACAACCCCTTCGGGGTTCGTGAATACAGAAACGTTAACTGAAATCAACAACAGAAAGAGGAATAAAAATGTCAAACCAAATAACAATAAGACAACTTTCAAATCATGAAGAAGTATCTTTATTGGATTTTGAATTTTTAAAAAGATATCCATGGTATACCTCGAATGACTACTTCTATAAGTGCTTAGAAGAAAACATAGAAGGCAAGAGAGTAACTTTAATGGCCTACTATGCAGGTACATTGGCTGGTTGTTGCCACTTATTGTTTGCTTCGGATTATCCATATTTTAAAAAAGGTAATATACCAGAGATAAACGACCTAAATGCTTTTCCGGAGTTTAGGAGGAAGGGAATCGCAAGTAGAATGTTTGATGAGCTTGAACGAATAGCATCAAAGAGATCAAGATTAATTGGTTTAGGAGTAGGGCTCTATAAAGATTATGGAAATGCTCAAATTATGTATAACAAACGCGGGTATGTAATGGATGGTAAAGGAATTGTCTATAGGAACATTCAAGTAATACCTGGGGAGCAAGTGACGGTAGATGATGATCTGCTCATGTATCTAATTAAAGAGCTGGATAAATGATCTATGAATGTGAATCAAAGAAGTGTCGAAATCAGTTAACAAAGTATTCACGCAGCGGCTTCGCCTTGGTCAGCAGAGGAAATTCAGGATGTGATCGCTGTCTGACAACTTCCTGCGGAAGTTCGTGAATACAACAACGTTAAGTGAAAGGGATGCAAGACAATAAAAAGATAATAAAAGGAGACAAACACTTGAATCATGCAAGATTAATTCTAGTTGAAGGTATACCAGGATCAGGTAAAACAACCACAGCTCAATATATTAAAGACCTGTTAGATGTAAACGGTATATTCAGCTAATTGTTTCTGGAAGGTGATTTAAATCATCCAGCAGACTACGAATCCGTTGCTTGTATGGATTTAGATGAGTATGAAGCCCTAAAAGACAGGTACCCTGAATTAATTCATGTGATAGATCAATTAACTCAGGTAGTAAAGCAATATAAATTAATTTACTACGGTAAGTTACAACAACAAATATCTATGGAAACACATAAGAATTTAATAGATGAGTTAGCCAGATTTGATGTATACAATGTAACTTTAGATAGATATCAAGAGCTAATAGTTGAGAGATGGCAGGAATTCGTCAGACAAGCTCAACAGACTCACGGAACAGTAATATTAGAATGTTGTTTTATACAGAATCCGCTTACTTTGATGTTTGGACGGTTCAATCTGTCCAAACGGACGCTGACTGATTTTATCAAGAGATTAGAAAAAATAATTCAGCCTTTGAACCCTAAGATAATTTACTTTTACCAAGATGAGATAAGATCGACAATTGATAGAGTTATTCAAGAGCGGACTGATGATTGGCTTAGCCATATTATTTGGTATTACACTGAGCAAGGATACGGCAAAGCAAAGGGATACCAAGGTCTAGATGGACTTTGTAAAGTGTTGAAAGAACGAAAAGAATATGAATTAGACATAATAAATCAATTGAAAATCGATAAATTGACGATTAATAATACTGAATCTAATCGGAATGCTGCATTACAGGAGATAAGAGATTTCTTGAAAGTAACTCAATGAAGGCATCCCTATCATATAACACCGTTTTCCTGCTGCGTCGCTATGCTCCTTGGTCTGCCCGAGGCAATTCGAGGAAGTGGAATCAGGCAGACAACCCTGCGAGGATAAGATGCGGAGGGCACCCGGTCGCATTCGCTCCCTTAATCCTCTCGGGTTCAGGAACACAACAACGTTATACAACAGAATCAAAAATGAAAAAGAGCCAGAAGGCTCTCAATCTAAAGATATATGTAATTCGTTATGCAGGTGAAGAGCGTCCTTAAAACCTTGCAAATAAATTTCACGTTCTAAAATAGCTTGAACAGAAAGCTCAGCATCGTCGTAAAGGAATAGGGTCTTCTGTATATTCTCCGGTACTCCCTCATGTAACTGCTTGAAGTAGAGATTCCGTTCGGATGAGAACTGGTTGTAGCTGGAGTTGTTTTTGGTAAGCTCGCCATATAAAGATTCAATTCGAGTATGAATGAGTGAATCAAGTAAGACTTCTAAAGAATTATGCATACTAAACACCATCCAATGCATTTGATTTTATGAATAAAAGTTCAACTTATTAAATATAATTTTAATATATAAAATAATTAAGTCAATACATGTTGAAGATGTTTTTGATAAAGGAAATATACTTTCATATAATTAAAGAAAAATTCACTTGATGTGTGAAAGGAATATCAGATGATTAGTTATAAACCTTTTCAAAAATTATTGATCGACAGGGAGATTAAGAAGCAGGATTTATTGAAAATGACAGGTATTTCGTCTGCTACAATGGCGAAACTCAATACGAACGAATATGTGTCATTAGAAGTGATTGATAAATTATGTGCGGCTTTAGGTTGTCAGCCAGGAGATTTATTGGAACATATAGCAGAACAATGAAAGATTAGAATCAAGAATGGATGGTGGTTAATCGAAGAAGTGATTCCATCGTATAACATAATATTCAAGCAGCGGCTCCTTCGGAGCCTTGGTCTGCGAGGTGGATTTCGGGGAGGAAAACCCCTTCGGGGTTCATGAACACAACAACGTTAGGCGAAACCACCAGAAGTAATTCAAGGAAAGGAGAATAATAGAAGAAGATGATAATGAATCATGATTTAGCTGAAACCTTAGAGAGATCTGAAATCAATTATATGATAGATCGGATGATTGCGATTCAAGAACGAGAAGGAAATCCAGAAGGTGTTGAGATAAATAAATTTGGACAATGTACTGCTTTCTATAGTAGAACAATGCCATGGGGATTGTTCAATAATGTGAAGGGATTATTTGAAGAAGCGGTGCTAGACGATGTACTTAGTTTTTATGAGGAACGTGAAAGGAAATTTGAGATTCAGATCATTCCCAGTAAGGTTAATCAAGATGTTTTAAAATTGTTATCCCAGAAAGGTTTTTATCAATCAGGATTTCACACAACACTATATTGTGATTCTTCGGCAATCAATATTAGACAAAACGAAGAAATACATATTAGGGAATTACAAGAAAACGAGTTTGATATATATGCCGAAATCCATTGTTTGGGTACCGGACTCTCATTAGAAGGAAAATCCTATGTAGCTGCAAATAATAAAGTGTTATATGCTCGACGTGGTTGGAAGTATTATATAGGATTTTACAACGATATTCCTGCGGCTGTTGCAGTGATGTATATGGAGGATAATGTTGCTTCTCTTACATTTGCAACGACTCTACCAGATTATAGAAACAAAGGTTTTCAAACACATTTACTTCAGAGGCGAATTAATGATGCTTATAAGAATTCATGTAAATTAGTTGTGAGTCAGACTTCATATTGTTCGTCAAGTCATCGAAATATGGAACGAGTTGGTATGAAGATTGGTTACACTAGATCAACATGGATAAGGGCTTAGTATATGAGGGGGGATTCAGGGTGGCATCGCCTAACATTACATTACCACAGCGGTCGCTACGCTCCCTAGGTCACCAAGAGGGAATTTCGCAGAAGTTTGTTCAGGTGACACATCTAATCGGCTAAGAAAAAGAGTGAAATGGGAGGATCTACAATGAAGATTGATTTTGCGATTGAATCAGATTATGAGTATATCTCGTTAAGAGACAAGCACATACATAAGACACTTATAAGACCAAAAATAAAAGAAAATGAAATTCTAATAATTAGAGAATCCAATCAAGAAATAGGTTGGATGAGATACGGATTTTTTTGGGACAACACACCATTTATGAATATGATATGGATAGATGAGGGGTATAGAGGAACAGGTATTGGTAAAAAAGTTGTCCACTATTGGGAAGAATTGATGAAACAAAAAGGATTTGAAATGGTTATGACCTCAACACTTTCAAATGAAGAAGCTCAACATTTTTATAGAAAGCTTGGATATAGAGATGCTGGATGTTTAATGCTTGAGAATGAACCTCTGGAAATAATACTGACAAAGGAGTTAACAAAAATTGACGTTGAGTAAATCAAGGAAGGAACTGACATCTGATAACACAATATTCAAGCTGCGGCTCCAATGGAGCCTAGGTCTGCGAGTTGGATTTCGAAGAGGGATTTCAGCAGACAACCCCTTTGGGGTTCAGGAACACAACAACGTTAGGCGAAAGCCTACTTGTGAAGAATTAGAACAAGAAGAAATGGTTCATTGACAAAATTGAGTATAGAAGAGAGTGCCTTAAATTGAGATCCTCTTCTATATAGATTCTCTTTCAGAAAGCTGGTTGCCTGAACCTCAGGGTAATCGGCTTTATTGGTGGAAAGAGGCAAAGCGCTGGGGAAAGTTATTGCTCTAGCGAATCAGAAATATGGCGTTGGAAAAACGATAACTGCCTTCAACCCGGGAGCAGGTCCAACTGGCGCAGGTAAGAAGGTATTTGCTGGTGGATGGGATGCTTAAGGTAATCTTACAGATTCATTGGGCTACCATGAGTCGAATAGTTGTCGTTATCTCTGGCGACATTACTTGTAAAAAGTATGATAGAAGATCGCAGGAAGGCATTTTTCAGCATGATGAGGACGTAGCCCTGATGCTAAGAAATATGGAACTGTCGGCAGTTGAAGTACCACTTGTCAACATATTGAGCAGGAGATAAATTTTTGCATTTATTTGTATATGGCGCTTGCTTCCATTCCTCTTTAATCGTTTGCTGGCAAGCCACTCAATCTATTGGAAAGTCATTTCAAAAGGAGGGGCGCTGCTGCTTGAAGGTAGGGAGTGAATACTTATAATACCTTTGTATTATTTTTATGGCTTTTACAATTACTCCGACAGCCTCAGATGAAGTACCGGGACCACCATAGTCCTGACGTTTGCGAATTGATATGTAATGGTGTTTGAAGCCTTGTTTGAAGGCAAGGACGTTGAAAGGATGCCTGAATATGCAGAGTGGGAGAATCGGCATATTCTAAGCAAGGGGATACAGAATGAGAGGTTATACTTACAAGGATTACAGGATGGCATTCAGCTCACGGTTTCCTTGCTGAGTCAGTCTATGGGGGCAGAAGGCGAAAGCGAAAGGCCGAATGCCCATAAAGCGTAGCGATCTTAAACTGAACCAAAGCAAGCCGAAGCGACAGAAATACACGCTTCGGCTTGTTTTAATTTGTTTCTTATTTTTATCCCTTACTTCCCAGACACCGACTTGAACCAATCATTCACTTCTTGCGTAATCTGGTCACCGCCATTGGATTTCCAATTGGCTACAAATGGGTCAAAGGCATCGATCGGCAGCTTGCCGTAGATGATTTTGTTGAAGGTTTCCATTTCGGACTGGCGAAGCAGGTTCCATTTGGATACCATCGTTGGTGTCGCAGCACCGGTGAAGTAGTTCTGTTTGCGAATGTCTAATTGCAACATGACTACCTTGGCTGCGGCCCAGTTTTCGGGTTTGCGGAACTCGGCCATTTGTTTCTCATAAGGGGTTTCTGGCGTCTTCCCATCAGCCAGTTTAACGAGTGTCTTCATGTACAGATCCGGGATACGTGCCGGGCCAGTCAGGAAAGGGAACTCGTTGGAGAAGTCTTTAATCTTCTCTTTATCACTGGTCGGTTGTCCGTCCACGATGTCCCAATCGTAGCCTTTGGCGAAGCCGTATTCATATTCACTGCCAGCGGCCGGGTTAGCTAGGTTATCGAGCAGATAGTTATAGTACAGGAAAATGGCTTCCGGATGCTTCGCGTCCTTGTTAATCATAATACTGGCGTTGACGCCGGAGTTCTGCCATTTCGTACCGATGAGTCCATCTGGACCTGCTGGAATCGGATAAGCTTTAATTTTCGCTCCAGGTACATTCTTCAACAGATCGGGGGCTGGCCAGTCTGGAATCCAGTTGGCTCCGGGCAGAATGCCTGCGGCGCCTTTCGTCCAGCTCTCCGCAGATTTACTTTCATCCCACAGGGCGGAGTCGGTATGAATATAGCCTTTTTCCATCCATTCACTAAGCTTCGCGAGTGCCTGCTTTGCACCTGGATTAATGGAGCCGTACTCCAGATTGCCATCGGCGTCTTTGTTCCACTGCTCCTGGATCGTGCCGTATGCTCCGAATAACCAATCGAGTGAGCCCATCCAGGTGTTTGTATTATTTTTCAAGGAAATTGCGAGTGGAAAAACTTCATTAGGTGCTAAGCCATCCGGGTTCTCGTTCTTGAATTTATCCATGATATTTTCAAGATCCGCGATGGTTTTGGGAGCTTCCAGATTCAGCTTTTCCATCCAATCTTCCCTGAGCCACAGCAGCGTGTCGTCATTATCTGTGTATTCCAGGATCGGCATATTGTATTTCTTGCCGTCCTTGGTGAAAGGGTACCATAGCTCCGGATGCGCTGCCGCGTGGTCTTTCAGAATTTTATTTGCATACTTGTCGAACAACTCATCGATGGCAATGAATTGACCGGAATCAATAAGTTGATTGGTCAATACCGCATTGGTGGGTACCGAAACGAAATCAGGCAGCTTCTCGCCAGAGGCAATGGCCAACTGAAGCTTTTGTTTGTATTGATCATCATTGGCCGGATACCAGGTATCTTTATGCTTCATGCCCAGCGTTTCCAGCATCCACCGATCGTGAACGTTATTTTCTTTGGTGTCCCCTTGAACGTATTTCTTCGGCATCAACACCGAACTGAACTCAATGGGTGGATCGTATTTCCCTTTTGCAAAAGCAGCTTCTGCTTCGGGTGAACCGACCGTCGCCGGCGTATTATCGCTCGTGGCATTCTCATTGGATGTTTCGCCGCTGCCACAGGCTGTAATTGTGATAAGTGCGATGACCATGAGCAGCGACCACCATGCTTTGAATTTGATCATTCTTCAATCCCCCTACGGTGTATGATCTTTACAAGTGTAACTGTACCAAGTCGGCGGGGATGGCATCTATATGAGTTTTTTAGTTTCGATAGGACTCTATCATGCTATTTATGATGGTCTCTGTACTCCTGCGGCGTGACCCCAAACTGGCGTTTGAACACCTTGATAAAATAAGCAGGGTCCATATATCCAATCTCCATGCTGATTTCATATACTTTTTTGGTGGTCATTTTCAGCTTGTGACAGGCACGATCCATGCGCAGGCGCGAGATATAATCACTTATGCCTTCACCAGTTTCAATCTTATAAATCTTGGACAAATGGGTCGGATGCAGATTGACATGGTCGGCCAGTACACGGAGGGAAACATCCAGATGCAGGTTTTTATCCGTAAAATCCTGAATCTTTCTCACATACTCGGAACGTATGTCTTTGATTTCGTTGGACGTGCCTTCCTTGAGTTTGCCGAGCACACTAAGCGACCATTTTCGCAGTTTACTGATGGTGGAGAAAGCTTTCCCGCTCTGCAGCCACTCAATATCGCTACCCATTAAGGTAGCCAGAGTAAGCCTATTTCGGTGTGCGAGATTGGTGAAAGAAGCCGTAATTAAAAAGCCTGCCTCCATACAATGCTCCCACGATTCCGACCATTTCTTATCCAGTTCCTCACAGACGGCTACTATTTTTTCTTCTGCGGCATCCCATTGCCCGCTTTCCAACAGATGAATGAAAGAGGGCGGAGTATACAGGACATCCAGGGGGCCTTGCGCTGCGGGCGTTTCCACGTCACTGACCCGCATCACGAATTCGCGCTCATCTCCGACAATTTGCCGGAAATAAGCCGAGGCCTGCCGAAAGCGGTCATATAGCTGTTCTGGAAACGGGAACCATTCGGTGATGACGATGGAGAGGGAACCCTTTAGGAACTGCTTGACCTTAGACTGAAGCTGCACGGAAAGCTTCTCCAGTATAGTTTCTTTTCCAATGTCGGTATCGTTCTCTTTAAGTTGAAGCAGAAACACCAGATATCCATGTTCCTCCTTCACGCCCCAGACTTCCATAAACTCACCCATAATCTCTTCAGCCATATTGATGACTGCATATTCGATCAAGGTTTGATCGTTGTTGTCATAGTGCCTGAATTCTTCTTCCATACGTACAAGCATTAATGATGCGTAATCTCCGGCGTGGAAGGGCAGATCGTAATTCGTAAGTTTCCGTTCCCATTCGCCGGCTGCGAATCGATGTCCCTGTAAGGCCTCAAGGAGTAGTCGACCACGTAAATGGGGCAGATTCTCCCGAAGGGTAAACTGGGTTCGTTTAAGTGAGCTTATGAGCTCCCATTCTGTGTTTAATTGATCAATGGCCTTTTGAACAGCGCCCATCAATTCATCGTCAGTCGGGGGTTTCAGCAAGTAATCAACGGCCTCGTACTGGATGGCTTTTTTGGCGTAATCGAATTCGGAATATCCAGATAAAAGAATACACTTTATTTTTTTGTCACGGACTCTGATCCGTTCGATCAGTTCAATCCCTGTCATTTCGGGCATCTGAATATCCGAGATCACAATATCAATGGGGTGCGTATCGATAATTTGTAGTGCTTCATGTGCTGAGTAAGCTTTATGCACATGTTCAATCCCCAGCGTGTGCCAGGGTTTGGTCATGGAAAGGTTATCTACCCAGTGTGCTTCATCGTCTACGATGATCATCTGCATGTTATTTGTCTCCTTGATGGTTAGTATATATAAGTTGAACGAATGATTTTACACGAGACCACTGCGCGGTCAGAACCATCTTCCGATCGCTGTTATCCCCAGATTTTTTGAATCCCTTACAAAAGGGGAAATCCGGGGATAAGCCTATGCTTCCGATGTAGCTTTCTTTCAGAAAGCTTTTAGGCGAACGCTTCGCTTCTCCAGATCTGCCCTCTCCGTTATCGTGTAAATGTTTAGTTCAACTTATATCGTTATGATTTTCTTCCTCTGTTGGAATCTCCCAGATGATCTCTGTTTGGAATCCGCCGAGCGGGGACGGCTTGAAAATAAGGCATGACTGATTGCCGAATAGGTGCATGATCCGCTGGTTCGTATTCCAGAGACCACAGCCCATTTCCTCCTGCAGCGGCTGCTGCATTTTACGATTCAGAGCTTCCAACTGATCCGGGCTCAGGCCGGGTCCGTCGTCATCAATGTAAATTTTGCAGAAACCGTCCGAGCTTTCCCCGCTAATTCGGATTTCACCAGATGAATACGACTTCGCTACGCCGTGAATGACCGAATTTTCCACAATCGGTTGAAGCATTAAACGTGGAACAGACTGGCTAAGCATATGCTCAGGGATATCGATATGATATTCAATTCTCCCATTGCGCAGCTTTTGGATATCCAAATAGTTGACGAGCAGCTTGATTTCTTCCTTCAAAGAAGACGTTTCTCGTTCCACTCGGGTGGTATAGCGATAGTACGCACTTAAGTTATAAGCCATAGAAATGACCGCTTCTTCATCCTTCATCTGGGCCATATTGATGATATAGCCAAGGCAGTTATACAGAAAATGGGGATTGATCTGCGCCTGCAGCTGCTTTAGCGTAGCTTCCCGGGCTCTGATCTTTTCATGAAATACATTCTCGATCAGATCTTGAATTTGATGAGACATATCATTAAATCGATGAAACAGAAATGAGAACTCATTCTGATCCTTGCTATGCAGACGTACGGAATAGTCTCCCCGCTGCACACGCCGTAAGCCCTGGATCAGCTTTTTGATCGGATATTGAACGTTTCTGTACAGTAGTATTGAAGCGGAAATGCCCACAACAAATAGCAGAATCATAGAGAGATAGAACAGGTTCCGACTGAGTGAAATGGGTTGCAGGATCTGATAGAGTGGGACCACATCTACTAAATGCCAATCCAAATATGAAGACCTTACAGAACTGACCAGATAGTTCTTCCCATTCAGCTTCACGACATCCGGTGTAGTGTCCTCCGGGGAGTAAGTATCCAGATAACGAATGAGTTCTTCGGATAGCTGCTTGTCTG
The DNA here is from genome assembly GCF_000520815.1 of Paenibacillus maysiensis. Taxonomy (GTDB): domain Bacteria; phylum Bacillota; class Bacilli; order Paenibacillales; family Paenibacillaceae; genus Paenibacillus; species Paenibacillus maysiensis. The sequence goes on along the minus strand of NZ_ASRY01000292.1, from coordinate 59,983 downwards.
CACTGCGGTTCAGAATGGGCGAATTCCCTTTGTGATAAAAGAAGGGATCGCCTTGTCCACCTTTCTTGTACGCATCCAGCATGTTCTGAATGTTCTCATAACTGAAGCTGGCTTCAATCACCAGGTTGCTTCCCGTCAACATCCCCGGCTGGGCCAAGGAATCGGTAAAGAACCAGTAAAAGCATTGAAGCTCCTCTTGAGATTCCGCACCATGATCACCATATGTCCATTGGCCACTCATATTTCTTTTTAGGTAATTCTCATCATACCCTGATGATCTGTTGTAGTTGGCGATGACATCTTGGTTCTGCTGTGAATACACAGCATATCGGGTGGGCCATATATCGGTGACCCCGGATTGAAGCATGATCTTTTCCTGAATGACATATCGGGTCTGCATCTGGTCATAAAGATCATCCCACATGTTCAAACCATTGAATGCCCTGACATTGGGATCTCTAGAGAGAATAAGACTGAAATCCATCATCTGATTAATGCGGGAATCGATTTGACTGGATAAAAACGTGAGCTGTTTGGTATTGGATATTTGCAGCTCTTTGCTTACGACATCGTAGGTGACATTGTTCGAGTAGGTATACATGATAATAATGGGGATGAACAAAACCACGATTAAGCAGTTTATTTTGGCAAACAGACTAAACCGGGATCGAGCCGTTCCTTGGAATAATATAAAGCGCTTCCATATATTCATAAAAGTCTCCTTTAATCGATATTCCTAACAAAACCATATCCATCCTAACAATGTTATATAGTCAGACCTGAGAATTGCCTGATACTATTTATAGCAGAGATCCTCATTACACACAAAAACTTTTTTGGGAACAGGAGAGCGCTATGGAGGCTAATATGGAGGCTAACCGGGTGCCGCAGGCGAACATTGGAAGCAAGCCGAATAGAAGAAAAAAGAAAGTCTATAAACAACCATGGATTCTCCACTTGATGGTGTTGCCGGCGGCCATTATGGTTTTTATTTTTTCGTATATTCCGATGTCCGGGATTCTTATGGCATTTCAAGACTATAAACCTGCACTGGGTTTTTTTAATTCTGAATGGGTCGGACTGAAGCATTTTAGGTACATGTGGGAGAATGATTATTTCCTGCAAATTACGTGGAATACGCTGTTTTTTGCCTGCTCCAAAATTGTAATGAACCTGATTATTCCGTTTATCTTCGCATTATTGTTGAATGAGGTCAGGAAGATGGCGCTCAAAAGAACCATTCAAACACTCGTGTATCTTCCGCACTTTTTGTCTTGGGTTACGCTATCAGGCATTCTGATCGATATTCTGGCCCAGACAGGGATCATCAATCAATTCCTTTCCTCTGTATTCGGCATCAAGCCGATTTTCTTCCTGGGGGATGGCAACTGGTTCCGCTTTACGATCATTGCAAGTGATGTCTGGAAGGAGTTTGGCTTCAACACGATCATTTTCCTGGCGGCACTGTCCGGTATTAATCCGTCACTCTATGAAGCGGCTGAAGTGGATGGGGCGGGGCGCTGGAAGCAGACGATGTATATTACCATCCCGGCGCTTATTCCGATTGGGATCGTGATCGCAACCCTGGCACTAGGCAATGTGCTCAATGCAAACTTCGATCAGATCTTTAACTTATATAGTCCATTAATCTATCAGCAAGCGGATATCATCGATACTTTTGTGTACAGGGAAGGTCTGCTTAGTGGGCAGTTCAGCTTCGCTACCGCCGTGAATTTATTTAAATCGGTTATTAGCTTAATCCTGATCGTGATCTCATACCGACTGGCCTACCGATTCGCGGGGTACAGAATTTTCTAGAAAGGATGACGAGCCGATGTACCATAAAACGATTCCATATCGAGTATTCAGCATATTCAATAATGTGTTCCTGACCATCCTTTCGGTGCTCTGCTTGCTGCCTTTATATCACTTGCTCATGGTATCTCTTAGCGCATCCGCACCTGCCAATGCCGGACTGGTTACGTTCTGGCCGATTGGCTTTACGCTTGAAGCCTATGCCAAGACGTTTGATAATGCCAATTTCCTCTCCTCCTTGTGGGTGTCTGTGGAGCGGACGGTACTTGGAACGGGACTTGCGTTAGTGGTAAATACGATTGCAGCGTATGCGCTCTCCAAGGAGACGCGAGTCTTCCGTGCACGCAATATCTACCTTTGGTATTTTGTCATCACCATGTTATTCAGCGGTGGTCTCATTCCGGGCTACATTCTGATTCTGAAGCTTGGACTGATGAATACATTGCTGGCATTGATTCTGCCTGGATTGGTTGCGGTATTTAACATTATTCTGCTGCTTAATTTCTTCCGTACCGTACCCAAGGATCTGGAGGAAGCCGCTTTTATTGATGGGGCAGGGCATTTGCAGACTTTTATCAAAATATATTTACCCGTCTCCATACCCGTCATTGCCACGGTTTCCCTATTCATGATGGTCGGACATTGGAACTCTTATTTTGACGGGATGATCTATATTCGAGATTCAGAAAAGCTTCCGCTGGCGACATTTATGCAGACGATTATCGTTCAGGCCGACATGTCCAAGCTCGACCCGGAAGCCGTCGCCAATCTGTCCCAGCGAACCATTCGGGCCTCGCAAATCTTTATCAGTGCACTGCCGATCCTGCTCGTGTATCCGTTTCTGCAACGTTATTTTGTGACCGGGATCGTGGTCGGGGCAGTAAAAGAATAATAAATCTACCTATTGAAATAGGGTTTGAAAAGGGAGTTACTGAACTAGTCCGAGACTAGGCCATGTAACTTCTTTTTTTTGTAACGTAGAGGTGGGGGAGAGTAAAAACTCAACGCTTAATTTAGTAGTAGTTATAACGCAGCGCTATAAGCATGTCAGCACGAAAAATATCCAGTGTATTCAGAGCCTGCTGGATCACATGGATATGGAAGCTTGAGCACTCTGTTTAATATTCCTTTTTCACCAATTTTTTCTTCGCAAGTGGAACTGAGTGAGTTATCATATATGTAGTTCAGATACTAACTTGAAGGTGCAGTATTTACGAAGTACATAGATTAGATGTTAGTTGAAGTACACGCAATGATGAAATGAGGGAATGAGATGCCAGAATATTCTCAAATCCAAACCTATATAAAGTGCGATCAAAGTAATATAAAAGAGATCATGCTTGACTTTATAATCGCATTAAATGACTGTGGGATTAAAGACGCTGAAATAATTTCTGTTTTTAGTGAACTAGAATGGGAGATAGATGAGGATGGCCGTCCTTGGGAAGCGTTAATACAGAACGACTTGGATAATATATGGATGTTTGATGCTGCAATAATAAATAAAGGAAATATGAATTATTAATTGCTCGGAAAGAAAAATGGATTAAAGAACCTTAGTGATTGTATTGCAGGGAGGCGTGTAACTCATATAACATAATATTCACGCTTCGGGCCATTCGGCTCTCGGTCCGGCAGGAGGATTTCGGAGATGTGGAAGCAGCCGTACACGTTGATCTTCCTAAGATAGGAACTATCTAAGGAAGATCAATATCGTGAATACAGAAACGTTAGCTGAAATTGCTCAAAGTATGATAAGGATTAAAAGACTATGAAAAAATACTTGAAGGAATGATGATATGGAAGATTATTGGGAGAAGAGATATCGGAATGAAGGTATGATTTGGGGGAGTGCCCCTAGTCGAACCACATATCACGCAATTGATATTTTTAGGAAGCATAATATCAAAACAATATTAGTACCTGGATCAGGATATGGAAGAAACACAAAAGCTTTTTCATCAATTTTTCAAGTTGATGGGATAGAATTATCGAAAGATGCAATCGAGATAGCTATGAATTGGGACCAGGACACTCATTTTATGCAAGGTTCTATTTTAAGTAGTATTGGAAGAGATAAGAAATACGATGCAATTTATTGTTTTGATTTATTGCATTTATTCTTATCCCCAGAACGCAACATATTAATCAGCAATTGTATTCAGAAATTGAACCATCCCAGCTTGATGTATTTCACATGTTTTTCTGACGAAGATAAAAATAATGGGATTGGTCGAGAAATAGAAGAAGGAACGTATGAATACAAAAGAAATAAGTTTGCCCATTTTTTCAGTGAAGAGGATTTGCGAGAACACTTTAGAGGGCTAGAGGTTATTGAAACAGGGTCAACAATTGAGACCTTACATTATAGAGATAATCAGAATAGTGAGTATACATTAAGATATATCATAGTGAAGAATTAGTAAGCATATCGAAGAGGAAGCAACTTCAGGTAATATAATATTCAAGCTGCGGCTCCTTTGGAGTCTTGGTCTGCAGGAAGAGTTTCGGAGAGGCATTTCAGCAGACAACCCCCGAAGGGGTTCATGAATACAGAAACGTTAGGTGAAATGATCGGAAGATGACTTATTAATAAGGAGATGATATTATCCTCAAATCCTATTGGAAGTATTTCCTTTATGTAATAGATCACAAAATTAATGTATTAGTTGAATGCTGGAAAGAAGGATTATATTTTCAAGGTATAGTTCATGATTTGTCTAAATTTAACCCCAAAGAGTTTTTCCCTTATGCACGGAAGTTCTATTCGAATCAAAAGAATGAAAATACAGAAATTGAATGGAAGTATGCATGGCTACACCATCAAAATCATAATAAGCACCACTGGGAATATTGGATTGTAAATAAGGAATCAAAAGAAGCCTTGCCAATGCCCAATAAATATCTAATTGAAATGGTATGTGATTGGAGGTCGTTTTCTAGAAAGTGGGGGCGTAAAGTAAAAGCATCAAGTCTAGTAGAAAGAATGGTGAGCTCAAATAATATAATTTTACATCCTGAAACGAAAGAAGCACTCGAGGATTTTGTAAATTCAGATAGTTCAAAGTAAGTAATGAAGGTGAACTCAGGGAAGTCGATCACGGAAGCAGCTGGACACACCTTGCATGCGCCAGGCATCGTGAATACGGGAACGTTATGAGAAATACTCGCAACATGTAAAACTGAAAGTGAGGTCTTATCATGGATGAACAATGGAGAATAGCTAAGTATGATCCTGAATGGAATTATCTATTTGAAGAATTAGGTAAGAAGTTAAGAGAATCATTGCAAGATACCGCAATAAGAATTGATCATATTGGATCAACTTCAGTAGTAGGATTAGAGGCGAAACCCATAATAGATATTCAGATTTCTGTTATAGATTTTGATGATTTGTCACAATATCAATCCAAGATTGAACGACTAGGATTTGTTTACAGATCTGAAAACATCGATAAAACAAAAGGATATTTCCGAGAGATTCCAGGAACAAGAAGGACTCATATTCATGTTAGACAAGTTGGAAGTTTAGGTGAACAGATTTCTTTACTTTTTAGAGATTATTTAAGAACTCATCCTGAAGATTGTGTACGTTATGTAGCTGAAAAACACCGATTAATGAATCTTTTTCGTCATGATAGAGTGAAATATGTGGATGGAAAAGACCCTATTATTTGGGACATCCTTAAAATGGCTACTAAATGGTCTCAAATAAAGGGATGGAATCCAGAAAAAACAGATATGTAGTAGATTCAAGGAAGGCGATAGCATCCTATAACATCGTATCTACGCTGCGGCCTATCGGCCTTGGTCTGCAAGAGGGATTTCTAGGATGCGAATTCAGCAGACAACCCTGCACCACCTAACCGCGTCGCGGCCAGTCGCTTTGCTCCTTTAAGGTGGTGAGGATTCGTAGATATCCAAACGTTATGTGAAATCAGCGAACATCATAAAAACACATTATAAGTTATTGATCATTTATTACAAAGATGCCTTTCAGCTATCGGACGTTGAGTTAAAGAACGGGTAGAACTTTGTTTTCTCTTTTTATAGAATTCATATAAAACAAGTGATTGATAATGTGGGAGGCGGTACCATTGAAAACAATCCAAAAGATGTTTGAGCATTTAAATTGGGCTAATCAAAGCATTCTAGAAATATTTCAGAATGTAGAGATTGGGGAGCAGCAGTTAAGTTTATTTACTCATATTCTATATGCTGAACAAATATGGTTAACTAGATTAAAAGGAATGGACAGTTCACAAATGCCTATCTGGTCGGATGGGGATATAACAGTCTGTGCAAAACTTATTAAACAAAATGAAGAAAACTTCAAAACATTTCTCGCTGAAATAGCAAAAACTGACCTGGATAACTTAATAACATACACAAATAGTAGTGGTAAAGAGTTTATGACTTCTATACGAGATATTTTAACTCACGTAGCACTTCATGGTCAGTATCATCGAGGACAGATTAACTCGCGACTTCGAGCAGATGATATTGATCCAGTTAACATTGATTATATTACTTTTGTAAGATAGATGTATCAGATTAAGTAACCCCTTGCTGAAGCACTGTTCTAATTGTTTGCTTGCTGAACTCATGGATAACGTTGCTACGTAAACTTGTAAAATACAATTCAGATATTACGCATTGTTGTTACGCTAACGAGACACGATATTTAAAAATAACTAAAGTTGGGGAATACAAAGAAGACGCTGACATCATATAACAATACATTTCTGCTTTGTCGCTACCGTTCCTTGGTCGCCAAGTGGGTTTTCGGAGAAGCTTATTCAGACGACACATTCAAACGGCTAAGTCTGACGACCCGATGCTACGCACCTTAAGCAGCTTGAACGTAAGAAATGTGCAACGTTATATGGAAATCGGCGGCATATGTTAAAATGATAAAAAGAAGAATTAGGACGAAAAGGTAGGAGGTAGAACACATGAAATGGTAAGAAGTTAGAGAACTGTTCCCTGACCAATTTGTTCTGGTTTCTATAATTAATTATCATGAGGAAGACAATAAAAAAATAGTAGATGAAGTTGCACCGATTTGCACAATATCAGAAGAAGATGCGAATAAAGAGTTTTTTAAAGTAAAGCCTGAGAACATAGTGTACCATACATCAAATCAAGACTTTGTGATTCACCTCCGCAGAGATCTATTAATGAGAGTGAGACGTAATACTAATGAAAATTAACTATGATGGTCAGTTAATTACAACGTCACTTACCATTACATTTAGAGGAAGAGTATTGTGAATAGATGATGTAATTATAGATACAGGATCTTCACATACTATAATTAGTCCTGATATTTTAGAGGAAATCGGTGTGACTTACGAAACAGGGGATTCAATATATGAAGCATACGGGATCGGAGGAAGTATTCCTTTCTACACAAAAATTATGGACAGGATTGAAATAGGTACAAACAGCATTCAAAATATAGATGTAGATGTAGGCATATTGCCTAAAGATCATAAAGGACTCCTCGGATTGGATATTGATTCGATTAAGTACATACGCCAAATTGTCAGAACGTAAAAAAGTCAGCTTTGGAGTTCTGTAGAAGGTCGCCTCACTCAGCTCAAGTTGATTTTTCCTTGAAGACTGAGTCCCATTAGGAGATCTTTAGTCTGCGACCTGGAGATGTTATAGCTGAGGAGACTAGGACCTAAGGATGAGAAGTTTTCAGTCATTCATATGTGTAATTGTTTTCAACCTTCTCAGGTTGAGTCCTTGTTGACTTCAGCGACCATAATCCAGTGTCTCAACCATACAAGGGCACTATATAAAACACACCAAAAGTCTGCGTGCAAAGCGGGCTTTTGGTGTTGCACGCATGAACGAACGAAACATGATCCGTACCTAAAAGTCGTGAAAAATTCTATGATTCGTGGAATTGCCACTCATCCGTTCAGAGAACCCGGTGACAGTGAAGAGAGGTACACGGAACATTATATCAAACAATTTATGAAAGGCTTCAATAATCTGATATAATAGCTCTTAGTTTAATCCCCCCTTATTATGAAGAAATGGTGAATAATATGCTTTCATTTTCCAGACTAATCAAATGCAAACCCCCAATCCCGTAATTTCTTAGCCAGTCGGTTGAGATTTTTAAATGATATGGGGGATATTGGCTGTGCAAAGAAAAATCTCAAAACATATATCGTTATTATTATTAATCATACTTGTCGGTTTTCCGCAAATTAGCGAAACGATCTATACACCTTCGTTACCGGACATCGCCCGCCATATGGCAGCGAGCAGCAATGCCATTCAACTTACGCTCAGCATATATTTTTTGGGCTTTGCCTTAGGGGTATTTTGCTGGGGCAGGCTGTCAGATTTGATGGGACGCCGCCCGTCGATGCTGTGGGGCATTTTCGTCTATGCCATAGGCAGCCTGGGTTGTTATTGGTCTTCATCGGTCGAATGGCTCATGGTATGCCGTTTTATTCAGGCTTTTGGCGCCAGCGCTGGCTCTGCCGTAACCCAAACGATATTGCGCGAAAGTCTGGATGGGGCGAAGCGTCATGCAGCCTTTGCCCAAATCTCGGCCGCACTGGCGTTTACACCTGCAGTTGGGCCGCTTTTGGGCGGATGGGTCGATCAGGCACTCGGCTTTCGAGCGGTGTTCTTCACGCTTGTATTAATGGGCGTGGTCATCTGGCTATATGCTTGGGTACGGTTGCCTGAAACCCGACTGGAGGCGACTCAAAACGTCAGCATGTTGTCCGTGGCAGCGCGGTTGATGAAGGATCGCAGAGTATGGCGCTTCGGCTTGCTCATCGGAGCTGCCAACGGAATTTTGTTCAGCTATTATGCTGAGGCTCCGTTTATTTACATTGATTTTTTCGGGATGAGTGCTGGCACTTTCGGATGTCTAGGTATCTTTGTTGCGCTATCGTCCATTGTGGGGGCAATGCTGTCCAGAAGACTGCTGCCCGCAATTCAAGCGGAACGAATTATTACTCTCGGCTGTGGTGTATCAACTACTGGGGCGCTTAGTCTTGCCTGTCTGGCGCTTTACGGAATCGAAGCCACGCTGATCGACCTTGTGCTCACAGTATCCTGCGTATTCGTCATCCTGCTGGGTATCGGCATGGCCCTTCCAAACTGTCTCAGTATGGCCCTCGTGGATTACCATGACGTCCTGGGGACCTCAGGAGCTATGTTTGGACTCGGCTATTATTTGCTGGTGAGTATAATTACGAGCGGAATGAGTTTGATTCATAACGGCTCGTTACTTACGATGCCTTTATACTTTCTCGTACTTGTTCTGTCCATGCTTTTGGTCAGTTTGATGCGAAGGTCCAAGGAACAACAGGCAGCAACATAGCTAAGCGCTTCTTATGCAGCAAGGAACCATCCGACCAGTCTTCCTTTTGCAATGTGAAGGAAAAACAAAAGCCCGCGTTCAGCGCGGGCTTTTCGTATTTATTCTTCACCAGTAGCCACCGGATTTTCCTCATAGCTAATCCAATCGCTCCAGCTCCCCGGATATAACCGCACCTTACTAAATCCTGCCTCGCCCAAGGCCAGCACATTCGGGCAGGCGGATACGCCAGAACCGCAATATACGATGATCTCAGCGTTCTGATCGAGGTCTGAGAAATGCTGTTTCAACTGCTCTGCGTTTTTAAATGTACCCTTTTCGTCCAAGACCTCTTTCCAGAAGAAATTCACTGCACCGGGGATATGCCCCGCTGCTTGATCTATGGGCTCTTCCAGTCCCAGGTAGCGCGGACGCTCTCGTGAGTCGATCAATATAGGTGAAAAACCGATAGGGGAGCCGACGGGAACCGAACCTTCGGATACACGTCGCACCTCTTCCATACTTGTGAGCATTTGTGGCTGAACGTTCGCTACAAAGGTTGAGGGAATGCGGATCGGCTGGTCTGCCGTGATTGGGAACTTCGCTTCCTTCCATGCACTGTAGCTTTCATCCAGCACATATACCTGCTCATGTCCCAAATAGCGCAGCAGCCACCAGAAGCGGGAAGCCATCATGCCCCCTTGATCGTCGTAGGCAATGATGCGTGAAGCTGCGTTGATTCCGACGCGACTCAGACGCGCGGCAAGTGTGTCGGTATCCGGTAAAGGATGGCGTCCGCCATGTTCACCCAGAGGAGCCGTGAGGTCTTCCTCCAGGTCGAAGTGAACAGCCCCCGGAATATGATCCTCATTAAATTGAGCCCGTCCCGCTCCGGCTTGTCCGAGCAGAGAACGGCAGTCTGCGATGATGATATCTGGCTCATATAGTCGAGCTAACAGCCAGCGTTTGGATACGATAGATTTCATAAGGGATTCCGCCTTTCCTTTTTATCATTGAGTTCCGCGAATTGAGTATAGTTCATGAAAATGGGGTAAATAAGTTAAGAACCTGTCTTAAGGGGAAGCTCGCTGTCGGGCAATTCACTTTGGTGGACGACCTTCTTTTTAAAATCGGTTCCGTATCGGATAAAAATCCATACCCCGAACAGGATGAAGAAGCCTGCGCCAAATTGTAAGGCAGAAAGTTTTTCTCCCAGCAACACCCAGGCTAGCAAGGAAGAAATAACGGGCTCACCGAGTACTGCCATCGACACCGCTGTGGCGTTAATGTATTTGAGCAGCCAGTTAAACAGGTAATGGCCGAACAAAGTGGGCACAATGGCGAGCAACAGGAACAGTCCCCATTCCCGTGGGGCATATCCGGTAAAAGGAATCGCGTTGACTACATTATACAGCGCAAGCGATGTGGCCGCGATGGCGAATACCCAAAAGTTATACACAAAGGCGCTCAAATGCTCGCGCAAATGCTTGCCCATCAGCATATGGATAGAGACGGCCACCATCCCCAGAAAGGATAAGGCATCTCCAAGCAGGGCTTGTCCCGAGGCGTGGAAATCCCCGGCTCCGATCGCCAGCGAGCCAACAAAAGCCAGGCCCATTCCGATGAGCATAGCCCGGTTTGTGCCCGTGCGGAAAAACAAAAAAGAACCGAGCATGACAAGGATCGGCTCCAATGTCATAATAACGGTAGAACTTGCAACAGTGGTCAGTCGCAGCGAGCCCATCCAGAGCAAGAAGTGCAGCCCTAGTGCAATACCGGACCAGATGATCAGCATCCATTGCTTGCGGCTCAGGCTGAATAGCTCGGTACGGTATTTCCAGACCAGAGGCAGCATGACGAGATTGGTCAGGTACAAACGGTACATAGCGATGACGGACACCTCGGCTTCAGACCATCTTACGAAGATCGAGGAGAACGAAATAGCGATAATACCTACGATGTACAGTAGTTCAAAGGAAAATGACGGTTTGTGCGCTTGATTCATCTGACAGCTCCATCCAGTACGGAGGAAGAATAATACGTATTCGTTTCCTTCCATCGGTATCTCGAAAATTAGGTTTAATACAGCCCATTATATCGTACCTGACATCTGCGTGGAATATAAAAAGCGGGAGTAGGAGGAAGGATATTAAGTATGAAGCTGCGTAGGAACTTTTGCCGCACAAACTCGTCTATCATAGTGGAGGTGGATTTTATGAAAAAACGCAACACATTTTCAATCATACTGTTAACTGTAGTGTCAGTGCTGGCTCTGTCAGCCTGTGGAACGAAACCGCAAACCAATAATACCGCACCTCAAGAGGCAGACCAACCGCAGACGCAACAGCCACAAGTTAAACCGGAGCCAATCGCCGAGCCAGAGGTTAAAAAGGGAACAGGTGTATACAACGGAGCCGCTGACCCGCACACGGTTGAAATTGAAACCAATGGAGAAGCCCAGTCTTTCCAACTGGGTGACGGACTGGACACGGTGGTAGCCGGACTTGAGGAAGGCGATTCGGTCGCATTTGAATACAACGAAAAAGCAGTGGAAGGCGACGCGGTTGCCAAGCAACTGATTTTGACGAAAATTGAAAAAACAGAAACTGCAACAGGCAGCACGCAAAACGGCAGCTCCGGTCAAGCAGTAGGCGGTGAACGCCCGAAAACTCAAGCTTTTGAGCTTGGCCTTGAAGGGAAAAAGGAAAAGCAAACCGCTACGTTGGCTGAAGGAGAGGGATATTCACTGTATGTGTTTGACCCCATGTCCCTGTTTCCTGATCAGAACCGCGTAGCCTTGGCTGTAGATGATAACTATTACGCTGAAATTACGAAGCTGCCTTCCGATTTTAATCTGGACGAGCTTCAAAAGGAAGGCGAAAAGGATCTGTCTTCTATGGGCAAAGCGGTGAAAGTAGACAAAGCCAAAGTGCCTCAAGCGCTGACCAGCAGCCGTCTGTTCCTGCAAGCGAACGGTTCGAAGGTCACACGCCAATATATTGTAGTGGAAAATAAAACAGGCGGCTTCATCGTGAAGGTAAACATTCCTAAGGGCGAGCCTGCCGAAGGATTCGAATCCTTCATTTATACATCGCTGGAGAGCCTGCAAGCCAACAAGTAACTCGAATCCGTAATTGCGGGACCTGTACTTTTGTGCTATAAAGGATGAGAGAATAAGATCATTCCGGCTTGCGAAGTCGTATGAAGCGATGAAGGAGTTGTTCGATTTACTATGTCCATCGAAATGAATACACAAGAAGTCATCAACGTGATTAAAAACAGCAAGAAAAAAACGCCTGTTAAAGTATATGTAAAAGGGGCTTTGGCTTCCGCATCATTCGGCGAGAATGTTCAAGCTTTTATTTCCGGAGACAGCGGCGTTGTATTTGGCGATTGGGTCGACATCAAGCCTGTATTGGACAGCGTTAACGCTAAAGAAGAAGACTATGTGGTGGAAAACGACCGCCGCAATTCCGCAGTGCCTATGCTCGATCTGAAAGGCATCAATGCCCGCATCGAGCCAGGCGCGTATATTCGCGATTTGGTTGGTATCGGTAATAACGCAGTCATTATGATGGGTGCAGTCATTAACATCGGTGTCACCATTGGTGAAGGCACAATGATTGATATGAATGCTGTACTTGGCGGCCGTGTTAAAGTAGGTAACATGTGTCACATCGGTGCAGGCGTAGTCCTTGCGGGTGTTATTGAGCCTCCATCTGCACAGCCTGTTGTGGTAGAAGACGATGTATTGATCGGTGCAAATGCAGTCGTATTGGAAGGTGTGCGAATCGGTAAAGGTGCAGTCGTTGCAGCCGGAGCTGTCGTAACCGAAGATGTACCTGAATACTCCGTAGTTGCAGGTACACCTGCACGCGTCATCAAACAGGTCGACGATAAGACCAAATCAAAAACTGAAATCTTGAAGGACCTGCGCGTTCTGTAAGACTGAAAAAAGTTTTTAAATGTACAAAAGGTGAACGATTCCTTGTCAGTGGTATGGACGCATTGACAGCACAATTTAGGGACGAAGCACAACGGACAAGGCTCGGCGGCTGCGCCGGGCTTTTGTCCTTTTGTTCTTTTGTCTGATAAACCTGATAAGTTAGGAAAAGGAGGCGGATCAGCGGAATGAGCACGGTCGATTATCATTCTTTTGTTCAAATACGAAGGGATTTGCATCAAATTCCCGAGCCTGGTTTTGAGGAATTTAAAACGCAGCAATATCTGCTGAATTATTTGGCAACGCTCCCTCAGGAGCATCTGGACATACGTACATGGCGTACTGGCGTACTGGTGTTGATTCATGGAACGGCTCCTGCACGTCGATATGGATATCGCTGCGATATGGATGGTTTGCCAATTGTGGAAGAGACGGGCTATGATTTCCGTTCGACCCATCCCGGCTACATGCATGCTTGCGGTCATGATTTACATATGACGATTGGATTGGGTATTGTTTCTCACTTTGCAAACCACCCGATCAAGGATGACCTGGTCGTACTGTTTCAGCCTGCCGAGGAAGGACCGGGCGGAGCATTGCCGATGCGGGACAGCGCCGAGCTGGCAGACTGGCTGCCGGATGAAATCGTCGCGCTGCATGTTGCACCGGAGTATCCGGTGGGCACGATTGCAACTCGCCCCGGCATTTTGTTTGCGAACACATCAGAGCTGTTTATCGATCTGAAGGGTACAGGGGGACATGCGGCATATCCGCACAAAGCGAATGACATGGTGGTGGCGGCCTGTCAGTTGGTCGGACAATTGCAAACGGTTGTAGCCCGTAATGTGAACCCGCTGGATTCAGCGGTCATTACGATTGGCAAGGTCAGCGGCGGTACGAAGCAGAATATTATTGCTGAAACAGCCCGTTTGGAGGGCACCATTCGCACGTTATCCGCCGACACGATGACACTGGTCAAATCGCGGATTGAAGCGCTGGTGCGCGGGATGGAAGCTGGATTCGAATGCCAGGCAGAGATTGATTATGGCTCAAATTACTTGCAAGTGTTCAATGAAGCCAAGGTGACAGAGGAATTTATGAACTGGGTCCGTGAACGGCAGGATGTACAGCTCATTGAATGCGCGGAAGCGATGACCGGAGAGGATTTTGGATATTTTCTGGAGCGAATTCCGGGGCTGATGTTCTGGCTTGGCGTTGATACGCCATATGGTCTGCATCATGCCAAGCTGGAGCCTGCAGAGGAAGCCATTGGTGTGGCGATTCGTGTATTGACAGACTATTTTACATGGAAGTCTCAAGGGTAAATGATACGCCCTGAATAAATAGGTTTAATGAAAAGAATGAAATGGAATGAAGTCGAATCTTTGAAGGAGGGTGTTATGGGAGAGCAAACCATCATCCGATTTGAACGGGTGACCAAGCAATATGACAACGATCCCCCGGTGCTGGCTGATGTCAGCTTTGAGATTGAGCGTGGTAAATTTTATACACTGCTGGGTCCTTCCGGCTGTGGTAAAACGACGATTTTGCGTATGATTGCAGGTTTTGCAGAGCCGACGGAAGGCTCGATTTATTTGAATGACAAGCTGATTAATCGTGTTCCAGCCAATGAACGGCAGGTCAATACGGTTTTTCAGGACTATGCATTATTTCCACATCTGAATGTGTTTGAAAATGTGGCTTTCGGTCTGCGAATCAAAAAGATGAACAATAAGACCATTCAGGAGAAGGTTGCGCAGGCATTGTCCTTTGTCAATCTGGAGGGCTACGATGAACGGGAAATTTCTGAAATGTCCGGAGGGCAACGCCAGCGTGTTGCTATTGCACGGGCCATCGTCAATGAGCCGGACGTTCTGCTGCTGGATGAGCCGCTGTCTGCACTGGATTTGAAGCTGCGGACAGAAATGCAGTACATTTTGCGTGAAATGCAGCAGCGTCTTGGAATCACCTTTATTTTTGTAACGCATGATCAGGAGGAAGCGCTGGCCATGTCGGACGAAATTTTTGTTATGAATAAAGGAAAGATCGAGCAGAGCGGTACACCGAATGATATTTATGATGAGCCGATCAATCGGTTTGTTGCGGATTTTATCGGGGAATCCAACATTGTACCAGGACGCATGATCGCGGATTATCAGGTGGAGTTTAATGGTCGGCAGTTTGAATGTGTCGATGGAGGATTACGCCCGAATGAACCGATTGAAATTGTGATTCGACCCGAGGATTTGGAGATTACAACCGTTACAGAGGGCAAACTGCGAGTAAAGGTGGATACCCAGCTGTTCCGCGGTGTCCACTATGAAATTAGCTGCTATGATGATTCCGGTCAGGAGTGGCTGGTGCATTCTACCAAAAAGGCGGAGCTGGGCAGTGAAATCGGTCTTCATTTTGACCCGGAAGCGATCCACGTGATGCGGTTCGGGGAAACGGAGGAGGAATTTGATCGGCGTCTGGAGGCCTATGAAGAGGTGGAGCAGCATGTCCGGTAATACGAGAGCAGCGTATCTGCTGCCTTACTATTTATGGATTGTGCTGTTCGTGGCAGCCCCGGTCGTGCTTGTATTTTACTATTCGCTATTTGATGTAGATGGTCATTTCACGTTCAGTAACTATGTACAATTTCTGACCCCTGTCTATTTGAGCATGACGCTTAGCTCGTTTTGGTATGCGTTGTTGATTACGGTATTTTCGCTGTTGGTGGCTTATCCGGCGGCGTATTTGCTCACCCGAACCAAGCATAAGCAGCTGTGGCTGTTGCTCATTATTTTACCGACGTGGATTAACTTACTGCTTAAAACATATGCTTTTATCGGAATTTTTGGTACGTATGGTCCGGTGAATGCTGTGTTGGGCTTGGTTGGACTGGGTGGTCAGCAATTATTGTTTACCAGCTCCAGCTTTGTGTTTGTATCGGTTTATATTTTTGTGCCGTTTATGATCTTGCCCATCTACAACGCGCTGGAAGGGCTGAACCCTTCACTGCTGGACGCCGCACGTGATCTGGGCGCTTCCAAGTGGACGGCGTTTCGCCGGGTTATTTTTCCATTAACGCTATCTGGTGTGCGATCCGGGTGTATGGCGGTATTCATCCCGGCGCTGTCGCTATTTATGATTACCCGTCTGATTGCAGGCAACCGTGTTATTACACTGGGGACGGCGATTGAGCAGCATTTTCTGGTCACACAGGATTGGGGTATGGGCTCTACGGTTGCGGTGTTCCTGATTTTGGCGATGGCGATCATTATGCTGATAACCTCGGGAACGAAACGGAGGGTGCGGCATGGCAAATAAAAACCGGTTCGGGAATATTTATTTGGTGCTCGTCTTTCTTGTGTTGTATGCGCCTATTCTGTACTTGATGTATTATTCGTTCAATAGCGGCGGGACGATGCACCAATTTGAAGGCTTTACGCTCCAATACTACAAAGAGGTGTTTGCCGACACCCGCTTGATTATCATTGTTATAAACACCTTGGTCATTGCGTTGTTGTCCTCTGCGCTGGCTACGATTATTGGCATCATGGGAGCGCTGGCTATTCACCAGATGCAGAACCGTCGGGTCAAAAATACGCTGCTGTCGCTCAACAATGTGCTGATCGTGAACCCGGACGTCATTATTGGCGCATCCTTCCTCATTTTGTTCACGATGGTGGGGATCAAGCTGGGCTTTTACTCGGTGTTGTTGTCCCATATTGCATTTAGTGTGCCGATTGCGGTCATTATGATTTTGCCACGGCTTCAGGAAATGAGTCCATCGCTGGTGGATGCGGCCCGGGATTTGGGTGCCAGCCGGATGGATGTGCTGACCAAGGTCATTTTACCTTTTATCAAGCCGGGGATTTACGCGGGCTTCTTTATGGCGCTAACGTACTCGCTGGACGATTTTGCGGTGACCTTTTTTGTGACAGGCAGCGGCTATTCTACCTTATCAGTGGAAATTTACTCGCGTGCCCGCCAAGGGGTTTCCCTGTCTATTAATGCGCTGTCCACGCTCATTTTCCTGTTTACTGTGCTGTTGGTGGTGGGTTACTACTTTATTATGCGCAAGGCGAATCGGAATGGGAAAAAGGAGCCTGCGGCGGAAATGGGGGTACCTAGATGAAGTCGCTTGTGCGCGTGTTTCTGTCGATTTTTATCATCTCGTTCGGTCTGATGGGGGTGGCGGCATGGCTGAACTCCAGTCAAGGCTATTCCGGTGGCAATACGCTGACGGTATACAACTGGGGAGACTATATCGACCCTGAGTTAACGGCAAGGTTCCAGAAGGAGACGGGGATTACCGTCATTTATCAGACGTTTGACTCCAATGAGGCGATGCTGACGAAAATTGAGCAGGGAGGAACATCGTTTGATGTAGCGGTTCCTTCGGAGTATGCTCTGGCTAAAATGAAGCAGGAGCACCTGTTGCTCCCGCTGGATCACAGCAAGCTGCCGAATTTGAAGCATGTGGATGCTCATTTTCTGAACCTTTCGTTTGACCCGAAAAACCAATATTCTGTACCGTATTTTTGGGGTACGGTCGGCATTGTGTTTAACCCGGAGCTAACAAAAGGAATTGATTTTCATAGCTGGGATGGTCTGTGGAATCCGAAGCTGCGTAACAACCTCCTGCTGGTCGATGGTGCGAGGGAGGTTGTGGGTATGTCGCTGAACAGCCTCCACTATTCCTTGAACGATACGAATGAGGCGCATTTGCAGCAGGCTTTAACGAAGCTGGAGAAATTAGCGCCCAATGTCAAAGCGGTTGTCGGTGACGAGATTAAAATGCTGCTGGCAAACGAGGAAGCTGCTGCTGGTGTTGTATGGTCCGGTGATGCGTCCGAAATCATGGACGAGAACGACAAGCTGGATTACATCGTGCCGGATGAAGGCTCCAACCTGTGGTTTGATAACATGGTTATTCCGAAAACCGCCACCCATGTGGACGCGGCTCATAAATTTATCAATTTCATGATGCAGCCCGACGTAGCCGCCCAAAATGCCGAGTTTGTAGGCTACTCCACACCTAACGCGGATGGAAAGAAGCTGTTGCCCGAAGATATATCCGGTGATGAGCGCTTTTATCCACCATCTGAAATTACGGATAAGCTGGAGGTCTACGACAACCTGGGCAAGCGAATGCTGGCTCATTACAATGAATTGTTCCTGCAATTCAAAATGCATTTAAAGTAAGAGAGTGGCGGAGGCGCGTGGATTCAGGTTTGAGCTTTAAAGGACGCTGCGGGGGCGGATGGTGCTTACCATCGCTGTTAAATTCCGATTTTTTGATTTGAAGTCTAAAGGTGAAAATCGGAATTTAAAGGCGAACGCTTCGCTTGTCCAGCACCATTCCGCCCCCTCCGCTGCGTCGTGCTTAAAGCTTGCACCCATGAATCCCTACGCCGATGGTGAGGGAGTAGTGGAAGAGCGAATAGGCCCTTGAACCACCTGTGCGGGTGGTTCAAGGGCCTATTTTGTTTACTCACCGTGCAAAGCGGTGAGTATTGTTCTTTTCCTCTGCGCCCCACATGCTCAAAGGAATTTGGTGACTTTAAGGTGGGCAGTGAGCGAAGCGGGCCATTTGAATCTGAAGAAGCGATAGCGTTCGCCTTTGCAGGGGGATTCTTACCACTAAATGTCTTATACAATCCAAGAATCCCCCCTGCAACAGCGATCGGAAGATCAAATGGACCGCGTAGCGCCTCTTCCCACCTTAACTCCTCACAATTCCTTTAACAAACCTCTCTATTTTATCCAACCCCTGCTCCAGCACATCTTGTCCGTAAGCATAGGACAACCGAATGTATCCTTCGCCATAGGAGGAAAAGGCATCTCCCGGCACGACAGCCACCCCATGCTCTTCCAGTAGCTTCAGGGTGAAATCCATCGAGCTTAAGCCAAAATGGGCGATGGAAGGGAATAGATAAAAGGCCCCCTCGGGTTTTTCGAGTGGAATGCCCATGTCGGTTAGCCTTCCATGTACATAGTCACGGCGCTTGCGGTATTCCTCGCGCATCGGAAGTGCATCTTCGACACCGACGGTCAAGGCTTCCAGCGCAGCATATTGGCTGATTGAGCTGGCACAGGTCACATTGTATTGATGTACCTTGACCATATGCTGTGTAATTGCAGCAGGTGCAAGCGTAAAACCAATCCGCCAGCCCGTCATGGAGTGCGATTTGGACAGGCCGTTGATGACGATGGTTCGTTCCCGCATGTCTGGAAGGGCAGCAATAGACACGTGTGGCGCATCGTAAATCAGTTCACTGTATATTTCATCTGAAATGATAAACAGCTCGCGGTCTCTCAGCAAATCTGCGACAGCCTCCAGCTCTTCGCGGCTCATCACTCGTCCGGTTGGGTTCGAAGGATATCCGAGGATGACGGCTTTCGTCCGTTCGGTCAAATACGGCTCCAGCACCTCGGCGGTCAGCTTAAAGCCGCTTTTACGGGTGTCAGCCAGCACGGGCACGCCACCTGACAAGCGAATCAATGGCTCGTATCCTGGGTAGATGGGCACAGGCAAAATGACTTCGTCACCGGGGGATAAAATCGTGCGCAGGGCAATATCCAGCGCTTCGCTGGCCCCATTCGTTACGATAACCTCATCCTGTCCACGGTAATTCAGTTCGTATTTATGCGCTACAAACGCCGTTGCCGCTTCCCGTAGCTCGGGCAGTCCCGGATTTGGCGTATAAGAGGTGCGTCCTTCGTTAATCGCCCGGTGGGCGGCTTCCATAATATGCGGAGGGGTAGGGAAATCCGGCTGTCCAATCGTTAAAGACAGGGTTCCGGGTAATGCGGCAACTTTATTGGCAATCTTGCGGATGCCGCTGATTTGAATGTTTTTAACCTGATCGTTAAGCAAGTGCTCCATAGCGTATGTGCCACCTTTTTCTGTATTAGAACAAGTTTACAATAATTTGATCTCATTATGCTACGGCGGAGCCATTCATTTTACATAATTCAGGTACTGGTTTGACTATTTTATGGTATGTTTAAACATGGAATATATTTTGTAAGCGTGATCATAGCTAAAATTGGGAGGAGCGCGTCTTTTGATGAAACAAGAATACATAGCAGTAACGTTACCCAGGAAATTAAAAAGGTTTGGGGTCGCATGGCTCAGTGTGGCATTGGTGCTGTCGGGTGGAGGGCCGGGGTTACTGTCCGCTGGAAAAGCTTCAGCAGAGTCTGCGTCTTTAGTAGAAACGGGGATACCATCATCACCCACGACTGTAGCAGCCAGTGTATATGCAGATGTCTATGTGCCGGAGAAGCTCCGCATCCATGATATACAGGGAGCAGTCCATCGTTCACCCAATGAGGGGCAAAAGGTAACGGATGTCGAAGGAATTGTGACAATGGTGAAGGGAAGCAGCTTCTTTATGCAGGAGGCAGACGATAAGGTGGATCAGGATGAAAGAACATCCGAAGCTATTCTAGTGTACAAGCCTGGCAGCGGTGTGCAGGTTGGGGATGAGGTACGAGTCAGCGGCTCGGTGAAGGAATATACGGAAAGAACCTACGCCAGCAAGCCGGTAGATCTGACGACCACGGAAATTGTAGCTTCTTCGGTTTCGGTGGTCGCCAAGGACCGTCCACTGCCGTCTCCGATTTTGCTTGGAAAAGAGGGGCGTGTCATGCCGACATCTGTTGTGGATAATGACGGAATGACGGTGTTCGATCCGCAGGAGGATGGCTTGGACTTTTTTGAAAGTCTGGAGGCTATGCGTGTAGAGTTGAGAGATGCGCGTGTAATCGGTCCTTATGGTTATGAAATTCCGGTCAGGATTGATAACGGGACGGACACAGGCGATGTATTGACTGAAGCAGGCGGCTTGATGCTGACCGAAGAAAGTCTGAATCCGCAGCGGATTTTGATCGATGCCAAGCCTGCGGTTCCGTTGAAAACAGGAGATCGTTTTGCGAGTCCCATCACGGGAATTGTGAGCTACAGCTTTAGTAATTTCAAGCTGTTGCCTGAGCGTCTGCCGGATATTGTGTCAGGGGGTCTCCAGCCAGCCAACACACGTCTGGTGCAGGATGATCATAAGCTGACGGTCGCTTCCTTTAACGTGGAAAATTTCGATCCCGGTGACGGAAAACGGATTGATCAGCTCGGACAGGCCATCGCCGTGAATTTGAACCACCCGGATATCGTAGGGCTGTTGGAGGTTCAGGACAATAATGGCGAGAAGGATGACGGCACCACAGATGCTTCGGAAAGCTTTCGGGTGCTGATTGAGGCGATTCGTGCTCATGGAGGGCCGGAGTATGCTTTTACAGATATAGCACCTGAAAATAATAAGGATGGCGGTGCTCCCGGCGGCAATATTCGGGTCGGATTTCTCTACAATCCGCAACGTGTCACGCTGACGGAAAAGTCGAAGGGAGATTCGGTTACATCGGTGACCTATGGAGAGCAGGGGCTTTCTCTCAATCCCGGTCGTATTGATCCGCTGAATGCGGCATTTGAATACTCACGCAAGCCGTTGGCTGCTGAATTTGAGTTTGAAGGTCAGCAGGTGATCGTGATCGCGAACCATTTTAATTCCAAAGGGGGCGATCAGGCGCCATTTGGAGGGATTCAGCCACCCGTACGAAGCAGCGAAATACAGCGGGCGAAGATTGCAACGATTGTGAATGGTTTTGTGAAGTCGGTGCTGGCTCAAAATCATCAGGCGAATATCATCGTATTGGGAGATTTAAATGATTTTCAATTTTCCGAAACGCTCGCTTGGGTCCGAGGACAGGAATTAACAAATTTGGTAGATAAGCTGGATGAGAAGGAACGATATTCGTATATTTATGAGGGAAATTCGCAAACACTGGATCATTTGCTGGTCAGTCCGTCCATAAGTGAATCATCCGTGCTGGATATTGTTCATATCAATGCGGATTTTAGCGCGGCGGACGGGCGGGTAAGTGATCATGATCCATTGGTTGCTCAAATTGGCTTGCCACGCCAAACAGTGGAACCGCCAACAGATGGCGAGAGTGGTCGGAATAAAGATGATGACGATGATCAGCAGGAGAGCAATGGCAGCAGCAACACTGGAAACAATAGTAGCGGTAACGCGAGTGGAGCGACGAATAACGGACAGGGTGAGACTGCGAATAGCGGGCAGAATGGTAAAGGTTCGTCAGGCGTTAATGTGGTGCAAGCCAAGTCCATTGTAACAGAGCAAAACGGACTGAAAAGAGCAGTCGCACAAGTACCAGCCGCTGACATACTAAATGCGATTCGGAACGGGGCGAATGGTACGCTCGTAGTCCGTGCAGGGGAGCAGGCAGATGCTAAGCTATTCGAAGTGAACCTAAACGGAGATGCTTTGGGTGCCGTCTTGAATGATCGTATTCATACCCTGCGAGTAGAAACGCCACAGGGCGGCTATGAAGTAGCAACAGGTCGTTTGTCTGTTCAAAAGCTGGCTGACACCTGGCAGGTGCCTGTACAACAGATTTCCTTGAGCCTTACGGTTACGCCGAACGAAGGATTGGCTAAACGCACAGATATTCCGGCAGGGCGCAAGCTGGTGCGAGCTGTTGATGTTGTGGCGGAGTTACGAAGCGAAGATGGACGCAAGCAGTCGTTGGCAGGTAGCAATAATTCCGGTAAAGGGTATGAACGTTATCTTCTACGTGTTCCCGCAACGGTAGACGTGGGTCAACTTGCTGTAGTGAAGGTATCCATCAATCAAGCCGGACAGTTGTCCTATCAGCCGGTTCCGTTTACCGCTTCTGGTGAGGAACTGACTGTGTATGGACGTTCGGGTGGAACTTATGTCGTGCTGGATGGCGGGGGAGCTAATGTAAGCAGGTCGTTCAGCGATATTTCCGGTCATTGGGCGCAGCAGGACATTACACGCTTGGCTACGCGTCTGATTGTAGCAGGGGCAAATCAGTCAGCGTCCACCGCGAATGAGACTGGTGAGATGGGTTTATCGAACCTACGCTTTGAGCCGAATGGTCAGGTACAACGCTCGGAACTGGCTACGATGCTGGTTCGTACGCTTGGACTGGAGCATTCAGATCGCATGGTGACGGGCTTTGACGATGTACAATCGGAATTGTGGTATGCAGATTCGGTGCGTACCGCATCCGCTGCTGGACTGATCAATGGCTATGCAGACGGCAGCTTCAGACCTGATGCTCCGGTATCGAGGGAGGAGCTGGCTGTAATTGTAGAGCGAGTCCTGCGCTTCGCCGGGACTACGGAAGATACAGCGGCAGGAAGTGCCTCAGCGTCATTATCGGATGCACAAGCCATTTCTACATGGGCAGCTCCGGCTGTCAGTACTCTGTCGAGCGTGGGCATTATGAAGGGAGACGGGAAAGGCCGTTTTGCTCCAAATGCATCGGTGACGAGGGCAGAAGCAGCGGCTGTATTATCTCGAACTCTGGATAAGTTGAATTGGGAGCAGTAGTATAATGATTGAAATGTCAAATTGATTGACCTTCTGCGGTAGTTAAGTTATCTTTTGTTGGAGAAGCAGCATAAAAATTTGATTTTATAACTGATGAAGAGGTGAAATGTCGTGAGAGTAACAGCCAAACAAATTTTTGTGAATTTACCGGTTAAAAACCTGCAGCAGTCTATTGATTTTTTCACTACAATCGGATTTGAATTTAACGCGCAGTTCACCGATGAGCATGCAACCTGTATGATTGTCAGTGAGCAAATATTTGTTATGTTGCTGGTTGAAGAGCGTTTTAAAGCATTCACTACCAAAGAAATTTCGGATGCAACGAAAACAACAGAAGCGATTGTTGCCTTATCGGTGGAGAGTCGAGAAAAGGTAGACGAAATTGTCCACAAGGCTCTGGAAGCCGGCGGAAAGCCTTCGAACGAACCTCAGGATCACGGCTTTATGTATGGATGGAGCTTTCAGGATATAGATGGTCATTTGTGGGAGTTCTTTTATATGGCAGAGCAGTAAGGGGACATAAAGCATATATAGAAACTAAAGTAACGCCATGGAAAGTAAGCGATCCTAAAAGGATGGTTTGCTTTCTTTATTGTTATCAAATATCACCGGGGAGGAATCACCTTGTCTAATGAAATAGCAGTCTATCCCATTCAAGCTCTGAACGATGCATTGACAGATACACTGACCCGGTTGTTGATCGACGTGGTGGCGGACGGTGCTTCTATTGGATTTTTACCGCCACTCGCTTATCAGGAAGCAGCAGCTTATTGGAAGAGTGTCCTTCAGAATAGTGTAGTCCTGTGGATTGCGGAGAAGGAAGGTGTGCCTGTTGGAACTGTGCAGCTCCATTTGGCTACAAAGGCCAACGCAACTCACCGTGCGGAAATTGCGAAGCTCATGGTGCATCCGTCCGGGCGCAGGCTTGGGATTGCGCGTCAACTGATGCAGGCTGCGGAAGAGGAGGCGCTGCGTCAGGGCAGAACGCTGCTGGTGCTGGATACGAGGGTGGGCGATCCTTCCAATAAGCTATACGAATCTATCGGATTTGTGGAAGCAGGCGTGATTCCAGGGTATGCCCAATCGGCTAACGGTCAACTGGACGCTACCCGATTTTATTACAAACCACTAAATCCGTATCTGAGCCGTTGCTGATGATTTAGCGAATAACGGTATTATATACAGGTAATAATAGATTGTTATACGATTTCACATGCTTTTCCGCTTTTATTCGACTGGAAAAGCGAGGGAACGGGAACGTATAATGAAATGAGGACCGTCTAAAGGGTCTCTTTATGTCAATTCGGCTGGTTCGGATTGAAGATCGTAGTATATACAGCGGAGGAATCGAAGAATATGAGGCTGGAGCATGATTTTCTAGGTACCAAGGAAGTGCCGTCAGACGCCTATTACGGTGTACAAACACTGAGGGCAAAAGAGAATTTTCCAATTACCGGCCAACGGCTGCATCCTGAGCTGATTAAAGCCATGGCCATCGTCAAAAAGGCAGCAGCAACGGTAAACATGGAGCTGACCCGCTTGCATCGTCCCAAGGCAGAGGCCATTATTCAGGCAGCTGACGAGGTGATTCAAGGACAATTGCACGACCATTTCATCGTCGATCCGATTCAGGGCGGCGCAGGCACGTCCATTAATATGAATACAAATGAAGTGATTGCGAACCGGGCGCTGGAACTGATCGGCAAGCAGCGTGGAGATTATCAGGAGATTAGTCCCAACAACCATGTCAACATGGCGCAATCGACGAACGACGCTTTTCCGACGGCTGTCCATTTGGCTGTTCTAAGTATGATTGACAAGCTGCTGGTCACCATGAGTGAGCTTCAGGAGGCGTTTTCCCGTAAGGCGAAAGAGTTTGACAGTGTGATTAAAATGGGCCGAACCCACTTGCAGGATGCAGTACCGATCCGGCTGGGACAGGAGTTTCAGGCTTATGCGCGTGTGCTGGGCCGTGATATCGGACGTGTCCGTGCCACGAAGCTGCATTTGCTGACGGTCAATATGGGCGCAACTGCGGTAGGCACCGGCTTGAACGCAGATCGCCGTTATATTCAGCGTGTCGCCGAGGTGCTGGCGGAAGTAAGTGGTTTCCCTGTAGAGGCTGACGAAAATCTCGTCGATGCCACTCAAAACACGGATGCTTATACGGAAGTGTCTGCCGCGTTAAAAATTTGCATGATGAACATGTCCAAGGTGGCAAATGATATTCGCCTGATGGCCTCGGGGCCGCGTGCGGGTCTCGGAGAGCTGAGTCTGCCCGCCCGTCAGCCGGGTTCATCTATTATGCCTGGTAAAGTAAATCCGGTAATGTGTGAGGTCATCAACCAGATTGCTTTTCAGGTCATTGGGAATGATCATACGATCTGTCTCGCTTCCGAGTCTGGTCAGCTAGAATTGAATGTGATGGAGCCTGTGCTTGTCTACAACCTGCTGCAATCGCTGGAAATTATGAAGCAGGGCTTTCATGTCTTCCGCATTCATTGCGTGGACGGAATTGAAGCGAACGTGGAGCGGTGTCGTGAATATGTCGAAAACAGCGTAGGCATTATTACTGCGCTCAATCCCCACCTTGGATATGAGGTCGTATCACGCATCGCCCGTGAGGCGATTACAACTGGCAAATCGGTACGCGAGTTGTGTCTGTTGTATAATGTACTTACTGAGGAAGAGCTGGACATTATTTTGGACCCGTATCAAATGACTCAGCCGGGTATTGCCGGAGAGTCGCTGCTGAATCGGGAATAATATTGCGGAGTTTAGAATGTAGGCAGCTTTGAGGCAAAATGAAGACAGCCCCGTCGAATCCGGCGGGGCTGTCCTTGTGTAACGAGGGCGTCAGCGTGATATGTGGAATGCCCTGCTAAGGAATATACCGCTGCACGCCATTGTAGAAAAGGGGAAGAGGAATGCTGCTGGAGCAATTATCGGCATATAAGGAATTAGGAATAGGATTCATTGTACTACTACTGTTACTCATACTCATCATCAGGGGACTGGTACGTCGGCGCAGAAATCGGATTTTACGTGATCTGGACCCGCGAAAAATCGGAATTCAGGATATAGACAGGATGGAGGATGGCTCAGAATTTGAGCTTTATCTGCAACGGTTGTTATCTGCACTCGGCTATAAGGACATCTACAAAACGACCAGTAGCCGGGATTTTGGAGCGGATCTGGTTTTTACAGACCGTGAAGGTGTCAGAGTTGTGATTCAGGCCAAGCGTTATGCTGTACAAAATCCGGTCGGCTTGGGCGCGGTACAGGAAATTTACACCTCCATGCGTTATTATGCGGCAGACAAGTCTGTCGTTATCACTTCCGGACGCTACACGGAATCCTGTAAAACACTCGCTGCTGTTAACGGAGTTAAGCTATTGGACCGCAACGACCTGGTGGACATGATTGATCTGTTCAAGGCTAAACGTCGTGAGGAGGTCATGGATCTCATAGAAAGTAAAGTCGACGTGATTGCCTCCAAATGGAGCAAGAGCAAATGATAAATGGTAAATATTACCTCATTATATTCCTTCCATTACAATGAATTTACAGAAAACCTTATGAAAAAAAATGCCTTTATAACCGATATAAAAATGTTGGGGATTTGCAAATTATGCTGAGGTGATATGTCATGAAGAAACAGGTTCAGTTATTAACATTGAGGTGGGTTCCCATTGTCACTATTTTTGCATTACTGCTGGGAGCATGTGGACAGCCAGTAGCACAAACCAAGGAGCAACCGATTAAGGTAGGAATTGTACTGTCAGATATTGGTCTGGGTGATCAGTCTTACAGCGACGCGGCTTTTCGGGGTTTGGTCAAGGCACGGGACGAGGGGAAAATCGTTTTTGAATATCGGGAAATTTCCGAAACCAAGACATATGATGCTGCTTTTGAACAGCTTGTTCAGGAAAAATCCGATTTGATTATCGGATTGGGGTACATGGTGAAAGAAAGTCTGGAGACTGTTGCAAAAAAATATCCGGATCGCAAATTTGTAATTGTGGATGAAAAATCGGATTTACCTAATGTGGCTTCCATTACTTTTAAAGAAGAAGAGGGCAGCTTTTTGGCAGGGGTCGTTGCAGGAATGGCGAGCCGAACCGATCAGGTGGGTTTTATCGGGGGAGTGGAGTCTCCGCTGTTGAAAAAGTTTGAGGTTGGATATCGGGCAGGAGTTCGCTCCGTTAAGCCTGATGCCAAGGTTACCGCTACGTATGCGGGAGATTTCGGCAAGGCGGAGCTGGGCTCGGAGATCGCGCGCGAGATGATAGATCAGGATCGAGTTGATGTGATTTATGCGGCGGCAGGTCTTACAGGTGTGGGTGCGCTACAGGAGGTGCAAAAGCAGCAAAAGTTCGCAATCGGGGTCGACAGCGACCAGTTCTTCATTGCGGAAAAAGCAGTAGTGACCTCAATGATTAAAAATGTGGATGCCGCTATTTACACGGCAGTCAAAAGCTTTGCAGATCATCAAAGAAAATTTACGGACCAGAATATGGTGTTCGGTCTTGCGGAAGAAGGCATTGGTTTGGCGCCTATTCGTGTTTTGACATTGAACCCGGAGCAGCAAAAGCTGCTGGATGACTTGAAGGAACAGGTTAAGTCCGGCAGTCTTACTGTGCCCACCCAATAAATTTTCGTAAAACGGAGGATGATTCCTGATGAAACTGCAAGGTAAACTGGTGCTTAACGCGATGGTTTCCCTGATCGCATGCCTGGCTTTAGTGGCCTATATTATTTTTCAATTAATCCGTATCAACTCGCAAAGTAGTAGTCTCGTTCCAGCCATGCTGAATGTACAGCAGCTCAATGCTTATTTGATTCAGTCAGGACAGGCGCTGCAAAATTACTCTTCTTCTATGACAGAGAGCAACAAAACGGATGTGCAAAATCAACTGGGGCAGGCGGAAAAAACGATTACTTTGCTTTCGCAAGGCATGATGCAGACCGAAGCGCAGCAAAAGCGTCTGAATACCGTTAAAACGAAATTCAGCGAATTGAAGGCTGCGACGGTTAAAGCGATGAGTACGGGAAGCAGTCCTGAATCCAAACGTAATGCGATGCGTGTACAGGGGATCCAGAACGATGTGTTTATGCTGGATATTCTGACGAAAGCACGTTATGACGAATATACAGAGGAATTGACCAAGAGTATTCGTTTTACTTGGCAATTGGCCTTGGCAGGTGCTGTTCTGCTTCTGGTGGCGGTCGGGCTATATAATACATATACATCCAGGCAGCTTGCCCTCAGAACCCGCAAGTTGACGAATGCAGCGAAGCAAATTGCCGATGGAAACTTGACGGTGCAACTCGCACAAACGAAGGGACGAGATGAGCTGGACGAGCTCAACGAATCGTTCCGGGTCATGATCGGGAACTTGCGTAACATTGTGCTCTCTATTGACCAGGCGGGGAATCGTGTCGATCTGATGGCTCGGGATATTGACCAGCATAATGAGGCCATGAAGGAAATCGTAACACAAGTTAGCACCTCAACAGAGGAACTGGCGATTGGGAGTCAAAAAATTGCCGAGGATCTGTCGACCACCGTTGGCGTTGTGGATGAGATGCAGCAGAAGTTTGAAGCGAATCTGCTGGAGACCACGCAGTCTTCCACCTATAGCGAAGACGCATTACGTGTCATTGAGCAAGGTACACGTGTGATGAGTGATCAGCTGCGCATTGTAGCAGAAAATTGTTCAGCGATGTCCGAGGTGGAGCAAACAGTCAAGGAACTGGAGGCCAATGCAGCCGAGATTACGACGATGACCGGTTATGTATCCGAGATTGCCAGCCAGACGTCGCTGCTGTCCTTGAATGCTTCAATTGAGGCTGCGCGTGCGGGTGAGGCTGGAAAAGGTTTTGCAGTCGTAGCTAACGAAGTGAAAAAGCTGGCAAATCAGTCGGAGTCGGCTGTGAAGCAAATTTATACCGCAGTCGAGGGCATTACGCAGGCTATGAACAAGGTGAAGACCTCTGTGGCGCAAAGTCAGGAGCTATTCCGTGAGCAGGAGAAGGCAACGTCGACCACCGGGGAATCGTTCGCTGAGATAAGCGGCAAAGTACAGCAAATTGCCAGCCAAGTCAGCAAGCTGTCGACGGACATGAATGTATCTCGGGAACTGAGCGTACAGGTACAGCAAGCGATTGAGAACATCAGCGCGATTACCCAGCAATCCGCCGCAGGCAGTGAAGAGATTACCGCCTCTACCGTGGAGCAGAAGCGTTCCTTTGAGGAATCGGCTGAGAAGGTGAAAGAGCTTCGTCAGATTCGTGAGGAGATGCAACGGGAGCTGGATCGTTTTCAGGTGGAAAAAACGGGCTAAGCAACACGAATTCAACACATTTTTTGGCTATATGATAGATACAGGATAAACCTATAGAAGAAGCCTTACCCATGAAGGGAGGCTTTTTCTTTTTATAAAAAGTGTCTAATGATTGACAATAATAGCTATCTTTTATTGCTCTTCGTAGAGTTAATAGGCAGGGAATTCCCCATACTGCGTCAAATAGATTTAGGGAGTATATGTTAGCCTGTACGTTGTTGGCAAGGGATGCTGGAAAACGAAGTCCGGAAGGATGAATTTACGGGAATGCTGCGATTAAAGCTTCGATTGATTCTGAAAAATAAACAGACAAGGCTCATTCTGCTACTCACTCTAAGTGTATCACTCATTATTAGTGTGATCGGTTTGCTATCGTATTCGGGATATCGCAAGGGTTTGGATACCGAATTGAACACACCGAACATAGAGCTGCTGCAAATTAATCTGGATGTGACCAACAGGGTATTTCGGGAGTCCGATAATAAGGCGCTGGATGCAGCCTATTCCCCGGATGTTGAGGCATTTGCACGTTTACAAACAGGTGGGAAATCACTGTCAAACAACGTTTCCGTCATCAAACGGCTACAGAAATACCTGAAAGCCCTTTCTTCGCATGAAGAGATTCATTCGGCTGAAGTTATTTCTTTGGAAAAGCATGCTCTCGTATCCAGCGAATACGGCTATGTACCCGATTGGGACCAAGCGCCGGATACGACTTGGGTTCCCTGGATTCGGGACATTCAAAAGAAGCCATTACTGATTAAGCGAAGATGGTACGGCACGAATCATGAAAACGGAACGGTAGAACTCCTTTCGCTGGCAAGGCCCGTGGTAAAGGATGGGCAGGTCATCGGCGCGGTGCTGATCAATCTGGATTATGATCGCTTTTTCTCCAAGCTGTATATTCATTTGTCCAACTCGCAATATGTGTACGATCTGGAGGGTGAGTTGATCTATCCCAAGTTAAAATCGTCTGTACCCCTACACGAAATGGACAAGGTTTTAAAAGAGCTGGATGTGAGTCCCTATGCTTATGTAGAGGTAGGGGGGATGGAGTACATGGCGAACCAGACCTTTTCAGATGTGACGGGCTGGCGTCTGGTATCGCTTGTTCCTATGGACAAGCTGCTGAAGCATGTCAAGCTGGCGCGCAACATGATGTTGTGGTTGGCCCTTATTTCCATATTGGCGGGTTGCTCAGCGGTCTACTATTACAATTATGCGGCGTTTCGTCCTATGAAAAGAATTAATAGCCTGTTGAATTCAGGCTACAAAGGAACGCGCCAAGGCGGATTGTATGATCTGGAGCCGGTAATTGGCAAGCTGGTTGGAGAGTTCCATCGCAAATCACTGGTGGTGGAGCGAAGTCTACCGGAGTTGCGCTCCAAATACATGGAAGATGTCATCCAGCGTAGAATGGGCATACAGGAAATGCGTATGAAATGGGAGCAGTATTTTTCTGATTGGGACGGCAGCTCTTTGGCTGTGATGATCGTGTCAATCGATCGGTATTCTATTTGGGCAGCAAGCTTTCCAGAGGAGGATAAAATGCTGCTCAAATATGCGCTGAACAATATTTTGCTGGAAGGGCTTGAACCTCACTGGAAGGCAGTAAGCGCGCCAGATGAGGAAAGCGGGTTCGTTGTACTACTACAGTTAAGTGAGAGCGAAGATGAAGCAATAACTGGGACTGAGGCTGGGGCTGATGCCGATGTCACAGACAGCATTCTGCTCCGCAAAAGCGCAGACAGGCTGATTCAGGTTGTGGATGAGCATCTTCCCCTGACTATTTCCATAGGAATGGGTCCTGCATTCTCCGATATCCATGAGTTACGTCAGTCATTTGTAAAGGGGAAAGAAGCCCTTGGTTTGCGTTTGTATGAGGGATATGGATGTTCGCATATGAGCACGGGCAGCATGGGGATGGACATGGATGATACAGAGGATTTTAGGGCAGAAGAGCATACTCATGTCTCAGCAGCGGTGGAAAACCGGAATGTGGAAATCATTCGTGCCGTGGAGTCACAGGAAGCCGGGAAAAGTATCGAGCTGATCAGCCAATGGGGAGAAGAACTTCGTCTTCACAGGACCTCCCCGGCGCAGGTGCATCTGTCTGTTCATGAACTGATGGAGGAGCTGCTGAAATGGTGCATGACTCATGGTGTGACGCCGCCGGACAAGCTTGTTGATTACCACTGGAATCAGATTCAGACGCTTGATCTTGCAGATATCGAGAAGCAAATGTATTCGATTGTAGCTGATATCAGCGAAAAACTCTCTGGACACAGACAGTCCAAGGAGTTTGTACGTGTACAGGAGATGATTGATTACATGGAGCATCATTTGCATTTAAATATTGGGCTTCAGGAAATTGCAAATCAGGTCCATATGAGCGTGTCGTCGGTGAGCAGTATGTTCAAGGAAGAGACAGGTAGCACCGTATACGACTACTTGACTGGTTTGCGAGTGAAAAAAGCGTGTGCATTACTGTGCGAAACACATCTAAAAATTGCAGAGATTGCTGATCAGGTCGGCTACCGGAATGAGAACAGCTTTATCCGTGTATTCCGGAAGCATAAACAGGTGACCCCCGGGAAATTTCGGGAAATCAGCAAATGTTCCAATAGATATGCAGATCCGCCAAAAGGTCGGTATTTTGGGGATTTGGAAGATAAATTCGAAGATTAAGCGATAGCTGTAGCCCCCGCGTTGCGGTACATTGACTTCATGTAAACGCAAATATCATGACCGAAAACGTCTGGGGGTGAAAACGGGTGCGTGACTGGCCCAGTACATTTTTTGGAAAAGAGGAAGCGTAATGAAGAACAAGCCATGGCAAAAATATGTGCTGGTTGCGGCGGGAGTGGCTTTTCTTTCTGCCTTGAGTATCAGTGAATATGTGGATCAACACGCTTTGCGTGACCACAGTGGTGCATTTCCTGTGAAGCCCATCACGCTCGTCGTTCCTTATGCGGCGGGCGGCGGTACGGATATCACGGCAAGAGCATTGGCGAAAGCATCCGAAAAGCATCTCGGCCAGCCGATCATCGTCGTTAACCGGACGGGTGGAGGCGGTTCGGTCGGGCTGATGGAAGGGGCTGAGGCGCAGGCGGACGGTTACACTGTAACGTATCTGGTTGCGGAGCTGACCACACTGCCACATCTGGGACTGCTGCCCCTTACCTATGAGCGCTTTAAACCGCTGGTCCAAACCAATATGGACCCTTCTGCCATCACGGTTAGAGCGGATGCTCCCTGGACGACGGCCGAAGCATTTCTGGAGGACGCTCATGCTCATCCTGGCAAGCTGAAAATGGGCAATGCAGGCACGGGGAGCATCTGGCACCTCGCTGCTGCCATGCTGGAGCAAAAAAGCGGAGTCCGCTTTACCCATATTCCCTATGAGGGAGCTGGGCCAGCCGTTTCAGCGTTGATGAGTGGCTTCGTGGATGCTGTGCCGGTCAGTCCTGCCGAAGTGAAAAAGTATGTAGACCAAGGGAAGCTGCGCATACTGGCGATACAGGCAGACACCGTTTCGGAAGCGTTTCCAAGTGTGCCGACGTTACAGCAGGCTACTGGGCTGAGTGTACATTTTATCGGGACTTGGAGAGGACTGGCTGTGCCCAGGGATACGCCGGATGAGATTGCTCAAACTCTGGCGGACGCACTGATCAAGGGGACGAAAGATGAGGAATTCAGGGAAGAAATGCGTAAGCATGGATTGGGGATACGTGTTAAGGATGCAGAAGCATTCGCACGGCAGTTGAAGGAGAGCCATGAAACTTTCGCAAGGTTGATTCCCGAACTAGGCTTGAGCCGCAAGTAATACGGCCTTGTTTTTGCGCTGGCAAAAACGAAAGGGTTGAATGAAGTTATGAAAATCAAGCAAAGCATTGATAAAATTCCGGGCGGCATTATGTTGGTGCCGCTGTTTATAGGAGCAATGGTTCATACATTTATACCGTGGGCCGGGGACTACTTTGGATCGTTTACGAAGGGACTAATGACGGGGACGGTACCGATTTTGGCGGTGTGGTTTTTTTGTATGGGCGCTTCCATTGATATACGAGCTACGGGTACGGTATTACGTAAATCAGGTACGCTCGTATTAACCAAAATCGCAGTTGCCTGGGTAGTGGCTATCATAGCATCCAAATTGCTACCCGTCGGCGGCGTGGAAAGTGGGTTGTTTGCGGGCCTGTCGGTATTGGCGCTGATTTCTTCGATGGATATGACGAACGGTGGGCTATACGCCTCCATTATGCAGCAATACGGTTCCAGGGAAGAGGCGGGGGCATTCGTGCTGATGTCCTTGGAATCTGGTCCGTTAGTGACCATGCTCATTTTGGGCAGTACGGGATTGGCCGTTTTTGAGCCGCAGGCTTTTGTGGGGGCGGTATTGCCGTTTCTGGTCGGGTTCATGCTGGGGAATCTGGATCACGATTTTCGTAAATATTTTGGTAGCGCTACGCATGCACTTATTCCGTTTTTCGGTTTTGCACTGGGCTGTTCCATCGATCTGAGTGTGATTGTACAAACCGGCTTACTCGGTATTATATTGGGCATCGGCGTCATTATTATTACAGGCATTCCGCTGATCCTGGCGGACAAATATATCGGCGGCGGCAACGGTACAGCAGGACTTGCAGCCTCCAGTACGGCAGGTGCAGCGGTAGCGAATCCGGTCATTGTTGCGAATATGAAGCCAGAGTTCCTGCCCGTAGCGCAATCCGCAACTGCGTTGGTAGCCGCTTCGGTCATCGTTACCTCTATATTGGTGCCTATTCTAACGGCTTACTGGTCCAATTATGTTAAACGCAAAGGAGAATCGAAGGGAGCAGGCCCTGTAAATCCAGGTGCCAATGTCCCTAAATAAAATTTGGATGATCCCGGATCGGATGATTCAAGATCATTTCCTGAGTCTCTCCATTACCCGGGAAATGCTTTTGTAGATATATCTTATATTTTCACACCACAAACTTGTCCTAAAACGCTTCCGCAAACATACATATGTAAGCAGAGGAGCGTGATGGAATTGGAAAACAAGGTGCGTCGCTACTATCAGTTAAAGCAGAAGCAAAAAGAAATTGAAGGCGAATTGACTGATTTGCGTAATGACATTACAGCTCATTGTGCGCAGCAGGGAGTGGCAGATTGGGAAATTGGCAGCTACCGGGTCAAAATTGTGCAGCAGCACCGCAAGGAATACGATCATACCAAGCTGTATGATTCACTGCCTGATCCGCAGCTATGGCGCTTGTTTTCCAAACCGGATACTTCGAAGATTACCAGTTTACTCAAGCTTAACGTCATTGCAGAGGAGCAAATCAAAGATGCTGTTTCTCTCAAAACGGTGACGCTATTGCAGGTGGATAAAAAGTAGAGTAGTAATGTGACCCTATACATGTTGTAGCTGAAAAAAGGCTGTTCGGTATACTCCCGGATAGCCTTTTAGTGCCGCATCGGTGTGATTTTTTATAAACCAGCCCCATCTTTCAGCCCCAAATAAAATAATGAATACCACAACAGAGTATAGAACGTTTTTGAGCCTTATCCCGTGTATCCTTCTCAGGGTAACCTTTCCTCTAATCCTTGCTTTATGATCTGTTTTACTCTATTAAAATTTGGATCTATAAGAATAATTCGCTATACTACTCAGAGAATATGAGTGAGAGTTAAGAGAGCCATACTTATCCGTACGGAGGAATTAAACTTGGAGACTGCCGTCAGTAAAGTATTTTTATATATATTTTCAATTCTCATTGCGCTAGCTTCCTGTCACGGGTTCATATTGTACTGGATGTGGCAATTGCCGGAGCTTGAACATGAATCTTCTGATTTGGAAAATGGCTCTGCTCTATTTGCCACGGGGATCGTTTTTGCCTTCATTGCTTTTGCTGTTCACCTGATTCTGCATATTCTGATCTTTGTCCATCTACTTCATCGTAATGACCATACTATGGATATGAAGAGGTTGCTGTTCCGCAAGAAATCAAACAATAGCGCAATCCTCCGGATCTGTCTGCTGATAATCCTGTTGATTTGGATCGTTTATGCTACCATTGTACATACAATTCCGCTGTTTTCGGTCATTAGTTTTCCGCTGGTTTTTATCAACTATAGTATTTGGCTGTTGCAATTTTTGACGGAGAGACGAGGCAGGGAGGTTCGGTTGTAGGGGACTTATCAAAGGAAGAAGAAAAGAGCTGACTCCCGTTTGTAGTGGGGCCAGCTATAAACGTGAAGCGTGTCTTTTCTTTTTGCCAAATCTCCCTCACGATATCCTCATTCATTTCCGTTGTTGTGGTAAGCTCCCCGATCAAAGTCTTCACATAAGACCAGCAATGCTCCAGCAATAGCTGAAGGCATTCCTGATCGTCCTCCTACTGATAGCGTCGAGTATAATCTTGCAACTCTGTATCCACCTCCACGCTATACTCAGTTACTTATCGGACAAGCCTTTCCCCAGCCCTTTGAGAAAATGAATGCCAAAACCCATCGCCCGATTTACATCCGGATCATTCATAGCCTTCATGAGATCGCGCAGGCGGGTCTTTTTGTTCTGTTTTAAATGCTCTTCGGCTTCGTTCAGGCCCGTAGTAACGCTGCCCACCAGCTTTTTCATCAGCTCAGGATCGACCTCGGATAGCATGCCGGCTGCTCCCATCAGATTGTTGATAATGTTTGTCACAGGCTTGCGCGTCGCTTGTCCTACAGCGATTTTGGCGATGCTTTCTTTGGCTTTCAGCATAGACTGAGCTGCTTCGAGAAGACCGCTATCGTGCAGCTCACGTACAATTTCGAGCGTCTTCTGCAATGCCGCCCCATTGTCCGCCAGATCAGCAGTAAGCTGATCTAGCGATTGTTTTTGCCGTTCTTCTTCTGTCAAAATGCGTTTTCTCACAATTGAAATAGGCTTAGCCATGAGTCCGACCTCCTTATTTTTGATCCACCAGATCGACGTAACCGGGACGATTCCATTTCCGCTCCACTTCAACCCCGTTTTGCGGATGACGCTGTTTATAGCGCGGGTTGATACGTGGTAGTGGATTTTGACCGTCTACCTCCAAAATTTGCATCCTTACTTTGGCTTGTTTATAGGCTGGTGTACGGGTGACCAGATCGAACGCTCCACCAGTTAACAGATTGACCGCACCATCATGGCTAGTAGAGTGCATCGGCACATAAATTTCAGTTCCCTGCACCCGGTCTGTAACCAGAACGCGTAGCTTGACCGCACCATAAGGGGATTCCAATCGAACCAGCGATCCATTATTGATTCCGCGCTCTTCAGCCAATTCCGGCGATACCTCCACAAATACACTTGGAAGCTTGAGCTGGATGCCCGGTGATTTGGTCGTCAGATTT
This sequence comes from Paenibacillus maysiensis, assembly GCF_000520815.1. GTDB lineage: Bacteria > Bacillota > Bacilli > Paenibacillales > Paenibacillaceae > Paenibacillus > Paenibacillus maysiensis. The sequence continues at coordinate 22,744 of NZ_ASRY01000292.1, read as the reverse complement.
CCTTCATGGAATTGTTCGAGCAGTCGACCGTTGTTTAAGGTCAGATCGAACTCAGCCGGGTATTGTTTAGGCGGTACATATTCGAAAAGACCGAGACGTGCCTTTTTATCCGGGAAGTTAAAGCCGTTGGTGTGCAGAAGTGGTGTGCTGCTGCCATCCGGCGATCCCCAGTGAAAGCTGTTCCAGCCTTCCAATACGTCATAATTACATTGGGAGAAAAATGGAGTGAGTGACGCCATTTCCTCAAAAATTTCACTTGGATGACTGTAGTTCCAATCAAATCCCATTTGCTTGGCAAATTGGCTAAAAATCCACCAGTCCGGTTTGCTGTCTCCTACAGGTTTGAGCGCCTCATATAAACGCTGAACACGACGCTCGGTGTTCGTAAAGGTTCCGTCTTTTTCGAGCGAAGGTACGGCTGGCAAAATGACATCCGCGAATTCTGCTGTTTTGCTCAGGAATACATCCTGAACGACGAGGAAATCCAAATTCGCCAGCATTTCCTGTGTATGGTTGGAGTCCGCATCCACCCACGCCATTTCTTCTCCGGCGATATACATCGCTTTTAGCTCACCAATTTCAATGGCCTCCAGCATTTGAATATTGTCCAGTCCGCGCTGGCCTGGAATTTGTACCCCGTAGGCCGCTTCGAACTTGGCACGAATGTCATCGTTGGTGACAGGCTGATAGCCTGGGAAAATATCCGGCATCGTGCCCATGTCAGCAGCACCCTGAACATTGTTATGTCCGCGAAGCGGATACGCGCCTGCACATGGACGCATAAAGTTTCCGGTCACCAGTAGCAGGTTGGCAATCGCAATAGAGGTGTAGGAGCCTGCGATGTTTTGCGTCACACCCATGCCCCAGCAAATGGCAGTACCGTCGGCTTCGTGAATCATAGTCGCGACCTCAATCAGCGTCTCTTTGGAAATGCCCGTTTCCTGCTCTGCAAATTCCAGGGTGAAACGCTCCAGCAATTTCAAATATTCAGGATAGAAGTTTACATGCTCTTCAATGAATTTTGCATCATGCCAGTTTTGCTCAATGATGTATTTGGCTACAGCGGATAACCATACATAATCTGTACCTTGCTTCGGACGAATGAACAGATCTGCGCGTTCTGCCATTTCATGCTTGCGCAGGTCGACCGAGATCAACTTTTGACCGTGCAGCTTATGCGCACGTTTAATACGGGTAGCCAGCACCGGATGTCCTTCTCCCGGCGCACAGCCGACCAGCATGACCAGACCTGCTCTGGCAATGTCTTTAATCGTACCGCTGTCGCCGCCAATGCCTCCGGTGTGCTGCAGCCCCCATGAGGCGGGGGATTGGCAATACCGCGAACAGTTATCGACGTTATTCGTTTGGAATACCTGACGCGCCAACTTTTGCATCAAATAGTTTTCTTCATTCGTAAATTTGGACGAGGAAATAAAGCCGAGCGCTTCACCGCCATACGTTTCTTTAATAGCATCCATTTTGCTGGCCATCAGACTCAGTGCTTCCTCCCAGGTCGCTTCCACAAATTCGTCGCCTTGACGAATTAAAGGGGTGGTCAAACGCTGATCACTGTTCACAAAATCCCAGCCGAATTTCCCTTTTACGCATGTCGAGATGCCGTTCACAGGTCCTTCAGAAGTAGGCTGTACCTTCAAAATTTTGCGGCCTTTGGTCCAAACCTCAAAGCTGCAACCTACACCGCAAAACGTACAGACGGTTTTCGTTTTTTTCGTACGGGTTTCACGCATCGCTGCTTCGGCTTCGGAAATAGCAAAAATCCCACTATAGCCCGGTTCCACTTCCTTGATTAAATCCACCATCGGATTTAATAAGTCTTTATCCATGCCGCTCATAAAGCCTGCTTCACCCAGCATAGATTTCTCCATCAAGGCATTGCATGGGCAGACGGTTACACACTGACCACAGCTAACGCAGGAGGAATCGTTAATTGCGACTCCGTCATCCCATTTGACGCGAGGGCGTTCAGCTTCCCAGTCAAGAGACAGTGTTTCATTGACCTGTAGGTTTTGGCATACTTCTACGCATTGGCCACAGGCAATACATTGATTGGGGTCATATCGGTAGAAGGGATGAGACATATCAACTTCCGTCGGATCAACCTTGGGCTGATATGGATATTTTTGATGTTCAATTTCCATAAGCTCTGCTGTATTATGCAATTTACAATTACCGTTGTTGTTATCGCACACCGTGCAGTAGAGGAGATGATTTTCCAGTAGTCGGTCCATGGCCTCTGTTTGAGCTGCTTTCGCGCGGTCCGAGTGTAAATGAATATTCATGCCATCCGCAGCATGTGTCGAGCAGGAACGCACCAGCTTTCCATCTACTTCGACGATACAGGTGTCACAGGTACGGATCGGATCGACTTCAGGAACGTAACACAGCTGGGGATGGGCGATATTGTTTTCGTTAATCACTTCAAGAATCGTTGCGCTGTTCTTCGTTTTCAGTTCCTGTCCGTTTAATGTAATTTTGATCGTACTATCAGTCACGGTTCAGGCTCCTTTCAGATTTTAAATTTAAAAATTAGGAATAAAAAAACTCCACCATAAACACAAGTGCTCGTGTTCCAGCACTTGTGTTTATGGTGGAGTAGTGACCAAGCTCTAGGTCCTGGAGGCCAATCCGCCATTTGAATATGTATTAATAACAAACAGTACGCACCGTCTGTATATCAATAACTTAGATATGTCATTTTCTGCATGTCATCTCGTGTAACTATAGCGTAAAATTTAAGATAGTTCAACGGTACATTATTATTTTTTTAATTGATAATGATTATCGTTTGAGAAAACGAAAAATCATTGACAAACGTTCCAGGATTGCTAACAATAGGAATGTGATCTATTTCAGAGCAATCGTAAATGGAGTGTACGTGGGAATCGCGTATATTTTATTTGTCGCAGCGCTTGTTAGTTTGATTTTTCTATATCACATGATGTGGGATTCATAAAATCCTGATGTAGATAAATTAACCGGCATTTAGCAGATTCTTCGATATTCATAAGCGAAGAAGTTGTTGTGATGCCGGTTTTTTGGTTCAGTATAAAATGAATGGAAATGCCGTTCCAATTTAGAGTGTAAAGAGTTTTATTAATGAAGACGGATTGAGGTGAACAGGATGGCGAACCGGAGCGACGATCAATGGAATCGTCCGTTACGGGACTTAAGAATATCCGTCATAGACCGATGTAATTTTCGGTGCCGATATTGTATGCCGGAAGAAATATTTGGCCATGACTATCCGTTTTTGCCAAAAGAAAAAATATTGTCTTTTGAGGAAATTACGCGCCTTTCCCGTATTTTTGTCTCGCTGGGCGTTACGAAGCTGCGTATTACTGGTGGCGAGCCGTTGCTGAGGAAAAATTTGTCCTCGCTTATTCATTCGTTAACTCAACTCGATGGGGTTGAAGATATTGCAATGACGACAAACGGCGTATTTTTGCCTAAATATGCTGCAGCACTGCGAGAGGCGGGACTAAAGAGAGTGACGGTTAGTCTGGATTCGCTCGATGATGATCGATTCCGCCAAATGAACGGGGGCAGAAGCAGCGTAAAGGCGGTGCTGGATGGTATTGAGGCTGCGGCTCAAGCAGGGATGCAGGTGAAAATAAATATGGTCGTGCAAAAGGGCTTTAACGATCAAGATATAGTTCCCATGGCCGACTATTTTCAAAAGAAAAAGCATATTTTACGTTTTGTTGAGTTTATGGATGTAGGCAACACCAATGGCTGGAAATTGGATCAGGTCGTTTCCAAGCAGCAGATCATCGAAGCCATTCACGAGCATATGCCGTTAGAGCCTGTCCCACCCCAGTACAAAGGTGAGGTGGCGACGCGCTACAGGTATCAGGGCAGAGACGGGGAAATTGGCATTATTTCGTCTGTTACGGACGCCTTCTGCTCCACATGTACACGAGCGAGAATTTCTGCTGAAGGCTCCTTGTACACGTGCCTGTTTGCCTCTCAAGGGTACAAGCTTCGCGCGATGCTGCGTTCCGAACAGTCCGATGACGAGATTAGAGCTTACATTGAGCGTGTTTGGAGAGAACGTACCGATCGCTATTCAGAGGAACGGCTGAATCATACACAGCAAGCAACGTCTAAAATTGAAATGTCACACATCGGCGGGTGAGCCGAAGAGCCAGCCTGTCAGAAACAAGGGAGTGGAGCACGTGGAAAAGCCAGCTGAGGTAAAACGTGAGATTCTACGTTATCGTGACGGTCAGATCAAGCGTTTTGAAGACACTGTGGTGACGGAGCATCCTGTGACCATCAAAATCAATCAGCAGGAATTTGCTACCATGGTTTGTACACCGGAGTATGTGGAGGATATGGCAGTAGGTTTTTTGGCTTCTGAAGGTGTCATTCAACGGTACGATGATATCGAAGATATTTGGGTTCAGGAAAAAGAAGGATTTGTTCATATTAAAACCCATCGCATGAATGAGTTTTATCAAAACTTTCATTCCAAACGGTACATTACCTCCTGCTGCGGAAAAAGTAGACAGGGCTTTTATTTTATGAATGATGCCAAAGTGGCAAAAAGAATGAATGACACCCATGTTACGCTGTCTTTTGACGATTGTTTCCGCTTGATGAATTTAATGCAAAGCTCGGCACTTACGTTCCAAGAGACCGGTGGTGTTCATAATGCAGCGTTGTGCGACAAAGACGGGATGATCCTGTCCAGAATAGATATCGGCCGACACAATGCGCTGGATAAAATCTATGGGCATTGCCTAAAACATGATATTGTATTACAAGACAAAATCATAGTATTCAGCGGACGCATTTCGTCTGAAATTTTGTTGAAGGTTGCGAAGATTGGCTGTGAAGTTGTGTTGTCAAAGTCAGCTCCCACAGAGCTTGCACTTGAATTGGCTGAGGATCTGGGGATTACTACCGTTGGCTTTATACGCAGTCATTCTCTGAATGTATATACGCATACCGAGCGGATTGATGAACTGGCTGAATCTAAAATATAATATACAAATCCTCATTGTACACCGTCATAGTTAACCAGCATGGAATAAAACCTTTCGGGGTATTCATTCATGTTGGTTTTTCTTGGTACATATGTGGTGGACATTCACTATACTGAAAAGGAGGGCATGTTAAATGAACTATCATATTCAAGTATTTGCTGGACTTGCGGAACAGATGGGAGGGCCTATAATTATGGTGCCCACTGTGCAAGAAACAATGACCGTTGCCGCATTAAAAGGCTTGCTATCCGAGCGTTTCCCTGAATCAGCAGCTCAGTTGCAAGGTTCTTTTGTTGCCAGAAATCAAGCCTACGCCGCTCCTGAGGACCTCGTGAGTATACATGATGAGATTGCGATGATTCCTCCGGTTTCAGGAGGGTAAATTCTATTAATAGGATAGGTGTATCGATAGAATAGGTGCAAGGGGGCAGATCATATGCAATACCGTATTCAACTATTCGCAGGTATGGCGGAGCAACTTGGTGATGTGATCACGGTAGAACTTTCACAGGGAGCGGTGACCATTGCAGACATTCGAAAAAAGCTGAATGAGCTGTACCCGGAAGTGACTTCACAACTGCCAGGTTCTTTTTTTACCCATCATAAAAAGCTGGCTTCTCCAGATGAACTTGTGCTTCCATCAGATGTAATTGCGCTTCATCAGTCAGCACCCGGGATGGAGACGGTCGTTTCAAAATGTGGTTTATTTGCCATTACGTACGACCCGATTGATGCCGATGAAGTAACCTCAAAGGTGCTCGACCCTTCTCATGGCGCTTCGCTGACCTTTAATGGTACGACTCGGGAATTTACGCAAGGTCAGCGAACGGTGCTGCTTGAATATGAGGCGTATGTCCCGATGGCCATGAACACGATGAAGCAGATTGGTGACGAAATTGCAGAGCACTGGCCTTCTACACGTACTGCGATTACACATCGGCTTGGCACGGTAAGAATTGGAGAGACGAGTGTGGTGATTGCTGTCTCTGCTGCACACCGCGATACTTGCTACGAAGCCAGCCGCCATGCCATTGAACGGTTAAAGCAAATCGTACCGATTTGGAAAAAGGAAGTGTGGGAGGACGGCTCAGAATGGAAGGGGCATCAGCTGGGTGGCTGGAATCCTCAAAATACCCCAAAGCTTTCGAATTAGGGCGAGGACATCTGAACTTTTAGCTTGTCTGATTAACTTGTAGCTATCAATGGATAAGTATGGAGGCGTAAATCAACGATGTCAGAAATGGACAAAATCCAGAAAATAGAAGTTGCTGCACAAGCACATGCGCATGCGTCTCATGCCCGTTATTCTAGACAGGAATTATTCTCGAAAATTGGACCGACAGGCCAGCAAAATATCCGTAGTAAGCACGTGTTGATGGTGGGGGCCGGCGCACTGGGCACTGCCAATGCTGACATGCTGGTGCGAGCGGGCATCGGACGGCTGACGTTGGTAGACCGTGATTATGTAGATTGGAGCAATTTGCAACGCCAACAGCTCTATGACGAAGCGGATGCCCGTGATCAGATCCCCAAGGCAGTGGCCGCGCAGAAGCGATTGCAGCAAATCAATTCGGACGTGGACATTCGTGCGCTAGTCCGGGACGTCTCGCTGGAGGAAATCGACGATATCGCAGCAGGGGTGGATCTCATCGTAGATGCCACTGACAATTTCGATACACGTCTGCTTATGAACGATTACGCGGTCAAGCACCAAATCCCTTGGATTTACGGGGCGTGTGTGGGCAGCTATGGGACAACCTTTACCATCGTGCCAGGGCAGACACCGTGCCTGCATTGCCTGCTCGGAACCGTACCGCTCGGTGGTGCGACCTGTGATACGGTCGGTGTGATTAGCCCGGCTGTACAGATGGTGGCCGCTTATCAAAGCGCTGAGGCATTGAAGCTGCTCACTGGGGACGATTCGGCTTTGCAAAATAAGCTGATTTCTTTTGATCTGTGGAACAATCAGCATCAGGCGATCCAAATCAGCGCCATGAAGAAAGCCGATTGTCCAACATGTGGTGAGTACCCTGTGTATCCTTTTTTACAATCGGAGCATCAGGCTAAAACGGCTGTCTTGTGCGGACGAGATACGGTTCAAATCCGCCCGGCCCCGGGTACTGTTCGTGATCTGAATGAAGCGGCACGTTTGTTGTCCCGTCAGGGGGACAAGGTGGAGCATAATCCATACCTGGTATCCGTTGTTATCGGAACGCATCGAATCGTTCTTTTTCAGGATGGACGCGTCTTAATTCATGGGACGAAGGACATCGCTGAGGCGAGATCGATTTATCACAAATATTTGGGTTGACCCAATAGATTCGACCCGTTATGAGATGTACAATGTTTTCTTATTTTCGCTATCACATTTTCGTCATCTCATTTTGGAATTTATAGGATAGGGGAAGAACAATTGAAAAAGAAATTTGGGTACATATTCACGTTCGTTGGATTGTTGGCATGGGTTCTGGCGGGGTGCTCGTCTCCGGCTGCTGTACAGTCGGCACAGTCCGCACCCAAGACAGAACTAGTCGTATCAGCCGCTGCGAGTCTTCAAGATAGTCTAAATACGCTCAAGGGCCAGTATGAGAAACAGCACCCAGATATCAAACTTACCTTTAACTACGCTTCATCCGGTACATTACAAAAACAAATTGAGCAAGGCGCACCCGCTGACGTATTTATTTCGGCAGGCATGAAGCAAATGAAGGCATTAACCGATGCTTCATTGGTGGAAAAGGATAACGTACTGCTTCAAAATAAACTGGTTGTGGTTGTTCCGCAAGATAAGGCGAAAAGCACAGATAACAAAAGCATTACGCTCAATGATCTGATGGGTCCTTCTTTCCTGAAAGTGGCTGTTGGGGAGCCTACTACCGTTCCCGCCGGACAGTATTCCAAAGAATCGCTGACAAAGGCCGGACTATGGGACAAGCTGGAACCTAAGATGGTATTCGCCAAGGACGTAAGACAGGTATTGAATTATGTTGAAACAGGCAACGCCGATGCAGGGCTCGTCTATCTGACGGATGCCAAATCATCCGATAAAACGGTCATAGCACTGGAAGTGCCCGAGGAATTGCATGCACCCATCCTGTATCCTGAAGGCATTGTAAAAGCAACCAAACACAGCCAGGAAGCAGGCGAGTTTCTTGATTTTCTGCGGACAGATGAAGCTATGAGTGTGTTCAGCAAAGATGGATTTTCAGCCCCTACAGAAATGACGGGAAAATAGAATTCACAGATAAAGGAGGGGGTCCCGTTGGATTGGTCAGCTTTTCTTCCTCCGGTTATCGTATCTGTTAAAGTCGCTGTCGTCGCCAGCATCATCGTCTTTTTATTAGCTACTGTGGTAGCGCGGATGATGGCGAACTGCACGCCGCGGAGGGGAACCAGTGTGATCGAGACCGTCCTACTTCTTCCGCTCGTTTTGCCTCCCACTGTTGTCGGCTTTATTTTGCTCATATTGCTGGGAAGGAAAAGCTGGATTGGCACTGTCTTTGAAAGCCTATTCCAGCAGACGATTGTATTTACGTGGGGAGCTGCAGTGGTAGCGGCTGTAGTTGTTGCTTTTCCATTGGCTTACCGGACTATCAAAGCAGGCTTTGAAGCCGTAGATCCCGAGGTGGAGCAGATTGCACGTGTGCAAGGTGCCAACGAATGGCAAGTGTTTCGCCACATTACGATGCCCCTTGCCTACCGATCTCTCATTTCAGGATACATTCTCGGATTTGCACGAGGGTTAGGGGAATTTGGCGCTACGCTGATGCTTGCAGGTAATATTCCTGAACAGACTCAAACCCTGCCTACAGCGATTTACACCGCGTCCGAGGTCGGAAATATGACACTCTCTTGGAGCTGGGTAGCGGTCATCGTTTTATTCTCTTTTATCATGTTGATGCTTTCAAATCGACTGGTTAAGGATTAGTCCATTGGAATAAGAACATGCGCAGTCTGCCGATAGGGTAGGCTGTGTTTTGTTTTCTTAATTCAGCATATATCACAAAGCATGTTCCAAAAATCACTTTCGCTAGTCTCTGTTTTATATGATAGGAATCGGTTATGATGGAAATAGCAATAGGGATTTTAGTAGATTTTAGGAGAGCGGTGCGATATGAGAAGGGAAACGGGTTTTAACGAAATTATTCGAAAAGTACGTAAAGAGCTATTTGGAAAAGGCCCGGAACGGATACATACAACCTTTGTAGATAACATGGCCATCACGATGCTGTATGGAAATTTAACCCCATCCGAAAAATTTCTGGCACAAGAGGTTGCCGGGAAAGAGATGGTGCATGCAGCTCGAACCAAAATGGTTCAAAAAATCTATCCCGTACAGTTCAACAAAGAACTGGAGGATTACATGGATTCCCGACTGCTGCACCTCTTTTCGGATATTAAGGTGGAGGAAGATATAGCCATCTCTGTTTTTGTATTTGAGGATACGATTGTTGCAAAATAGTGATGAAGGGGAGACAATCTATACGTGATTTCTTCTCCGATATTGATATTGGGACCATTGGTAGAGAATAAAGCATCCGACACAGAAGCCCAGAATAGCCACCAATGCCGCCACCAGCACCATCGCCGAGAACACATAAGCGACAATACTCCATTGGAGCGTAAACCCTACCAGAGCCACCAGCAGAAAAAAGACGGCAAGGAGCTGATTAAATCTTTGCTGTCCCCGGTCCTCCTGCACATATGAGGAAGGGCTTTTCTTTAAAAACAGCTTGGCCACCCGCATCACCGGATTGAAGTTGAAAAGCACACCGAGCAACCCTGCAACAAGTGGAATAGCTAACAACCCATTGATTAGCCCTAACCAACGGACGGGGAATCGAGGCAGGAACCTGATTCATATATATCACTCTTTTCACATCGGAATAAAATAATTGAGATTATTATAACGTAATGGTTGGGGAATAGATAGCTGAAAAATGGTTTGTATGATCATTACTATAGACCCATTACCAAAGACATGGTAGAGTTTTGGTATATATTCGGTAAAGGGGTCAGTTTATGAAAAAGATATTTTTATGGTTGTGTCTAGCAGGGGTCGTTCTATCGGGTTGTACTTCTTCCAAGAGCGGTACCACGAGTACAGAGAGTGCTACAAGTTCAAATGCATCAGGAGGCTCTGCCAGTTCATCTGTGCATGAGACGGTAGCGACTGAAAACAAGGGATATCAAGGTAAAATTTCATTTCGCAACGTAGGCTGGGGGATGAGTAAAGAACAAGTAAAGGCATCTGAAGATATGAAGGTTGAGGAAGAAGATCATGAGTCGATTGCCTATTATTCCAAGATATTGGGACTGGAAAGCGGACTCATGTACTTTTTTGTGGATGATCAATTGGTTCGTGCAGGTTATTTAGTTACAGAGAAACATACGAATAAGAATGATTATATTGAAAATTATAATGACTTAAAAAAGAGCCTAACGGAGAAATACGGCAAGCCTAGCAGTGATGATACCCTTTGGAAGGGAGAGTTATACAAAGATACACCAAGCCAATGGGGAATGGCTGTAGCGACAGGTGAATTGCATTATCAGGCAGCATGGGAGACAGAAGATACAGAAATTTTGCTTGATTTACAAGGTGATAATTTCGAGCCCCGCCTGAGTCTATTGTATGACAGCAAGGAACTAAAGCATTTGAGTGAGCAGCAAAAGGATCAGGAATTGAAAAAGAATTTATAACAGAACAAGACATGGGACCCGGAACATTCGCACCTCGCGCCAGACAAGGGATTCAGCGATTTTGGGGTGTGGTTTTTAACATTTATTGGTGAGTTAAAAAGAGATTCGCGAAAAAGCGTTTACAAAGCCTTGCTGGTAAGGCTTTGTAAGGCGTGCTGTCGCTCCTTATGTAGGAGCGTGAGTTGAAAGCACGTATTTCTCATACCACACATGTAGCACAGCTATGACGTTCCTCATTTTCTTTGAAATATAAAAAAGGTTTGCCTAAGAACTTGGCAAGCCTTTTTAATGTTGGTTATAAAATGCTAATAAACTCATGATGAACTAACTTTTTTATAAACGTGGAACTGCTTGGACCACCACTCTAAAATTCGGAACAAAAAAAGAAGCCCGTTTTAACACAGACTCCCTGATGTATTCCTACGTTTAACATCTACAAACCACGCTATTCTGTTTCTTCAAACTGCATTAACACGGAAATGTCCTTGATCTCCAGAGCATGGGCGATCTTTTCAAGCATTAGCAAGTTTACTTCTTGTCGGTCATCACTGCTTAGTTTGGATATCCTTGCCTGTGAAACACCGGATAGTTCTTCTAATTGTTTTTGAGTGATACCTTTTTCTTTGAGAATTTCCTTTAGCTTGATTCTGATTTTTAACATTTGGATTTCCTCCATATATCGTTGATAAAATATGACCATAGGGTTATATTTGTTTTATGACCTTAAGGGCATATTAAAGATTGACATACTACAACCCAAAGGGATGTAACGAACATACCCTTAGCTTTGCTATTGCTATTTTACCAGAATTTCAATGGAGGATGATACCTATGACTGAAAAACGGAAAGCGAATGTGCAAGCGATCAAGGATATTGTACGCATGAATCCCGTGTGGGAGCAGGAAAAGGGAGAGCAAGGAGCGGCAGAGCTACACTATTATCATATTGTAGATGCACTTCAACGAAAATGGCAAACGATCGGTGTCGATGTTTCGGACGCGATTGAAGTTTTTGAAAAAGGGCATAACGACGCATGGACACGGATTATTGAGCCAGCTCCCTGGAACCCTAATTTAACCACTAATGATTTAATTCACCTGCTCAAAATCAGTCCCGAAGCTGTGCAGATTCGTCATGCTATGCAAATCATACTGAATACGGTTGAAAGACGCAATGCGTTCATCCGTCGTATCATGAATGTGAATGATCAGGCAATCCAGCATCTGCTCTATCTGCTGAAAGACGAATACCTGCGTTATGAGCAACTCTCGAATGAAACCTTTATGGCGATGTATGCTATGAATCCGGTCGAAGCCTTATCTGTATATTTTCTGGAATCCGTAGATGTGCATATGTACTGGGAATGGTGTGATGCTGGCGGTACAGGCGAACAGGCCATTCAGTATAAGCAGGAAGATCCTTGTATGACGCTGATTCAAGCGATTGAAAGAGTAGAAGAGGAAATGTATGCCCGTACATAACAATCCATAGGTATAGATGCTACGCTGACGACAAAATGGCTTGTGTGGGCAGTTGGCTAGTCTCCTGCAAAGGATGTGAGGGCTGTGGAGGTTAAAGATGCGGCATTGAACCAACACAACAGAAAGTAGACGGCCAACTTATAGCGAATTTCAAACCCGTTTGTTACAATTCAATTAAATGGGTATAGACCCTACATCATAAAAGAGGACATCCTTAATACTTCTATTTAGGAACAGGAGATTGTCATGATAGAGATTCAGCAGCAACTGACTGAATATATTCGGGCTGTACGGCGTGCAATGGTTTGGACGGAGGAGCTGGAGCAATGCTTTCAAGGCAAGCAGATCACGTATGAACAGTTTGCTGGGGCGGTATTAGCGCTGGAAGAGTCGGGGATACTCCATGCGGTTAAGTCAGCAGGTCGACGGGCGAAGCTACCTTCTCTCGCATTGCGCTACCGAGTCAACAAACCGTTGATAAAATCGGCACTTCAACAACGGTTACATCAATATCGCCTGGAGCTTCATCCTTTGATTTCACTGGATCGGTATTTTGCACAGGATGAAGCTATGTTGGAGCTGGATTTGCCGTATTTACAGCGGATTCACCGTTATTTGCAGGAGCAGGGTCTTCCCTTGGAAGCTGCCACGGCCTCGGAAAGAAGCTTTGCACTGGTGGGTGACGAGAAGTGGATAACCGAGAAAAAGGGTCGGACGCTGCTTGAGCGAATTTCTCTATGGGACAAGCTACGGATTGACTCAGGCTATGATCCGGTCATGTTCGCAGTTCATCCAAAGCGCTTATCCGAGAATACGTATAACGATCCGTGTCTGCACTTGATTGTCGAAAACAGAACCACTTTTCAGGCTTTACTGCCGTATTTATCTGAAAGCCGATTTTGCACGCTGATCTATGGATGCGGCAATAAAATTGTGGGCAATTTCGGCATGTTTCCTGAGCAATATCCGGTACGTGACAGAACTCATCGGTTTTACTATTTCGGTGATCTGGATCTTAAGGGAATACAAATTTGGAATGATTTAGAAGAACGATATTGTGAACAAATCATCCCCGCAGAACCGTTTTATAGTGCTTGTCTTGACAGAGAAGCCACGCCGGGTAAAACCAATCAACGTGCAGATGATCAGGCGCTGCGTGCATTTGTAGCCTTTTTATCAGAAAGTGATGGACAACGACTGAAACAGAGCTTGGCTGGTGGTTGTTATTATCCGCAGGAGGCTTTGTCAGCGCAGCAGTTGGGGGAGATTTGGAGGAGTGCGGTATGGAAATGAATGAATCGTTTGATACCAGTCAGATTGTAGCGGGTTTTCACGAGCGTATGAGCAAGGTGGCTTTGTTCGACGCACTTTTTGAACTCCAGCGTAAAAGGGAACCGGATGTGGATGGTGTGAGCATCAATATGATGGAGTTGGGTCTGCTGTCTCTATTATATTTTTTTGAACAAAAGCTGCTGCGCAATCCGCGTGCTGGTGTGAAGGAGCTGGCCGCTTTTTTACAGGCAGCGACAGCAGATCAGTTTCATCTTCCTATGGAAGGTTTTATAGCGCTTGCACGTACCATTATTCAGGTTTTTCGCCCGGCGACAGGAAAAAAACGTTCTTTTCCCTTTTATAATTGGGAAACTCGGAAAGAGGATCGCGTGTTTACGTCTATTTTGAAAGCGAGCGCCTTTGATGCGAAAACAAATACGCAGTATTATGCGCTGGATGAGGATGGGCTGGAGCTGGTTTTTGCCACCAAGGAATTCTATTTGGAATTTCAGCTTTCCATCCATCAGCTTGTCTTACGCAAGCAACTGGAGAAGGGAGAATTCCAAGGTGCTTTACGGCAAATAAATGAGATGCGAGTCGATGTCGAATCCTTGCAGGAGCGCATGACCAAGCTGGCTCATGAGATTAAGCGGAGTATTGTTTCAGAAGAAACACTTAAAAAATACAGCGGGCTATTGGACGACATTTACTCCCGGCTACAACGTGAGCATGAGGAGTTTGAGGAACTGCGCGATTTTGTCAAGGAGACGAAGGATCGGGTTTATTCGGATACATTGCAACAGCGGCAACAACAGGCATATGAATATATTTTGCGTATTTCCGGCGAATTGGAAAAGGTACACGGTGAGCATACAATGCTGCTTCAACGGAGCATGGAGCTAAAGACAGGCGCGTTGCAGGCGGCGAAGGAATCTCTATATTACACGGGGATGGATTCCTTTAATTTCGATCAGGATGTGGCCAGTCTTATTTTTGGCTCCCCGTTGCCTTTAGATGCTCTTAGGGGTGTGCTTTCGCCGTTTATGGGTCTGGAGCAGACCATGAGTTGGTCCCCCTTAACCGTGTTCGCTGAGCAAAACATTACGGGAGATGGAGAAGAAGGTCACCGCGAAGAAGCTTTTTTAGAAACAGATGACTCACATGAGATGGACGAATTTGTACAACAAAGGGGAAAACGGTTCGCCGAGCTGATGCAGGATGTACTGGACATATGGGAGAGTCAGCCTTTTGTGCGTCTATCGGATGTAGTTGAGGATTATAAGCGGCATCCTGTGAAATCGCAGCTGCTGGAGCAGCGTGTGTTCTACGATTTTTGGCTCATTTTACACCAGCGTAGCCCACTTCGCTCTCATGCCCCACGGGTGGATGGAGAGTCACCGCTGACCGGAATGGAGGAGACGCTTATGCTACTGGGCAACCGTACGCTTATCGTGATGGAGGAAGCACCTATTTTACAGATTAATGATCGTTATACAATTCAGGATATGAAGCTACTGTGGGGAGATTCGATATGATGCGTTACGACAATGAGACGGTGCTAAAGGCGTTCCGACTGTATGCTGAGCTGGCTCAGCGCGGTGTGGTGGAGCGGGAAGAGGGACAGCTATATTTGGCTGATGATGAGGTGCGCGGGCTTGTCGATCAGTTTGCAAGGGAAGTGGATTGCCTTGCGATGACGGCGGGCGATCAATTGCTGCTGATTCCGCTGGTGCGATTGTCTCCATTTCATGTATCCAATGAGTATTTGAAAAAGACGTATTTACATACGAAGGCGGTTAATGCGGATTTGTATTTGTTGTATGTAGCAGTCATTGTTTTTGTCGGCGCTTTTTATGACAGTTATCAGAGTGTGGAGCCTACGCGGGATTTTTTGCCTATGGATGAATGGCTGGGGCTGGTACAGGAGCGCATAGAGGGCCTCAAGGAGCATGATCCAGAGCAACTGAGGACGTATGAAAAGGAGTTTTCTTATAATTGGTCGGCCATTATGGAGAAATGGGATGCGATGGACGACATTAAGGAAACAGCGAAAAAGCAAAGCGGCAATACGATCAGCAGATTGAGCTTTATGCATACGGTCCGGCGGTTTCTGCTGGATCAGCAGCTTGCGGATGAGATCGGGGAGGGTGAGCTGGTATTGACGGAAAGAGCGAAAATCGTCGTGCAGCGGTATTTTATGGAGTTGCAGCATAATCGCGGTATTCTCCAATTTTTGTATCAGTTTGAGGAAGATCGAAAAAACGCCGAAAAACCCAAGGAGGAGTAACGAATGCCGACGATTTCCAAAATCCGGTTCACACATGTTATCTATGAAAATGGAAATAAACGCTACAACAATGAGACGTTTGAATTTCATGGTCATAATGGAGCGATTGTACTGGAAAATGGGGGTGGAAAAACAGTCTTTATCCAGATGGCGCTTCAGGCAGTGCTTCCTCATACGGATTTGGCAGGACGCAAGCTGAAGGATACGCTACAGCTGGATAACGGTCCAGCACATATTGCGGTGGAATGGATTCTGAACGATAAGCCGCGACGGAGATATGCCGTAACCTGCATTAGCCTGTTTCAGTCTGGAAACGGGATTGATTCGTTTCGCTATGTGTATGAGTATGGGGAGCACGATGAGCATGGTCTGGATCAGATTCCTTTTGTACGGACGCATCTGGATAAGCTGCGTCCGGCAGATAAAGGGGAGATGCAGGATTATTATGCCTCGATGGAGCAGCGCTTTTCATTACAGGCGAAAACGTTCTCCACGATTACAAAATATAAAGAATATCTGGAAAAACAGTTTCAAATTATTATTGGTGAGTGGGAAGCCATCGTTCAGATTAATGATACTGAGGGGGGGATCGAAAAATTTTTTGATGAATGTAAAACGACGACTCAGCTATTCGATCGACTACTTATTCCGAGAGTCGAACGATCTATCGAAGGCTATGAGCAGGGTGTATTCGTTAAAATGTTCGAGACACATCGGGAAGGCTTTAAAAGATATAAAGAGCTGAAGGAACAGATTGAGGAAAACAAACGGATTTTGCAGGAGCTGGGTCAGTACGTAAAACGGTGTGAACGATGGGATGATGTCCAGCAGAACTATGAGGAAAGTCGCGCGGAGGCCAAGGCTTATTGGATGCTGTCGCTGGAGCAGGGTGCAGAGCTTGCATTGGAGAAAAACAACCTGCTTTCACAAGAAGAGACATGGCGCAATCGCAGGAATATGCAAATGAAGAAAGGAAAATCGCTTGAAATCTTCCGCCGACAGCAGGAAATGGGTGCTTGGGAAACCCGTTCACAGCTGATTGGTGAGGATTTGGAACGAGCGGAGGATCAGTTCCGTGCAGCGGAAAAACAATTTCATTCACTGCAATACGCAGAGAGTCGGGACAAGCAGCAGCAGCTTTTGGCCAGAATCAAACAGTTGGAGGATCAGTTGGGCAGACTTTCCTATTCTGAGGATGAGCAGGGACTTCAGGAGCGTTGGGAGCGGAACGGGGCACAGCTGAAATATGTATTTGCTGTAAAGGAGCAGACGTTGGCGCAGCGTCAGACGGAGAAGGAGCAGCTTTTGCAAGAACTGTCCAAGCTTGTAGAAGCCATGGATGCGAAGCGACGGGAGCTGGAGCGCGAATTTGCTAACAGGGAGAAGCTGCTTTTACGGAATGAAGAAAATCAGCGTGGCAAACGGGAGCAAATGGAGAATATTTCTCGTTCTATTTTGGCGAATTCGCAATTGGAAAAGGTTGAGCTGCAAATCCCCATCTGGACCGAGGAAGAGCAGCGCTTGGAGCGAGAACGGATTGAATTGTTACAAGAGTTGAAACGGCTGGATGAGGAACGTAACGCTATGGAGCACAGGCGCAGGCAAGCTGGCGAGGAACGGGCAGAAACGGAGCGTGATTTGGCCCGATTACAGGAGCAAGAGAAGCGCTGGCATAACGAGCACGAGGAGATAAAGCTCGAACTGATCAAGCTGCGTCCATCTTGGGAACGGTTAGGCTCCCTCCATGAGAAGCAGGCTTCGATGATGAAGCAGATCGAGGAAGTGCTGGAGCGATTGCGTCAGCAGAAGCAAAAGCTGCTACTCAAGGAGCGACTGGCTTATCGTTTTGTGGATGATCACGGTGATCAAGTGCAGTTTTTTGCAGATGTTGTGGTAGGCAAGTTTTGTGAACAATGGAGTCACCAGTTCTCGCTGTTGCAGTCGGGTATGGAATATGTGCAAAGCGTGGACGCCGGAACTGTGAGCCAGGAACACACTGCTGATCGGCTGTGGGCGGTTACGCTGATTACGACAGAGCATGAAAAACCAGCATTATGGCAAAAGCTTCAACAGGCGAGTGAGAGCTTTGCTTTTCCGATTCGTGTGTTAAGTGCTCAAGAGGCAGCGTATACCCTGCAAGGACAAAGGCAAGCAGAGGGCTCCGACGGCTTGTGGGTTGTGCCGGGACACTGGTTAAGCAATGAGCAGCCTGAGCAGTTTACGCAGTGGAAGGCGGAACTGCTGGAACAGGCAAACCTCGTAAGAAGCGAACGGGAAAAGATAGAAACGGACATTGCCAACTGGCAGTCTGTACAGCAGAGGTTCACTGCTTTCTTGGCTAAGTATCCGTTAGCAGTGCAGCAGGAGCTGGAACAAAAACGGCTGAGCGCACAGGCAAGGTTATCCGAGCGAACCCGAGAGTTGGAACGACTTGAGCATGACCTGCAAGTGAACCGTAAGTTGGAGGATTCTCAGCGGAAAATGGGGTCTGAGAAGAGTGGTCGCATGGTGCAATTGGGGATGTGGCTCCAGCAAGGTCATCTGTATATGCGTCTGCATGGAGAAGTAGACAAGCTGGAGCAGGAGCATATTCCGGTGCGACAGCAGCTTGAATTGTTGCACCGTCAGTTGGAGCGCGAGATCAATCGGATCAAGCAAAAGCAGACGGAGCATGTTAGTTTGACCGAGGATGTGCGGGATGTTCAGATGCAGACGCAGTTATTGCGCCAGGACGAGAGATATGCTGAGGTGCAACCTTTTGCGAGTGTGTCTTCTGAAGGAACGATTGAGGAATTAAAGGAAACACGCAAGGGTCTTGATTGGGAGAGACGACGTATTTTTCAGACACGTGCGCAGTTGGAGATGAGTCTTTCACGTGAGCAGGAGAGTGAAAGAGACTGTGCTGGAACGATGAAAAGTTTGCTAATCCAGCATCCGGAACTGGACGTTGATTTGCTCCTTCCTTTGGAGGTAGAGGTACGTAAACAAAATGCCTGGGCAGACATTGTGGATGGCCGTGAACAAGTAAACAGGGTGAAGCATGAGCAGATGGCTGTAGAAAAGGAACTGCAATCCCGCACGAGTGAGATTGCTACCTTGTCACGGCAGTTTGTGGAACAATTTCCCGGCGAGGAACCGGAGAGGTTTCAGGAATCACTGCGTAATGTGGAGGCGCGTTTGGAGGAAGAGAAAACGGCGCTGCAGCTTGAGAGCGAGCAATTACAGCAACGGCAGCAACAATTACATGTGCAGCAGCAAGAGCTGGATCATGCGCTAGGCTTATGGAATAAGCATTTGCTCATTCACGCGTTGGAGGATGTGAGGCTGTCGGCTGCTGTTCTGGGAACGGATCAGCAAACGGAGTTTGGCTACAAACGCCGACATTATACGGAACAATGTATTCACCGATTAAGCGAGCAGCACGAACGATTAACAGCCGAGCAGAAGCGGGTTCTGGAGGCGCGGAACCAATTCAAGGATTTTTGCGCTAAAGAGGTCAAGGATGTCAAGCTGCGCCAAATGACGATTCAGGGTATCGAGACGAAGGAACGGTATCAGGAAATTCGAGACTTTCAAAGCTCTATGGAGCAGCGGATTCAAATGGTTATCCATCTGGGGGAGCAAACGCTTCAAACGCTGGATCAGGACTTACAGGAGTACATCCAGCGAATCCATACTCATTTGAAGCTTATTATGCAGGAGCTCAAGGAGATTCCAAAGAAAACCCGTGTGAAAACGGAGGATGGCTGGAAAGAGATATATAGTTTCATCATTCCGGGCTGGGAAGAACAAGTGGGCAAGGAGCGTCTTCGTAAGCATATGGAGTGGATTATCACCAAGCTGGATCAATATGCGACCCGCCCAGAGCTTGGAAGCTGGCAGGAACAACAGGCCACCATTCGCAAGGAGCTGGACAAATGGCTGGACTCTCGGCAATTGCTGCAAATTATTTTGGCAGGTGAAGGGATGAAGGTTAGCTGCCATAAAGTGACCAACGATCAGCAGGTTACACGGGCTGCGTATTCGTGGGAACAATCGAACCGTTGGTCTGGAGGGGAAAAATGGAGCAAAAATATGACATTGTTTCTGGGATTGCTCAATTATGTAGCAGAGCGAAAACAGTATATTCAATCCAAAATGAAACGGTATCGTACCGTTATTCTGGATAATCCATTCGGTAAAGCTTCCAGCGATCACGTGCTTAGCCCTGTTTTCTTTATTGCAGAGCAGCTAGGCTTCCAAATGATTGCACTGACGGCGCATATGGAAGGGAAGTTTTTGCAGGACTATTTTCCAATCGTCTATAGCTGCCGCTTGCGTCATGCAGCCGATTCCTCCAAGCAGATCGTACAGGCATCCCAACAAATCCAGGCCGCCTATTTCCGTGATAACGACCCAGATACGCTGGAGCGAATGGGTGCCAGGGTGAGCCAGATTGAGCTATTTTAGACGCTGTGAACTCCAAGCGCACATGGGAAGATTCACACAAAACAGGCTGAGAAACCTTAGATAGCGGGGCTTTTCAATACGTACTGTCACTCCTTATACGGGAGTGTGGAAAGAAGGCTCGTCTCCCTGTAAAGTGAGGTGAGCCTTCTTTATTATAGTTTTGAGAACAACATATAAGGAAAATGTACGAGTCGATGGATATCCATACCCATTGGGAATGGCGTGATGCTGGCGGTACAAGTGAAAAGGCTATTCAATATTAAAGGGAAGTCCCTTTCATGACGCTAATCCAGGCTATTGAGAGAGCTGAACAGGAATTTGAAGAAGTATCTTCCATTAGAACCAGAATTGTTTTATGATAGAGATAGACAGCTTAGAAGTTTTCCAGATGTATCTGGGAATAACGGAAATTTAGTAAAACATTCGAGAGGGGATTTTAGTATGAAAAGGTTCAGAAAGGCAACTTCGGTGTTGCTAAGCACGGTGCTCCTGCTTTCTTTCGGGGTGACTGCGAACGCGAGTCAAAGTACAGAGACTAAAACGGATCAAGCGATTAAAGCGGAGTCCAATGTTCAGCTAACAACTGAAAATGAAAGCGTCATTAAACACTTAACACGGGCAGACAAGCCCGCAAGCATTACAGATTCAGTGTACGCCATTACGGAAAATATTAACTTACAAACACCAGAGAAATCTGCTTTGAAAAAGAAAGTTACCCCTTCGCTGAAAGCAAGTCCAAGGTCAGCTAAAGCCGTAGCTACAGCGTCTTCTGCTACATATTCCGGTACGATTACGGAAGAGGGAGGCACACAGTTTTTATATCCGATCTATTTGCAGCCTGGCGAATTGTTGCAGGCCCAGTTGGATGGTCCATTTTCAGCACAGCTTGACTATGACTTACACTTATATGAGTTTGATATGACGACAGGTGACATTAATCCCAATGCTATTGACAATTCCATCTACGGTACTTATTTTAACAATTATGAGCAGGGAGCCGCATCACTTCCCGAAAATGTAGGAACCCGCAACACGACTGGATCTGAAAAGGCTTATGCGATTGCAGTCCATGCCAAGAAGGGGTCAAGTATTAATGATCTTTTCTATCTGACTGTGGATACAAGCTCCAAATATGATGCATATGAGCCGGATGAGAGTGCCTTTCATGCTTATAATTTTACATTTAACAACGGAGGTTCTTCGATTAACTCACGCTCCATCCATTCCGGTATAGATAACGATTGGTATCAAATCACAGTACCGGCAAGCCGTAATTATGATGCATTAAATGTAAGGCTGGATAGCGCTTCGGAAAGCTACGGCTACAAAGCGGAAGTTTATGGAGTGCTCACGGGTAACCAAATGGTGCTTCTCCCGCAAACCAATCACAATGTCTCCCTGAACACGGGAACTTACTATGTGCGAGTGTACACCACAAGTCAGTATTCAGCCGACCATTTGTATACACTAACCATTAAACCAGTACTCAAGGCTGGTAAAATTGAAATTACTGGCTATAATTCCAATGGCTATTATGACTATCCAACTTACTCATACGGTCGTCATTATCGTATTAATGGAGGCAGCAGCCTGATCGTGAATGGTGTCGTTAAAACGACGGATGGTCAACTGGTTCCCAATGCTCCTGTCACTGTCGCTTGGCTGGATCAGAACTGGAGCGAGGGCAGCGGTAACCGTACCAGAACGGCTTCTACGTATACGAACAATAACGGAGCATTCAGTGTGACACTTTCCCTTCCACAGTCTACAGGAAGAAATGTAGATTATTTGGCTGACATTGGTTCTACGCACTATTATGATCTTACAGGAGTAGCGGCTCAGGTCGATGGCACTTCGATTAGTACAACGGATATTATTTATCTTTTTGCTTACAGTATTAGAAATTAAATCATCTGTTAACGTAGTAGAGTAATACATAAGAGTCGCTTTTTTTCGCAATGGCTTGCTGAGCTTTCCATGTTCGAAAAAAGCGGCTCTTTATGTTTTTTTGATTCAGCCACACCACATCACATCACTATATACGCCAATGGTCCTGATATCATAGATTACAAATAAAAATATTTAGCACAGTATCTTCCATTAGAACCAGAAGTGTTTTATGATAGAGTCATTTGCTTTCGGGATGACTGCGAACGCGAGTCAAAGCACAGAGGGGGTATCGGACCAAGCGATTAAGGCAGAGTCCAATGTTCAGCTAACAACTGTGAATGAGGATTTCATTAAGCATCTAACGCGGGTAGACAAGCCGGACAGTATTCCTTCTTCGGTGTATGCAATGAAGGAAGATCTCAACTTCAAGACACCAGAGACACCCTCATTGAAAAAAGAAACTGTTCCTTCGCTGAAAGCAAGCCCAACGGCATTATCAACCACAGCTTCCTCTGCTACGTATTCCGGTACGATTACGGAAGAGGGAGGTACACAATTTTTATACCCAATCTACTTGCAGCCCGGCGAATTGTTGCAAGCTCAGCTGGATGGTCCATTTTCAGCACAGCTTGACTATGATTTATACTTATAC
>NZ_ASRY01000291.1 GCF_000520815.1 Paenibacillus maysiensis | reverse complement strand
GACGGATTGTAATATGAAGTGCGACACCTGCTGGAAATAAATAAAAAAGGGCTCATGGCCTGATTCGTGTAGAATGAAAGTTACCACACCAGCATTCACACAAGGAGAATCAGTCCATGAGTTATTCACATCTTAGCATAATCGAACGAAGCAAGCTAGAAATCCTGCATCAGCAGGGGAAAAGTGCAAGAGCGATTGCCAAGGAACTGGGCAGGCACCATGCGACCATTAGTCGCGAACTCCAACGCCATGACAAGCAAAAGGCGTATCATGCCGAGCGCTCTCAAGAGAGCTACCACCAGCGACGTAAGGCCTCGATTCCTGCCGGGAAGTGGACTGCTAAGCAGGCGGCGGTCATCGAAGAGAAGCTTCAGGCGACCTGGTCTCCAGAGCAGATCGTAGAACGGTTGCGTCAGGAAGGACAGCGTGTGGTGTGTTTCAAAACCATTTATCGCTGGCTGTATGCAGGCCTTTTGGTGAGAGGGACGCTAACCGTACTTCGGCACCAAGGTAAGCGACAGAAGCCAGCAGAAACCCGTGGCAAGTTTACCGTAGGTAAACCCATTTCAAAACGCCCTAAAGACGTCCGTTCTCGGGAAACGTTCGGCCATTGGGAACTGGATACCGTCGTCTCGGGCCGTGGAAAAAGTAAGGGCTGCGTAGCCACGTTCATTGAACGCAAAACGCGTCTGTATACCGCGATCAAGATGCCTGACCGCACGGCGCTATCGATGGAGATTGCCTTTGGCGTAGCCGCTTCCCAGTACCCTACCGGAGCCTTCCAGACCGCTACCGCTGACCGAGGCAAGGAGTTTGCTTGTTATCTCAGCCTGGAAGCTACGCATGGAGTTCAGGTCTACTTTGCTGATCCTTACTCGTCCTGGCAGCGGGGCTCAAATGAGAATGCCAATGGCTTGCTGCGAGAGTTCTTTCCCAAAGGGACGGATTTCGCTCACATCACGGATGAAGATTTGGAGAATGCCCTCCATCTCATCAACCACAGACCACGAAAATGTTTGGGCTGGAAGACTGCTCACGAATCCTTTTCAGAAGAACTGTCGCACTTGGCTTGACAATCCGTC
>NZ_ASRY01000290.1 GCF_000520815.1 Paenibacillus maysiensis | reverse complement strand
AACGTGGACTTCATCGGCCGGATCGACAACCAGGCGAAAATCCGGGGGTACCGGATTGAGACGGGCGAAGTCGAAGCGAAGGTGCTGAGTGTAGGTGGCGTGAAGGAAGCGGTCGTCGTCGTCAGGGAAGATCAAGAAGGTCAGAAAGCTTTGTGCGCTTATTATACAGCGGAAGAAGGCTTGACGGCGGCAGACCTGAAACGGGCGATTGCCAGCGAGCTGCCGGGGTACATGATCCCGTCGTACTTCGTCGAGCTGGAGCGCCTGCCTCTAACGCCGAACGGAAAGATCGACCGGAAGGCGCTGCCG
>NZ_ASRY01000289.1 GCF_000520815.1 Paenibacillus maysiensis | reverse complement strand
GGATGTCGCGTTCGTCCTATCTCGTCGCCGCCGAAGTGGACGACGAGGGAGTAGACGGTGCCATTAAGTTGGCGGCACCGATTGAACTGCAAGAGCTGATCGAGCATTGCAGCGAATTGCTGCTGGAGAAAGCGAACGTATACTGGGACAGCTCAGCGTCAGCAGTAAGAGCCCGTAAGGTATTACAATTGGGCGCGCTCGTTTTAAAGGAAACGTCCTATGAGCGTCCTCCGACAGAGGAAATCGCTGCCGCCTTGATGCAGGGTGTCCGTGAACGTGGTCTAAAGCTGCTGTCCTGGAATCGACAAACCCTCCAGTTGCAGGCCCGTTTAATTTTTATGCACTTTTCAGCACCCGAGGATTGGCCAGACAGCACCGAGCCAGCGTTACTGGATTCACTGGACTCGTGGCTGCTGCCTTTTGCTCTTGGAGCCAAAAATGTATCCGATCTGCAACGGCTGGACGGTGCTGCATTGCTGCTGGGCAGGCTGGATTGGGAACAGAGGCAGCAGCTTGAGCAGGAGGCGCCGACGCATATCCGTGTGCCCAGCGGTTCCCGTATACCTGTCGATTATACGAATCCCGAGGCGCCTGCGCTGGCGGTGCGGTTACAAGAGTTGTTCGGCATGCGGGATACGCCGCGTATTGGACGCGGACGTGTGCCGATCGTACTACATTTGCTGTCACCTGCGCAGCGACCTGTACAAGTGACTTCCGACTTGTCCAGCTTCTGGAGCGAGGCTTATTTTGAAGTCAAAAAGGATCTAAAGGGTAGATATCCCAAGCATTATTGGCCGGATGATCCACTGGAAGCCGTGGCGACGAACAGAACGAAGCCCAAGCGTTGAACATCAGCTTTTTTATGCGAATGACTGGTTTGAAATGAAGTTCTGTTTTCATTCATCTACTTTTGAATTTTCGTAAAATCGTTTAAACGTCAGGACAGCCGGGTAATGAAGGACGAACCACTCAACACCAAAATATTGGGAGGTAACTACCATGGCTAATAACGTAAACGATTATAACGAAAAGAAAATTGTCGGTGTTTTTGATACAGAGCAAGAAGCATCTCGTGCGATTGGACAATTGCAAAGCAGAGGTATTCCAAGCAGTGAAATTTCTGTCATCACACGTGACCGTGACGAGCTGAGGACGATTAGTGAAGAGACAGGCACCAAAGCACCGGAGGGTGTGGCGACAGGTGCAGCTACAGGCGGCGTTGTAGGCGGGGTCGCTGGCTTGCTGGCAGGCATCGGGGCTTTGGCTATTCCGGGCATCGGACCTATTCTCGCGGCTGGACCTATCGCGGCTACCCTTACCGGAGCGGCTGTTGGAGCGGGAGCAGGTGGCTTGGTCGGTGGACTGGTCGGGCTGGGCATTCCGGAAGATGATGCGCGTCAATACGAGACCTACGTCGATCAGGGCAAGATTTTAGTGCTGGTGGATTCCGCTGATCATCACAGGGATATATATGATATTTTCCGTACCAACCGTTCTCTGAATGCGGATCGTTACAGAACGTATGATGATACGGTAGCGGATACCTGGACAGATGCGTACACAGATACCAGAAGGAACCTGTAACTTTATAGCTTATGCAGCAGCAGTCTCCCCGAAAGGGAAGGCTGCTGCTTTTCAATATGTACACTCGTTAAATAAACTAGAGAACATTGAAGCTTTGCTTGCCACTGGCACGTTTATCCTTCTATATATTTTACAGAATTGTCGTTATAATAGACTTATATATTTCTAGACATAACAGGAGAGTGACATGAGTCAAAAAGAGAGAATTTCCGAAGTCGCTTTGCTGAGAGGGCTGGCGTTTGCCGCCGTTGTTCTTCAGCATTCCGTCGCACATTATGCGGTTGCGCAGGGGGCGCGCATCCAGGACGGAGCTTTGATGACACTTTTACTGCTGTGTTCCAAATTTGCAGTTCCCGTGTTTGTGTTTATCACCGGGATGGTGTTATTTTACAATTATGATGGAGCTTTAAAGTACGGAACGTTTTTACGTAAAAGGTTCATGGATATCATTGTTCCTTATATCATATGGTCTCTTTTATACGAATTGGGAAATCAGCTTGTTCAAAGCGGAGGGCATCTTCACCCGCTAGATTTTTTCCAGAAGCTATTGAACGGGAAAAGCAGCTATCATCTGTGGTATATCGTTATGATTATCCAGTGCTATGTGCTATTTCCCGTGTTTCGTTATGCTGTCCGCCGTTTGTCAGCGTTATTGCCGTCAGCATGGCGACCCGCTGCATTGGCTGGAGTCGGCGTGGTGTACATCATGCTCATGTTCGCGGTGGGGCCGATGTACCGATTGATGGATGGGCTCCAGCTTCCGGTGGTTACTTCCTGGTTCACCATCTATGCTGACCGTAATGTGATTTATTTTTTCTTTTATTTTGTGTTAGGGGCAGCAGCCGGGATGAACGTCAAGCGCTGGAATGCTTGGGTAACCAAGGCGCAGATCGTATATTGGCCGCTATTTATTGTGATTACAGGCTACTTGCTGTATGAGATGATTGGTCTGTTTCAGACGCCGAGAGGCACGGTCTTTTCCTTTAACTATTTGTCTCTGCTGCGTCCGGTCATGGCTGTATATTGTGTCACGTCTATTTTTGTGGCTTATCGTGTAGCGACGTGGATTGCTCATAAGGGCGGACGTGCGGCGGGGTTGCTGACTGCCATCGGAACCTTGTCCTATGGAGCGTATCTGATGCACGCCTTTATGCTGCGTGTGACGTACTATTTTGATGAAACGTTGTTTGCAGACTGGAGCCATGTTCTTCGTACGCTGGTTTCGTTCGTTCTCTGTACGGCTTTTTCCATTGCCGGCACATGGCTACTGGCACGTTTGCCTCTGGGAAAATGGATAGTGGGGCTTCGAGTTCGTCCCCGCCCGGCCGAAGGCCCGCCAGCCTTGCAAAAGCAAGCCTGATTTGGTAATCCCAATCACATATTTTCACGAAGAGTATCCCGAAGCCCATATAACAAGGCCCAGGGATACTTTTATTTTCTCCATTTGTTTAATGGTATGCATACGGTTAGACTTGAACGTGTCTTTTCATTTAAAGATAATCTATATCAATATAGGGGTGTTGCTAAATGAGTGGTCCAGATCCAGGAAGCGTTTTCCCGATGAAAAATATTAGAAGTCTGTGTTTTTTGAAAAATGTAGTGGTTAATCCACATATCGAAATTGGGAATTATACCTATTATGACGACCAACATCATCCTCTGGATTTTGAAAAAAACGTCCTTTACCATTTTGATTTTATAGGGGACAAATTAAAGATCGGTAAGTTTTGCGCAATTGCAACCCAGGCCAAATTTATTATGAATGGGGCAAATCACAATACAAATGCGTTTACCACTTTTCCTTTTGGAGCGTTTGGTGGTGAGTGGGAAGTTGGCTTACCCAATTTAAGTGGGGGCTACAAAGGGGATACCGTGGTTGGGAACGATGTTTGGATAGGCTACAATGCTACCATTATGCCTGGAGTACATATAGGAGATGGAGCGATCATTGCGTCCAATGCCGTGGTGACTAAAGATGTTCTGCCTTATTCCATTGTAGGGGGGAAATCCGGCAACATTAATTCGTTATCGGTTTGACGAGGAAACTATTGAAATTCTCAAAACACTAGAATGGTGGAACTGGGATATCCAAAAAATAACAGAATGTATTCCTGTTTTGACAAGTAACGATACGGATGCCTTAAAGAAATTAAGTAAATCTTCGTAATCTGTAATTCTTTTTTAGTTTTTATTATATTATTTCAGTATATGAAAAATTCATAACAGTAAATGAAAAATCACAGACCGCCACTTCGCCAACTATCTCACAACGCTTCATTTTATATCTCCACCTAACTTCAAACAGGTCACAAGGGAGAGATTGAAAATCCCCCTATCATTAGTGTATGGACGCTGAGTGGTTTATAATGGAAGGTAAGATATAAGACTATGGTGTGGAGAGGAGGCCGTGAAATGGCGTTTATGATATCCCAGCGGGCTTTTATCAAAATTTATCTGATCACAATGGTGGAGAAGCATCGCGGTTATGGATATCAGATGCTTGAATCGATGAAGGATGAGTTTAGTGGTTTTGGATATGTTCCGCCTCAGAGTGAGGTCTATCGGGCGCTGCACGAGCTGGTGCAGGAGGGCGTTTTTTACCGTACCAAACGGTTAAAAGGAACAGATCCCCGCGTAGATTTTCAGGAAATTGTACTCTATCATTTTACAGATGATGGGGAGGAGAAAGCGCGACTATACAAGAAGCAGGTCAAAACCGATTTGGACCGTTGCTTAGGTATGCTGCACAAAGCGGAACAAGACAACTATTCCTGACCACGAAAGGATGAGAATGATGGGGAGAAAGCTGAGATGGGGAATTTTAGGCACTGCCGAGATTGCCAAAATTGCTGTAATTCCGGCGATTCAGCAATCCGAGCGCGGAGAAGTACTTGGAATTGCTAGTCGCAATGCGGATAAAGCCGCTGAGGCCGCCCAGGAGTTCGATATTCCAAAAAGCTATGGAAGCTACGAGGAATTGTTGGCCGATCCCGAAATCGGGGCGGTGTACATCCCGTTGCCGAACCATCTGCATGAAGAGTGGACGATCCGGGCCGCGGAAGCGGGGAAGCACGTTTTGTGTGAAAAACCATCCTCTCTTAGCTCAGCCGGGACAAGTCGCATGATTGAAGCATGTAAAAGCGCTGGAGTCATCTTCGCAGAAGCCTTCATGTATCGCTATCATCCAAAACATCGGCGTATTAAGGAAATTATCAATAGCGGAGAAATCGGTGACATTCGCGGCATGCATTGCACATTTACATTCAACAATACCGATCAGGCAGATAATGTGCGTTTCAATAAAAGCATGGGCGGCGGCTCCTTATACGATGTGGGCGTATACCCGATTTCGGCAGCCCGCATGTATTTGGATCGGGAGCCCGAGGCCGTAACTGTGCATGCTTTGTATTCCCCCGAGCATGACAACGTTGATATGATGGCATCCGGCTTGCTGGAGTTTCCGGGCGGGGTGAACCTTACCTTCGATTGCGGCATGTGGGCAGCGAACCGTTCCAATATGGAGGTACTGGGGAGTAAAGGCACGATTGCGATGCCCAAAATGTTTGGCTGGGAAAGATCGTCTGTCGTACCACAAATTTTCGTTCATGTCGGTTCGGTTACACGGGAGGAACGACTTAAAGGCTTCAATTCCTTTGAGCTGCAAGCGGATGCTTTTGCCAAAGCGGTGCTTGATGGTGCTCCGTTGCCATATGAACCCGAAGATGCGGTAAGCAATATGAAGGTGATCGACGCTTGTATCGAGTCGGCACGCAGCCGGAAACGGGTAGAAATCGGATAAACCGGATAAGCGTGTTCTCGGAAAGCATCTAAAAAAGCAGCCTGTCACAGGGACAAGCTGCTTTTTTAGATGAAATGAATACATAGACATACAGAGAAGCGTGAAGCCTTCGACGATTACATATTTTCATCGTAGTCAGCAACATCGCGTTTGGCGGCTGTGGCAGGCGAGTTGGACGTACCGTATTCTTCCACCGCGTCCCACGCGCCCGCATCGTCAAACCGTCCTGCATTCCGCTGGCGAACCTCACCAGCACCCTTGGGCGGGGAAGTCATGACCTGCTCCTCAACAGGGCGGTCATTAGATAACTCGCGATTGGGAGTATGCTCGACCGTATAGGCCGTGTGCGGAATCGCCTGAAGGCGTTCAAAAGGAATTTCTTCGCCGCTTTTCACACATATGCCGTATGTCCCGTCCTTCATCCGTTGAAGGGCGGCATTGACCTGATCCAGCTCGCTTTCCAGCGAATCGTTAATGGCCAGATCACGGGACCGTTCAAAGGTTTCTGTCCCTACATCTGCCGGATGGTTATCATACGAAGATAGCTCCCCGGTGGAACCCGTCAGCGTTTC
Organism: Paenibacillus maysiensis; assembly: GCF_000520815.1. GTDB lineage: Bacteria > Bacillota > Bacilli > Paenibacillales > Paenibacillaceae > Paenibacillus > Paenibacillus maysiensis. The sequence goes on along the minus strand of NZ_ASRY01000289.1, from coordinate 111,699 downwards.
TCCCAGCTTGGAGTTCTCCTGACCATTTTGTTTAAAATGTTTTTCCAAATCCTTTTTCTGCTCCAGCAACATATGTTTCAGCTCAGCAAGCTGTGAATCGCTCAAATGGCTCATGATCATATCTCCCCTTCGTGGTCTGAATGAATCTGTACATACTGTGCGTATGCTCTTTTATACCCGTTCATCGGGGGAGGCAATCAGCAGAGACTTTTATTCCCAGCCTAGAATGTGATATAAAAAGAATAGTGTGTTAAGGAGGGAATAACCGATGGATGAACATATGAAGCGTCGTCTGGATAAGCAAAAGCAGTTGTTTAAGCAACTGGGGATTCAGCTGGACGCGCTCTCCATTCATGAAAAACAGTTTAAAAATAAAATGCGCGGCTATGATCCGGACGAGGTGGACGCCTTTCTGGATGAAGTGATAAAGGATTATGAACGCTTCTATGCGAACATAGCCGACCTGATGGACAAGTGGCAGGAGCAGCAGGCAACCATACGTGATTTGAAAAACGCACCCAAGCCTGCCGCCGATTATAATGCACTTGACCGACGCCAGCTGGAGGACATCGTTAAGCAACTGGAGTATAGCGTCCGCCAGCTAAAGGTGCGAGTACGCCCTGAAAATGACTATTTTCCGGAGTAAGGTGCAGTAAGCGCTGTGTCGGTGCCTCTCATTGTGGTATGATGGAACTATGCATATGTACACAAACATTAATGAGGCACACATATAAAGGTGGTTAACATGAGTACCCATTTTTCCGTTAGTATCCATTGTCTGCTTCTTTTGGCTGAAGGAGCGCCGGAGCGGATGACTTCGACACTTGTCGCTTCCAGTATCAATACGAATCCGGTGGTTGTGAGAAGAATCATGAGCCGACTCAAGCAAGCCGGTCTGGTTGATTCCTCACCAGGAGCACGGGGCTTTCGTCTGAGCATGTCCAGTTCAAATATTAATCTTAAAATGATATATGAAGCGACCAAAGACGACGGTCCGCTGTTCGCTATCCATAGTGACAGCAATCACAATTGCGAGGTAGGCAAGAACATCGATGCTTTGCTGGACGGATTATATACCGTAGCAGAGCAGAAAATACAGGCGTTTTTCGAGACGGTTACGCTGCGGGATCTGGAGCAGGCGCTTCAGCAGCGGGTTGGGCAGCAGAGCTCATCCGTGTAAAGACGCTGGTAAGGAGAATTGCTATGAAAATCATCGTACTTTCAGATACTCATATGCCGCACCGAGGCAAAGCACTTCCTGGTCGGCTTGTACAGGAGCTCAAAGGCAGCGACCTCATTCTCCATGCCGGAGACTGGACGGATTGGTTCGTATACGAAAGGCTATCCGAATTTGCACCTGTGCAAGGGATTGCCGGAAACAATGATGGAATAGACATCGTAGAGCGTCTGGGCTATCAAAGAATCGTTGAAGTCGAGGGCAAACGGATCGGCATGGTCCACGGTCACGGCTGGCGCGGCTCAACAGAGAATATCGCACTGAATACGTTTAAGGGAGAAACGCTGGATTGCCTGATTTACGGACATTCGCATATTCCGGTTGTCAAAAAGTTGGACGGACTGCTCGTCCTCAATCCCGGATCTCCGACAGACAAGCGCGGCGAGGAAGAATATTCATTTATCGTGCTGACGATTGAAGCTGGGCAGATGGATGCACAGCTTGTTCTTTATCCAGATAAGTATTAATTAACCAACAACCGTTGATTAAAGGGGAAGCTATGGCTATTTTTGAATTGGAACCGATGAAGCATCATGTGTTGATCTGTAATGGGAGCACGTGTATGCGACATGAGGGAGAAGAAGTTACACAAGCAATTCGGGATGAAATCCGTGAACAAAACGCAGAAGCTTATATTCATACGACTAGAACTCGCTGTAATGGCCGTTGTCACGATGCTGCGGTTGTGATCGTATATCCTCAAGGGGACTGGTATGGTCAGATGACGCCTGCTGCGGGCACAGAACTGGTGCAGAAGCTTGTTGCAGGAGAGAAGCTGAAACCACATCTTTTTCACACAACAAACTATAAATAAAAACGTGAGTAGAGAAAATCTTTGCGGAGATTTTCTTTTTTTTGCGTTTAATCTCTGACCTGAAAGGTAAAAGTATACTGTGGACACCAATCCGATAGGGAGGGAAGCGAAAATGACCCCATTTGACAATGACCTGCACCATCAGGAACAACCCGTAAATCGGGATCACGCTGAGCAGTATCCGACGGAGCAGGAGAGCTTGTTCGACCGATTTGAAAGTGAACAGACGGTAGACGCCATTCCCGTAGAGGATTTGAAGATGGAACGTCAGGAGGAAAAAGATAAGGATGTCACTAAGCATACCTCTTCCAGTGAGAAAAAATACAATGGCGGCCCATCATGAATCAAGGAACTGGTAATATTTAAAAATAAATCTCTTGACTTTAAGATAAATATAATATATATTTAGTTACGAAAAGTAATTAATTTTTCTCGGGAGGTAGCAAAAATGGCTAAAGATTTCTTCACAGCTCTGAAAGAAAGACGCTCCTATTACGGTATTAGCAAAGAACAAGTAATTTCCGACCAACGGATTCAAGAGATTGTAGAGGAAGCAGTTAAATATACACCTACCTCTTTCAACTCCCAAACTTCACGTGCAGTTGTACTGCTCGGAGAGCATCACGACAAACTGTGGAATATTGCAGAAAATATTTTGCGCGAAGTTGTAGGCAATGAAGAGCAATTTAAATCTACTGCTGAGAAAATGAACGGCTTCCGTAGCGGCTACGGTACTGTATTGTTCTTTGAAGACAACAATGTAGTGGCTGGATTGCAACAACAATTTGAAGCTTATGCGGACAACTTCCCAATCTGGTCTAACCAATCCAACGGCATGCTGCAATTGATTGTATGGACAGCTTTGGAGCAAGAAGGACTGGGCGCATCCCTTCAGCATTACAATCCTTTGATCGACGAAAAAGTGAAAAATGAATGGAACATTCCTGAGCATTGGAAATTGATTGCTGAATTGCCATTCGGTAAACCGACATTCCAACCAGGTGAAAAAGAATTCCAACCTGTTGAAGAACGCGTAAAAACATTTAAATAAGCCAGACGATGCAACGATGATTCAGGTTTGGCCTGAACAGAGCACTGTGGATATCCACAGTGCTTTTTGTCATTCCATTTTTAAGGAGTGAACTTCTGGATATGCTTTTTTCTTTTTTGTGAACGGGATGGTTCAGGGGTTAATTCAGGCGTAAGCGGGTGATGCTATGTTTAAATTTGCATGAGAGGGTTACCTAGGTGGTATTGCTGCTTTACGCGCTTGTTTGGGATGGGTAAGTATGGATAAGGGAGGATAAAACATATGACATACGATTGCATTATTGTTGGCGGAGGGATTGCCGGGCTGCAAGCAGCCATTCAATTGGGAAGATACAGCAGTCATCGGGTTCTGGTGATAGATTCGGGTTATGGTCGATCCACGTTGTGCCATCAGTATCATAATATTTTGGGCTTTCCTGACGGGATTTCAGGTGAAGAGCTGCGACGGCTTGGACGAAGTGAGGCCACGAAGCTAGGCACTGAATTTGTTGAAGGTAAGGCGGTAAAAGCCACCAAAAAAGATGAGCTTTTTGACATTCAAGTGGAAGAGGGGACGGTGTATTCCTCAAAGACGCTGCTGCTGGCAACGGGGCTGACCGACCGCTTTCCAAAGCTGGACGGGCTTCTGGCCTGCTTGGGCAATAGCGTGTATATCTGCCCGGACTGTGACGGATACGAGGTTCAGGATCGCAGTACGGTCGTGATGGGGGCGGGAAAAGCCGGGGCTTCTATGGCCCTGATATTATCCGCGCGTACGGACCACCTGGTTTATGTGAACCATGAGCGTTCAGAGGTGCCGGACGAGCTGATGGAGAAGCTGCGCGAGAAAGGAATTGGATACAGGGAAGAATCCATTTCCAGAATCATGATCGGGGAACCGGGACATTTTGAAGGGGTTCGACTGGCTAATGGAGAGGTTGTTCGGGCGGAGCGAGGCTTTGTGGCGTTTGGAGGCAACCATGTCCATTCAGAGCTGGCGGAGCAGTTGGGCGTGCACTTGCTGGATAACAAGCATATTGAAACTCACCCCCGCAGCAAAATGACCAGTGTAGAAAATGTATGGGTAGCCGGAGATTTGGGGGCCCATGCCGAGCAAGCGACTGTCGCGATGGGAGAAGGAGCAATGTCAGCAATCTGGATACACAAAGTATTATCCGGTATAAAAACAAAAATACCGCAGCTCTAGGAGCTGCGGTTTAAAACGGTGGACGTATACCTGTGTGAAGATGAAGACCGAACCGTTCCAATTGCTCGCTCATGCCATACCTGCGCAAAATTTCCGTTTGCTTGTTGCCGATCAGGTCAAAATGGGGATAGGGCTGACGCTGGTGAATATATTGAGGGTCCAATCCATTATTGCTGCACCATAAACGCAGCTTGTCCAAATTGGAACAACCCACCTTGGTTACGGTTGTAATACCTGGAAAGCGGTCATCCAGCCAGTAATGCGTCAGAAAACCAATTTCGCCGCGACTGACCTCTCTTTTCCAGGCAGAAAGTTCCTGTCGGTTAATACCAAACGCCATCAGTCTCATCCTTTCTTGGTTCGCTCCGAAATCATAAGCGGTCGGGTAGGTGTACCATTATGTATTATAGCCTATATTACGATTTCTAAAGGGGAACACAATAACAGGAGACTGTGACGATCTCCTGTTAGCGGTTAGAGCCATCTTTCGGCCCAGCTCTCTACGCCATTCAATGCATCACCGAGCTCTTTACCCTTGCGTGTCAGCGAATACTCGGTGCGCACGGGCCGCTCTGTAATGACATTGCGAAGGATCAGGCCACTAAGCTCCAGCTCCTTAATGCGTTCGGTCAGCATACGTTTGCTAAGATCAGGTATGGATACATGAATTTCACTGAATCGTTTGGGATGTTCCATCAAAGTATGAATGATGAGAGCGGTCCATTTTTTGCTGATGATCTGAAAGGACTGTTCCACCTTGCCGCACAAATGCTTAGGCTGCCTGTCGTCGCTCATCTGAATCCCCTCAATTTCATTGGTTGTTTTTTATAGTATACTAAAAGTAACTCTATATACCAATAGTAACTATCTTGGTTTGTGTCAACCGTGACATTTTTAACAGTTTTTTCTCATTACTTACGTTAATCATATCACAGAAAACGTTATCATTACAGGGAATATCGAAAGTTCACCATTTCGCTAAAATTTGATTGACTTGCCCCTTATTTTGGGTGTATTATGGGTTACGTTAATTCCTCAGGTAACTTTTAATAACCTCATCTTTTATAAAGGGAAGAAGGAATAATTCATGGATTCAATGACATTTGTCTTATTTGGAGCGACAGGGGATTTGGCTAAACGCAAAATCTACCCTGCCTTGTATAATTTGTTTGTAGAAGGTAAAATTCCGGCTTCCTTTTCTGTAATTGGTATGGGGCGTCGTGAAGTGGCTGACGAACAGTTTCAAAGTAACGTAGAGCAATCCATCAAAGATTTTTCCAGACATGTGAATGATGACCGTGCACAGATGGATCAGTTCTTGAGTGCTTTCCGCTACAGTGCATTGAACGTCAATCACCCGGAAGATTATAAAAAGCTATTACAGCTTGCTGAGCAACGTGAAAATGACTTGGGAATTCCGGGGAACCGCATGTTTTACTTATCGGTGGCACCGGAATTTTTTGATGTGATTGCCCTCAACATCCGGGAAAGCGGTTTGGCTGAAACGAAGGGCTGGAAACGGCTTATTATCGAAAAACCATTCGGACATGATCTGGAATCGGCACGCGAGTTGAATGATCGCTTGAGCAGAACATTTGCCGAGGATGAAATTTATCGTATTGACCATTACCTGGGTAAGCCGATGGTGCAAAACCTGGAAGCCTTGAAATTTGCTAATCCATTGCTTCAGGGTGTGTGGAACAATCAATACATTGCCAATGTGCAAATTACCGCTTCCGAAACTGTAGGCGTCGAGGAACGCGCTGGTTATTACGATCACTCCGGAGCTATTCGGGACATGGTACAAAATCACATGCTGCAAGTGCTGATGATGGCGGCTATGAACAAGCCGGGACATGTAACGGCAGATCAGGTACGTGACGAAAAACGCAAGGTGATGGATGCGCTGCGTGCGCTCGATCCGTCCGACATTGCTTCCAGCGTGGTGAGAGGCCAATATACGAACGGTGAGATTAACGGAAAAGCAGTTCCTTCCTATAAAGAAGAACCGGACATTGGACCGGATTCGCAAAATGATACTTTCATCTCGGCTCGTCTGTGGATTGACAATGAGCAATGGTCAGGTGTGCCGTTCTATATTCGCACAGGCAAACGCATGAAGGAAAAATCCACACGTATCGTCGTGGAATTCAAAAAGGACAGCACAGACCCGTATGCAGCCCAAGGACAGCCATCCGAACCGAACCTGCTTACGATTCATGTGAACCCGGATGAAAAAGTAACGCTGCGTCTGAACAGTAAGGACCCGCTGAACAACGGTCAACTGGAGACGGTGCTGATGAATTATACATCAGAGGCCAAGGATGTACCGGAAGCTTATGAGCGTCTGATCTTTGATGCGTTGCGCGGCGATTCCACCTTTTTCGCTCACTGGAATGAAGTTGAGCTTTCATGGATGTGGGTACAGCCTGTGCTGGAAGCTTTTGCTCGCGGAGAGGCTCCACTTCATACGTATGCAGCAGGCTCCTACGGTCCAGAGGCTTCTGACAAATTGCTGGAGGAACAGGGCTTTACATGGTGGCTAGACCAAAAGTCCGAAACTTCTGAAAAAGCGGTTGTTCGTTCGTAAATATGTACACATCACTATATTGAACATATATTTTTGCTACGGCAGGAGGCCTTTACAATGCAAGTTGGATTAATCGGTTTGGGAAAAATGGGCTTGAATCTCGGAAAAAACTTGATCGATCACAAGCATGAAGTTGTCGCGTATGACGTCAATGCAGCAGCGATTCAAGAAATGAAGGATTACGGTGCTACAGGTGCTTCCACACTGGAAGAGCTTGTGCAAGCGACCCAAACCCCGAGAGTGCTGTGGATTATGGTTCCCCATCAATTTGTTGATTCCGTACTGGATCAGCTTCAACCGATTTTGTCCAAAGGGGACATTATTATTGAAGGTGGTAACTCTCATTACAAAGAGTCCATTGCCCGTCATGCTCGTCTGAAGGAATACGGCATCAGCTTCATGGATGCCGGAACCTCTGGCGGTATGGAAGGTGCACGCAGTGGAGCTTGTTACATGATCGGTGGCGACCCGGAAGCATGGGCGTTTGTTGAGCCTATTTTCCGGGATACAGCAGTGGAAAATGGTTATCTGTATGCAGGTAAATCCGGTAGCGGACATTTTCTCAAAATGGTTCACAACGGTGTGGAATACGGCATGATGGCCTCCATTGGTGAAGGCTTTGAAGTGCTGGAGAAAAGCAGCTTTGACTTCGATTATGAGCAAGTGGCGCGTGTTTGGAACAACGGTTCCGTTATTCGCTCTTGGCTGATGGGCTTGACCGAGCGTGCATTTTCCAAGGATGCAAATCTGGATGAAATCCGCGGGGTTATGCACTCTTCCGGCGAAGGTAAATGGACAGTTGAGGAAGCATTGGACATTCAGGCTGCAACTCCTGTTATCGCGTTATCCCTGCTGATGCGTTACCGTTCACTGGATGCAGATACGTTCAACGGTAAAGTCGTTGCCGCGCTGCGCAATGAATTTGGCGGTCACGCGGTAGAAAAGAAGTAATAACGATATAAGCTAGTATTTATCCCCGTAGCTTCACAACTGCGGGGATATTGCTATATGTCTTGCCGTGCGCTTTTTTGCTTTATGCATATTTTTCCTTGTATAACCGCACAATAGATGAAAAAGAAGGCGGAAGGATGAATAGCTTATGTGCAAAAGGTTTTCGTTATCGGCTGATTTGGACGAGGTAAGGGATCATTTTGGCATACAACGGGTGATGTATTATTATAAAACGCGTTATAACATGAGCCCTACCCAGCATGTTCCCATCGTGCTACATCAGGATGGAGAACGGGTACTGGACGAATTTCGCTGGGGATTTATCCCCTACTGGGGCAAGGATTGCGTCAATGCTGATTTGAATACAGTCCGAGTGAATCCGAGCTATCGCAAAATGGCCGAAACCCGTCGCTGTGTCATTCCCTGCAACGGTTTTTATTATTGGCGAAAGCTCGGTAAACGTATGTGCGCGGTGCGGGTGGTGCTGCCGGGACAGAAAATGTTTGCGGTCGCGGGATTGTATGAGGTGTGGCAGGATAGCCGTAAGGAGCCGCTGCGTACCTGCACGATGATGACGGTACAGGCCAATGCGGATATTCGTGAATTTGACAGTCGTATGCCCGCTATTCTGGAATCTGCACATATGGATTCATGGCTGGACCCGTCCATAAAGAACATCGATGAGTTGCTACCGTTGCTGCGCACGTATGAACAGGGCAACATGAGCATCTATCCGGTGACCCCACTGGTCGCCAATGACGAACACGATAACCGCGAATGCATTCAGGAAATGGATTTGCAATGGTCCTGGATCAAGCCTTAAATGAATATGGAGATTTTTCATTCACTACAGATCATAAGCTTCCCGCCGCCTGCATAGGTATGTATTGGGGAACAAGCGTCATGATCCGGGGAGAGGGGAAACGGCCGAAGGAGTATCTCATATGGGATGGAGGCGACTGGAATGAGCAACGATACACTCATCCAACTGCTAGTGCTCATGGTGACGATCATCGGTCTGGTCCAAAACCGGTAAGTGGCAGGTTCCAGAAGGCGGGAGAATTGCCCTAGGCAATCTTCCGCTTTTTTCGTTTTCCTTTCAAGAGCGACAACAAGAGATTTTTTTACGTTAAAATGCTCGCAGATGAAGGGAGCTTGCGGTACAATAGATGCTAAGCTACAGGTGACAAGACACCTGAATATACGGCTATATACGATGCATTTTTAAGGGAGAGCGAATCATGAGTGAATTGACTTCATTACCACCATCCAAAAAGCGAAAGCTGCTGTTTAGCGCGGGACTCAGTTGGCTGTTTGATGCCATGGACGTGGGGCTGCTTTCGTTCATAGCCGCAGCGCTGGCTAAGGAGTGGCATTTGGGTTCAGAGCAGATTGGTCTGCTGACTGCGATGAATTCAATAGGGATGGTGTTTGGGGCCGCTTTAGCGGGGATTTTGGCTGATCGCTATGGCAGGCGTGCGATATTAGTGTGGACGCTGTTGATCTTTTCCATTGCAAGCGGCTTGTCGGCTTTGGCGACCGGGCTCGGTGTACTGCTGGTGCTGCGTTTTATTGCAGGCGTAGGCTTGGGAGGGGAACTGCCTGTGGCTTCGACGCTGGTGTCGGAATCGGTGCCGGTTCAGGAACGGGGAAAAGCGGTCGTTCTGTTGGAAAGCTTCTGGGCGGCGGGATGGATTCTTTCGGCGCTTATTGCCTATTTTGTTATTCCAAAGTACGGCTGGCAGATGGCCTTTATTCTCGGCGCAGTACCAGCCCTGTACGCCCTTTATTTACGCAAAGCGGTAGAGGATTCACCGCGATACAAGCAGCAGAGTGTCAAGCTTCCGCTGCGTGCAAAACTGGCTTCCATTTGGTCAGGGCCGAACCGCAAGTCCACGCTCATGCTGTGGATTTTATGGTTTACGGTTGTATTTTCCTATTACGGAATGTTTCTGTGGCTGCCAAGCATTATGTTTATGAAGGGCTTTGAGCTGGTTAAAAGCTTTGAGTACGTCCTGATCATGACGCTGGCGCAATTGCCAGGTTATTTTACTGCCGCATATCTGATTGAGAAGCTGGGCCGCAAATTCGTGCTGATTGTCTATTTACTGCTGACGGCCATGTCCGCCATTTGGTTCGGTACCTCGGAAACGGCAGGAATGCTGCTGGCTGCTGGTATCTGCTTGTCCTTTTTCAATCTCGGTGCGTGGGGAGCGATGTATGCCTATACCCCGGAATTGTACCCGACAGCCGTCCGCTCTACCGGAGTGGGTATGGCGGCTGCGTTTGGCCGTATCGGTGGCGTGATCGGACCTTTCCTGGTCGGTATGCTGGTCGGACAGGGCATGGCGCTGCAATCTATCTTTGTGATTTTCTTCGTAGCGATCCTGATTGGAGCGGCGGCGGTATGGTTGCTCGGGACCGAAACGAAAAATCGGGAGATCGACTGACCTTTACATTCACATGTGTAAAGATTCATAATACAAGAGAGAGGAGTGACCTGAAATGGAGCATACCTTTCTGCTCAAGGCAGACTGGAACGGGGGGCGCAACAGCGACGGTCATATTGAGGCCGGACAGCTGCGGACAGCGATTTCGATTCCGGCGGAGATGGGTGGTCCCGGTGTGGGCACCAATCCGGATGAAATGCTGCTAGGCGCTGCCGCGACCTGCTATTTGATTACATTGGCGGCGATGATGGAGCGCGCTGGTCTTCCGGTGGCTTCACTGGCACTGGATTCCGAAGGCATTGTTGATGTAACGAACAATATTTTTACATATCGTCGAATTATTCATCGTCCGCAAGTTCAATTGGCCGCCGATGCGACAGAATCGCAGATCGAACAGGCATTGCGGCTGGCAGAGCAGGCAGAGAGCTCTTGCATGATCTCGCGTGCCGTAGCGGGAAATGTGGCTTTGTCTACAGAGCCCGTCGTGCAACGCGCCTCTTAGCGCTATTTGAACCAGGAGCAATCATTCCAATTGCCCATTATTTTTCTAATTCGAGGAGGACACAACCATGACAGCACAACAAAAATTGCTCGTATTCGCAGGCTCTTACGCCGAATTGGAAGGCAGCGGAGTTTATGCGTACACTTTTAATGAAGAAACAGGGGTTCTTACATTACAGGATGAGTTCTCCGGATTGAAAAATCCAACCTTCCTGAATGTGGACGTAAAGAACCGGAAGCTGTATTCCATTGGAGAAACGACTTCTGCCGCTGGGGCGAAGGTGGGCGAAGCTACTGCTTTTGAAATTGATCCGGTCAAGGGAACATTTACATTGCTTAACCGGGCGGAAAACGTTGGCGCAACAACCTGTCACATTCAGCGTGATCCATCCGATCGCTACCTGATCGTAGTCAGCTACCACGGAGGTATGGTGGGACTGGTGTCTCTAACCGAGGATGGTCGGATCGGTGAGTTGCTGGATGTTAAACAGCATGAGGGCAAGGGAGCGCATCCTGAGCGTCAGGATCGTCCGCATCCACACTCCAGTTTCTTTAGCCCTGACGGTCGTTTCCTGTTCGTACAGGATCTCGGTCTGGATCTGATCCGTGTCTATACTATTGATGACAGCAAAGGACAACTGGTGCTTCATGGCGAAACGAAAACCCATGCAGGTGCAGGTCCACGTCACTTGACGTTCCACCCGAACGGTAAGTTTGCTTTTGTCATTAATGAGGTGGATTCTTCCATTACTTCTTTTGCGTATGACGCAGAAGCAGGCAAGCTTACTGAGCTTGAGAGCGTGCCTACATTGCCGTCTGATTTTACGGGCGAAAATACAACCGCTGAGATTGCTATTTCGGAGGATGGTGCTTATGTGTACGGTTCTAACCGTGGGCATGACAGCATCGTAGTGTTCGCTGTAGACGCTGCAACAGGCAAGCTGAGCCTGGTAGAGCATGTATCTGCTGAAGGCGAGCATCCGCGCCATTTTGCTTTGACTCCAAACGGAGATCATTTGCTGGTGGCAAACCGCGATACGAATAACATCGTTACATTTAAAGTGGACAAGGCTAGTGGACGACTGACCTACACGGGACAACAAGTAACTGTGTCCAAGCCGGTATGCGTGCAACCTTTTTACTTTTCTGTATAGCAATCCGGGGCTCACTTATGTGAGCCCCTTTTCCTTGATTTTCTGCAAGTCCTATTGTGAGAATCACACCATCTGTTCAACAAGAATCTGGATTTCATAGCAGGCCTCGTCTGGCTGATCTGTAAGAGAAATATCCACTTGAATAATATTCCATGCGCCGCCCAAAACTTTCCACCGATTTTTTTTGCAATACATAAGCAGTTTTTCAAGACATTCAATACAATTCACATGATTGAGCCCGGTGTAATAAGAGCACACATACGTACCGGAAGGGATTGCTTCGGTTGAATCCGTCATATTCAAAACAGCCGGGAAAGGGGGGGGGCGTCTTTCAGGGAGATTTCACAGGATGATATCCGATTTCCTGTAATCCTGCTTGAAGCGCTCGACCTGGGTTATCCGCGTTTTCAGGATGGAAGAAAATTGTTGCAATACAGCAATTTGTGGATCTATTTTTCCCAAAGCTCTTTGTATGTGCTCTATCGACTTCTTCAGATTACTATTTTGCATAAACTGTTTTATTTCTTCAATAGAGAGTCCGATCTGGCGAAGTTCCATGATCGTACCGAGAGCTTCATATTGTAATATCGAATAATGTCGTTAACCCGTTTTTTCATCTACCTGTGAAGGTTTAAACAAATCAATCTTGTCATAATACCTCAGTGTGTCCACGGATATTCCACGAAGTTTTGCCATCTCGCTTATATTCAGCTTCTCTTTACTCATTGGCAGGCACCTTATTTCAGTTGATTAATGTATATTATCTGACATGATTTCGATCGAAACATAGAAAAAAATCTATAATTTATAATTTTGTGTTAAATAAAGTGACATAAAATGGGGGCGGGATCTGTTCTGGAAGAGTTTGCTGATAGAGCAGGTTTATCTTCTTCCGCAATTGGCATGTATGAGCGTGGGCAGCGTGTTCCTCATATTAAAACTATATATTTTTGCTAAATTCTTTGAAGTGGATATAACTTATTTTTTTATAGGAATTACAGTATCTCAGGAGCAACTGAATAATGCGTTTGTCGCAACAATATGTAATATTTCCTCCCTAAAATATGTGAAGTCGAAGAAATGAAGGGTTATTATTTCCGCTTACAAATCTTTTAGTGTTAATTATATTGACACATTTTCTAAATTAGTCTTATAATGAGAAAAATAAATGAATTATATGTTATGAAAACTAACATATGTGGAGCGGACATCAATGAACCTAAAAATTTGCAGTGCGGGTACTTTGTGTGGAGTTTACCAATTTGTCTCCAGGTGATATCCCGGAGCAAATGGAGCAGAAACGCTGCATTGATTCGCTGGAGCTGGGCTATCTAGTTGAAATGATGCTTGCAGAATCGCTGAGCCGAAGCGGGATACCTGATCTGTTCGAGGAAGGAATCGTACCCGTGGACGATGAAGGGGCCATTCGTTATGCCAATGAATGTGGCAAAATTCTTCTGAACTCCAGCCGATCGGTGGTGGCGAATACCTTGGAACTGGAGGATGAGCTTCGGATCGGTACCAGAGTGTATGCCCGCAGCGACTTAAAGGATTTGCTCGCAAAGGCGAACGAGCAACGCTCCGGATTTTAAAAGGAGAAGGTGACTATGATGAAAGATCACATATTGGCAAAAGATTGGATAGCAGCAGTTTATTCTCAGGATATCGGAAGCGAACCGGTACCTGTTACGATTTTGGAAGAGAGGGTCGTCCTTTTCCGAACCCGGGACGGAGTTCAGGCATTTAAAGATTTATGCATACACCGGGGGGCGGCGTTGTCGCTGGGCAAAGTGGCAGACGATTGTATCGTTTGTCCTTACCACGGCTGGAAGTATGATGCGGAAGGAAAATGCGTCAAAATCCCTCAGCAGCCAGCAGGACAAACCATTCCTCCTAAAGCTAAAGCGGTGGTTTATTCCTGCACGGAGCAATACGGCATCATCTGGGTGAAACTTGATGCTGGTTCCGGGAACGAAGCTCCGGTCCCCTTTTATGAGGAATATGAGGATTCAACTTTTCAAACCGTACATGCGGAGCCGTATATCCTGCATGCAACTGCGCCGAGAGTCGTTGAAAATTTTCTGGATGCAAGTCATTTGGCTTTCGTTCACGACAGACTATTGGGCGACTCTGATTTTCCTGAAATACCACATTACAGCGTTTATTGGCATGAAAACCGCTACGTTTCCGACGAAATCGCCATTTACGCAGATGCGGACGGCTCGGGAAATTACGCAACGATTTACTATACGTTTGAAATTTTGCGGCCTATGACGGCAAGACTCAAAAAAGTGAACTATGAAAACAACCAGATTCTATCCATGTTATTTACAGCGCTTCCCCACGAAGAGAGAAAAACAGCTGTTTTTGCACTTATTTCTAGAAATTATGCATTAGACCAGTCTGACGAATATTTTCGGGATTTTCAGAAGCGGGTGATCGAGCAGGACGCGGGGATTGTAGAAAGCCAGAAGCCGGAGGAACTTCCTCTCGACTTACAGGCGGAGCTTCATTTGAAGGCGGACCGGGTCAGCATTGCTTACCGGGGGTGGCTGAAAGAGCTGGGTGTGACCTACGGCAGCGACGTTTCGGTTGTCTCTTCAAAGAACACTAGACTATAAAATCAATATACGGATAAGGAGAGTGCCATGATGGTACCTAAAGCTAAAAATAACCATTCTGAGGTTCAACTTCCGCGGGATTGCACGTTCACTCCGGAGGATTGGCAGGTGTTGGCCCAATATTGGTACCCGGTGGCGCAGGCAAGCGAAATCACGGATAAACCGGTTGGCGTAAAGCTGCTTGATGTGAAGCTCGTATGCTACCGTAGCAACGGCAAGTTGGTTGTCGCCCGTGACCTTTGCTTTCACCGAGGAGCTCCCCTTAGCAAGGGTTGGGTTGAAAACGGAGAAATTGTTTGCCCATATCACGGACTTCGTTACAACTGCGAGGGCAAATGCACATCAGTTCCGGCGCATCCCGACGCCAAAATTTCGCCTAAGCTGAAATTGATCACGTATCCCGTAGTAGAGCGATACGGTCTGATCTGGACATCTCTTACGTCCAGCGACGTGCAAATTCCCGAGTTTCCGGGATGGGATGACCCGGATTACCTGAACGTGCTGCCGCCGAGCTTCGACATTGTAGGTTCGGCAGGGCGCCAGATGGAAGGCTTCCTGGATGTATCGCACTTCGCCTTTGTGCATACCGATACCTTCGGAGACCGTGATAACCCGTTTGTGCCTCAGTACACTGTCAAGCGCGAAGGCAGCGGCTTGCTTGCCGAATATTGGAGCACGGTTAGCAATTACGGCAAAGGTCAGGACAATCTGGTCCCGGAAGGCTTTAAATGGCTTCGCGAATTTCGCGTATTTCCACCGTTCGCGGCTTCGCTTACGGTCTACTTTCCAAACGACGGCAAGCTAATGATCCTGAACTGTGCCTGCCCGGTATCGGCCCGCTACACCCGGTTATTTTGTCCGATTTCACGAAATTTTGATAAAGATGCATCCGTTGAAGATACCATCAAGTTCAATTTACAAGTGTTTCAGGAAGATCGAGAGATGGTAGAAGCGCAGACTCCAGAGGATTTGCCACTCGATTTGCAAGCAGAGGTCCATATTCCGGCAGATCGCACCTCTATCGCTTACCGGCAGCTTCTTAGCGAGATGGGGCTCGGCAGGTCCTATACAGCATAAAGGGAATTCTCGAAAATTGGAAAAGTGTCACAATGGAAAAATAACAACTGAAAAAGCATATGAAGGGGAGCAAAATGAAATTATCCTTGGATTCTATTAATCGAATGAATAGAGAGCAGTTTGTCGATGCGCTGGGATGGGTATTCGAGCACTCGCCTTGGGTGGCGGAACGCGCATGGATATCCCGTCCTTTTGCTTCTTTTGGGCAATTGTCCAGTAAATTGGAAGAAGCGGTGGAGCAATCTGCGCTTGATGAACAACTTGCCCTGCTCTGCGCTCACCCTGATCTTGCTGGCAAGCTGAAAATGACGGAGGTATCCGTTAATGAGCAGCGGGGCGCTGGCCTGGATGAGCTTTCTCCCGAGGATTATGAACAATTTAGGGCCAGCAATCAGGCCTACAAGGATAAATTCGGATTTCCTTTCATTATAGCCGTACGCGGCCTGAATAAAGATTCGATTTATGCCGCCTTGGGCAAACGGCTTGGTGGCGAATGGGATAAAGAGAGAATCCTGGCCTTGAAGGAAGTATTCAAGATTGCCCAATTTCGATTAAGTAACTTGATTACGAGTCCTAACGACGGAAAATTAACTACCCACGTGCTAGATGTGTCCTGCGGCACACCGGCGTCCGGAATGAAGCTTGAGCTGTGGGAGATCGGCGGTGAGGAGGGACGGAGGCTGCTGCGTTCTGTCGTAACCGATGCGGACGGACGCCTGGATGCGCCTCTGCTGTCAGGCGGCGAGTTGAAGGTGGGGCAGTATGAGCTGGTTTTTTACGTTGCCGATTATTTTCGGGAGAAGGGCTTGGCCGGGAAAGAACCCCCTTTTCTGGAGTGCATTCCGATTCGTTTCGGTGTGAGTGATGCGGGCAGCCATTATCATGTTCCGCTGCTTGTAGCTCCTGGCGGCTACAGCACGTACCGGGGAAGCTGATGAATTGAAACAAAATACTGTATTTTTTGTTAAGTGGGTGCATGGATTATGACGGAGCGTTTAGAGGTTATCATACGTGGAGGCCAAGTCGTTTTGCCAGATGGGGTATATGTTCTCGATATCGGAATTAAAAATGGAAAAATCCACGTACTCAGGAAATTGCTGGATCCATCGCGGGAATGCAAAGTCATTGATGCAAGCGGACAGTTTGTACTGCCTGGAATGATAGATGTTCATGTTCATTTCAACGAGCCGGCATTAGGTGATTGGGAAGGTTTTGTCAGTGGATCGGCATCGCTCGCTGCAGGAGGGTGCACCGCCTACATTGACATGCCTCTAAATGGCCGGCCGCCTACAACTTCATTAAGCGCATTAAATCAAAAATCGGCTTTGGCCTATGGTCAGTCGTACGTTGATTACGCGTTCTGGGGAGGACTTGTACCAGGAAATCTGAAATCACTAGAAGCTTTGGCGGAGGCAGGGGTTGCCGGATTCAAAGCCTTTATGTCCGACCCGGGAGGAAAAGGAGAGGACATTTTCCGGGGAGTCGATGATGTTACCTTATATGAGGGGATGCAGCGAATTGCTGCAATTGGCGGCATTCTTGCCCTTCATGCAGAAAGTGAGCCACTGGTAGCGGGGCTTGGCGCTGAAGCGCAGCATACCGGCAAAACCGGGTTTCGCGATTATGCGGCATCCCGGCCGGTACTTGCGGAATTGGAAGCCGTTCATCGTGCACTGTTTTATGCGAAGCAGACAGGTTGCGCGCTGCATTTCGTGCATATTAGCAATCCTCAAGCTGTAGAGCTGATTGATCAGGCAAAACGCACAGGCATGAATGTTACGTTGGAAACTTGTCCGCATTACTTGATGCTGACCTGTGATGATATGGGATCCCTCGGAACCATTTCGAAATGTGCCCCGCCGCTCCGGTCCGAAGCGGAACGGGAAGAGATGTGGAAGGCAATTGCTGCCGGGAAGATAGACATGATCGCTTCGGATCATTCACCGTGTCCGACCGAGTTAAAGCGATCCGACGACTGGTTTCAAGCTTGGGGAGGCATTTCCGGAGCACAGAGCTCGATGGAACTGATTCTGGATGAAGGACACCTGAAACGAAAGATTCCTTTACCCTTGTTATCTCGGCTGCTGTCTGAAAATCCGGCCCGCCGTTTTGGTCTATTTCCCTGCAAAGGCACGATTCAAGTAGGAATGGACGCAGATTTGACGATTTTCAACTTGAACAGTCCGTATACCTTGGCCGCGAATGATTTGTATTACCGTCATAAGCATAGTCCTTATGTTGGCAGGCAATTGAACTGCCGGGTAACTGCCACTTTATGCCGTGGTGAAGTGGTATATAGGTTGGGCGAAGGAGTTTCGCTGTCGAGAAAGGGAATGCTGCTGCATCCATTCAAACGTAAAGGGGGGGATAGATGATGAACAATGTCATACCACGCTTACCGCAAGAGCTGCCGGATATCAACCGATTAGCTGCTTCTATCGAAGAAACATTGCATTGGTTATCCGAATATGGTGCAGACGGCGGGGGAGGTATTACCCGGTTTCTATACTCGAATTCCTGGAAACAAGCGCAAACGGCTCTAAACGACAGGATGAAGCAAGCCGGGCTTAAGGTTTACTTTGATGAAGTGGGGAACCTTTATGGACGAATTGAAGGAACGGAACCGAATCGGGGAACGATTCTGACAGGCTCCCATATAGATACCGTCATAAATGGAGGCAAATATGACGGGGCTTTCGGCATTGCCGCAGGGTTAGCAGCTCTTCAGTTTTTATTGGAACGATACGGAAGACCGAAATGCAACCTTGAGATCGTCTCGTTCTGTGAAGAAGAAGGAAGCCGATTTCCGTTAACATACTGGGGTTCCGGTAATGTTTCAGGACGTTATTCGGTCGATCAAGTACCGGAAATATGCGACTCCGAAGGCGTTAGTTTAAGGGAAGCGATGATGTCGGCAGGATTTGGTTCCAAGGCGGGGCGCGCTGCAAAACGGGACGATATCCAAGCGTTTATCGAGCTTCATATCGAGCAGGGAAAGGTTCTTGAACGGGAAGAGAAGGGGATTGGGGTGGTCAAAGGCATTGTCGGGCAAAAGCGGTTTACGTGCGAGGTCACAGGCGAAGCAAATCATGCGGGAACGACGCCGATGGCCTTGCGGCGAGATGCGCTTGTGGGCGTATCCGAAATGGTTCAGTTGCTCGAAGGGCTGGCGCAAAGCTACGGCTCCCCGATGGTAGCGACCGTAGGAAGCTTGGAAGTGATCCCTGGTCTATCTAACGTGATTCCTGGCAAAGTCACGTTTACACTTGATGTGCGGCATTCGGATTCTATGGCATTATCCGCTTTTTGTCAAGCCGTGAAAATAAGCTTCGAAGAAGTTGCAGCCAGACGAGGGCTTATGCTGACCCTCAGCCAATGGATGAACGCAGAGCCGGTCATGATGGACGTAGAACTGACTCGAATGGTGGAACATATTTGTATGCATAGAAATTTGAGCTTTCTCAGCATGTTCAGCGGTGCCGGTCACGATACGCAAGTGATGCAGTCTGTCTGTCCAACCGCACTCGTATTTGTTCCTAGCCGCGGCGGCATCAGCCACTCTCCCGATGAATACACGTCCACGAGGGAGCTTGCTGCTGGTGTTTCCGTCCTAACCGATTTCTTGTATGTATTGGCCTATGACAGGGGGGAGCGCTTTGAAAATGTATCGTGATCTGTCACCGTCCCCTCGTACAATCATGACCCCCGGACCGGTGGAGGTGGATCCGCGTGTGCTGCGGGCGATGTCGTTTCCGATCTTGGGGCAGTTTGATCCAGAATTTACCGACATCATGAATGAAACGATGGACATGATCAGGGCGTTGTTCCAAACGAACAATCACTGGGCATTTTCGGTTGACGGTACATCTCGTTCCGGTATCGAAGCTGTGCTGACGAGCTTAATTGAACCGGGAGACCGTGTATTGGTTCCGATTTACGGCAGATTCGGCCATTTGTTGGTAGAAATTGCGGAACGCTGCGGAGCCGAGATCTCTACCATGGAGCAGGAATGGGGGCAAGTCTTTGATCCGGAGCAAGTGGTGAAAAGGATCCGTCAAGAGCGTCCGGATATTGTGGCGATCGTCCACGGCGAGACATCGACAGGACGTATGCAGCCGCTGAAGGAAATAGGGAAAGCTTGCCGGGAGTTGGATGTTCTTCTCGTCGTCGATGCGGTTGCGACGGTCGGTGGAACGAAGGTTGCGACGGATGAGTGGATGCTGGATGCCGTGATCGGAGGAACACAAAAATGTCTTTCCGTTCCGGCAGGCATGGCACCTGTTACCTATAATGAGCGGGCAGAAGCGAAAATATTGAAGCGAAAACGAATCGAACGTGGGCTTCGCGATCCCCAGACGGAAACCGGTTGGAGCGGTAAAGGAATTCAAAGTAATTATCTGGATTTAAGTCAGCTTCAGGACTATTGGAGTCCAGTCCGATTAAACCATCATACCGAAGCGACTTCGATGCTGTACGCCCTGCGGGAAGGCTTACGTCTCGTATTGGAAGAAGGGTTGGAGCAGCGTTTTGCCCGCCATCTCGAGCATGAAGCGGCATTGGTGGCTGGAATTCGTGCGATGGGATTAACGCTGTTCGGCGATCCTGGCTGCAAGATGCCGATGGTTACGTGCGTAAATATACCGGACGGCGTTGACGGCGAATCTGTTCGGAAGATGCTTCTTCACGAATTCGGCATTGAAATCGCCAGCTCGTTCGGGTCGCTCAAAGGGAAAATATGGCGGATCGGCACTATGGGATATAGCTGCAATAAAAAAAATGTGCTGCACTTGCTTGGAGCGCTTGAGGCCGCATTGCTCCGTCATCGCGTCCCCGTTCATATCGGAGCTGCTTCGCAGGCCGCATTGGACGTTTATAGCAGAAAGGCGAATACGAATGAATAAACCGGTAATCGGAACCAAAGTCATGGTCGTCAGCCCGATCGCTCTCTTTCGTCTTACCGACCGCTGAAAGGAATGAGCAATCATGAGCCTAGAGGCTTTAAACGAACGAGTAATAACCGATCTTTCGTATCTCAACTTCAGGGGACCTAACTGGGTTCGCCCACTGAGCCATCCTGAGGGACATGTCTATGACGTTGTGATCGTCGGCGGCGGACAATGCGGCTTGGGCGCAGCCTTCGGCCTTTTGCGAGAACGTGTTTCCAACATTCTCGTTATCGACGAAAACAAGGAAGGCTCCGAAGGACCGTGGGAAACCTATGCCCGCATGGTGACGTTGAGAACACCCAAATATTTGACCTCCATCGACCTGGGGATTTCTTCGCTGACCTTTCGCTCCTGGTGGGAGGCACAAGCCGGGCAGAAAGGCTGGGAAGAGGTGGTCAAGATTTCGCGGGGCGACTGGATGAATTACTTGCGCTGGTATCGAAAGGTCCTTGATCTGCCTGTCGTTAATGAGGTCAGGCTGAAGCAGATCGAGCCCGTGGAGGGTGGGGTTCACCGCCTGCATATCGAAGGGGCGAGAGCGTCATCTGCTCAATTGCTGTCACGCAAGGTTGTGTTGGCCACCGGTATTCAGGGCGGTGGAGAATGGTATGTTCCGCCCGTGATTGCTGATAAACTGCCGCACCACCTATATGCCCACACCTCGGAAACCATTGATTTTGATTCGCTGAAAGGCAAGAGAATCGCTATATTGGGCGGTGGGGCTTCGGCCTTTGATAATGCCAATTTCGCACTAGCCGAAGGAGTGGCTGAGGTCCATATTTTTGTCCGCCGAAAGGAACTGCCTAGGATCAACCCGATCCGTCAGATGGAATTGTCCGGCATGATTGAACGGTTTGCTACGCTGTCGGATGCCGAGAAATATGCGGTGATCGCCCATTTTTTCAAGCACAGTCAGCCGCCGACCAATGACACCTTTGAGCGCGCGGTTTCATGGCCCGGTTTCCAATTGCATTTGGGTGCGCCATGGCTTGATGTGGAGGCTGCGGACGAAGGGGCGACAGTGACTGTGCCTCAAGGCAAATTCACCTTCGATTTTCTCGTTATCAGCACAGGTCTCCTCTCCGATCCGGCTTTGCGACCGGAGTTGAGGCTTGTCGAAAGCCACATTGCGCGCTGGGAAGACCGCTATAAGGCCCCGAAAGCGGTAGCTAATCCTTTGCTTGATGCACATCCTTATTTGAGTCCGGGCTTTGCTTTCTTGAGCCGCGATGACAAGGACCCAAAACTGCTGAACGGACTTTTTGCTTTTAACTATGCTGCTTTGGTCAGTTGCGGGCTCTCGGCTTCTGCGATTTCTGGCATGAGATTTGCTATACCCAAGCTCGCGTCGGCAGTGGCAGATCAGCTATTCATCGATGATCGCGAAGAGATTCTGAAAGACTTCTTTGCCTATGATAAGGCTGAATTTGTTGGCGAGTGGCCGAAAAAGGCATGAACCAAGGGTTAAAACTCACACACGGCTGATACTATCGTTTTTATTGGATGAATGACCTTGAAATGAATAGCAGGAGGATGATACCGTGAGTAACGAAAACTTAATGAATCAAGCAATCCAGTTAGCCCAGCAAAATGTTGTTTCTGGTCATGGTGGCCCATTCGGTGCCATTGTAGTTAAGGATGGAAAAATTATCGGAAGAGGGGTTAATGAAGTTACCTCGTCCTGCGATCCTACAGCACATGCAGAAGTACAGGCTATACGAGAAGCGTGTAAGCATTTAAATGATTTTCAATTAAATGGTTGTGTGATCTATACAAGCTGTGAACCATGCCCAATGTGTATTGGGGCCATTTACTGGGCAAGACCTGATGCAGTCTACTACGCATGTACAAAAGAAGAAGCAGCAATCATAGGATTTGACGACCAATTTATATATGAGCAAATTGCTTTGCCTATGGAAGATCGTTCAATAATTATGAGTCAAATATACCCGCCCAAAAGCAAACTGCCTTTTGAAACATGGAGCATATCAGTTCAAAAAATAGAATATTAATACTGTCATGTACTGTCATGTACTGTCATGTACTGTCACGCTGCAAAATGCTTACTAAGCAATTAGTATCCTTTAAATCATAAGTCAACATTATTGCCACCATTGATTGAAGTTCGATGGTGGCTTTTTATGGTGCATGATCGTATGAACACTTCATTAGCATGTTTTTCTGTATGTTCTTCTAATTAAGATACGAATAATTTCGGCTGAAAAAGGGTACATATGTTATAAACAGAACAATGATGAGGCAAATTCAGGACAAGCTTGCGGATTGAATATATTTTACAAGAGGAGGAGCAGCTATGAAAATAATGATTACACAAAAGGAAGCTGCCGACAAAGGAATCTGGACAGAGATCATGGGTATGTTCGCTGTAACCAAAGAGGACGAGGTATGGCAAAATGAAGAGTTTATTCTCACCGAAGAACAGGCACGTCAGGTCGGATTGATCAAATAATAAGGCGTAAATAGGACATGTAAGCAAGTTTTAAGACCAAGTCTTAAAAAATCGTAACTTCTTTTTACGTATCTGATACACTTTTTAACCTTACAACGTTTATAGTAAGTACATAAGGGTAATGAAGCTTACAGACACCGTGTACATACCCTAACGGTAAGGAGAGATCAGACATGATGAAACTAGCTTCGAAATGGACCGTATTGGCTTTGATGATGATGCTGATTACGACGGCAGGGGCAACAGCACAAGGCTACACGCCAGTAGCACCTGCTGAAAATCAGGAGACCGTTTATATAAACCAAATGGAGATCCGTAACGGACAAATCTATTTGTCGGCTGACCCGATTGAATGGTATGAAGGTGCGGCAGCAGATAAGGCATTTTTGGAGCATGAAGGAGACACAGGGTTGGACGGAGCACCGGATGGCTACTATATCGTAAATAATTCCGTGCAAAATGACGTGTACCAGGTTGCGCCAGATGCTTCGGTAGAGGTGCAAATTTATGATCATACAGGTCATATAGAAGATACAGATGTGAAATGGAACGAATCGATCCCTCTGGCACAGTTTGAAAAAGATTTTGCAAAAAAAGATGTACTAGATCTCAGCCAATTTCCATACCATGTTACGCTGCGTGACGGTAGGGTCGTTAAAATCGTGCAGCAGTTTATTCCTTAACATACCAGGTATTGCATAACAAAACACGTGCTTTTCACTTGATTCATATCAGGGGAGCACGTGTTTTTCATACTTTATAACAAAAAAAGAGATATCCATCCCAACTAGGGGGCGGATATCCTCTTCTGCTCATATATATGGATTTAGAAGGATTTTGCAGCTTCTGTTGCACTTTGTACAGCAGCTTCAACAATGGCTTGTGCTTGATCTGGAGCTTGGTTATGTCCTTCCAGTACAACCTTCACGATGTCTTTCACACCGAAGAAGGATAAGATATTGCTCATGTAGTTCAAAGACATTTCAGCAGCAGCAGCAGGCCCTTCGGAATAAACGCCGCCTCTTGCATTCAACAGCAATACTTTAGTTTCAGTTACCAGACCAACTGGACCCTCAGCAGTGTATTTGAATGTTTTACCAGCTTGGTTCAAGTAGTCAATGTACGTATGCAGTACAGCTGGAATCGTCATGTTCCAAAGCGGGAAAGCGAATACGACTTTGTCTGCTGCCAGGAATTGATCCAGATATCCGTTAGCAATATTTGCCAGGCGAGCTTCTTCTGCGTTCAACTCCAAGCCTCTAGCGGATTTGAACGTGCCGTTAATCATGTTGGCGTTCAAATAAGGAAGCTCGACGGAGAACAGATCCAGTTCAGTGATTTCATCAGATGGATGGGAAGCTTTGTAGCTTTCCACGAAGGCGTTATACAGTTTAACGGTTGCGGATTCTTCGGCTGTACGATCATTAGCTTTGACAAATAATACTTTAGACATGGTTTATTTCCCCCTAAGTAAGTTCAGTAAGTAAGTTCAGTAAGTAAGTTCAGTAAGTAAGTTACCTCGTAATATTACAATATAAAGATAATATTCGTCAACACTTTTATATTAAATTTATTTTAAAAAGCTACTTTATTTTTTACACTGTAAAATTTATGTGTTTCTTTTGCAAAATATCTGTTTTGCGGTAAAATTTAAATATGAGCCGAATATAAGTTTGGATTCAATAGGTGAAAAATGAAATTACCATGTAGTCAGTAGGATAGGCACAACAGATAAACGAAAAAGGTGAGTAGCTTGAAGATTGGTTTTTTTGATTCAGGATTGGGTGGAATTACGGTATTATCTGAGGCCTTACGACGGCTGCCAAACGAAAATTTTGTATACTTGGCGGATACGCTTCATGTTCCTTACGGGACGAAAACACCGCAAGAGGTATGTGGATACGTCAAGGCTTCGGTACAAACTATTTTAAAAGAGGACATTAAAGCGCTGGTCATTGCCTGCAATACAGCCACGAGTATCGCGGTTGCGGAGCTGAGAAACGAATACCAGATTCCGATCATTGGCATGGAGCCGGCCGTGAAGCCTGCGGTAGAGATGAATCGAGCGAATGGTAAAAGAGTGCTAGTGTTAGCCACGCCGTTGACGTTAAAGCAATCCGGTTATGCAGCACTGGTGTCCAGAGTCGACGATCATGGAAGTGTGGATTCGTTGCCTTTGCCTGAGCTGGTACAATTTTGTGAGCAGTTAAATTTTGACCGGACAGAAATGGCCGAATATTTTAACTGTAAGCTGGCTGCGTTCGATCTGGACTTATACGGTACGGTTGTTTTGGGATGTACCCACTATCCTTTTTATAAAGAGATCTTGAAGGGGCTGCTTCCTTCCCATATTCAGCTAATCGACGGAAGTCATGGAACAGTCAGACGGTTAATACAGGTGTTGTCTGATCGTAATTTGCTGGCATCTCCGGCAAAAGCAGGTCAATCGCAGGAGGGACACATTACGTTCCTGTGTACCAGTCAGGATGCGGACTATGTCCATAAAATGGAGCGTGCGCTTGAAATTTATACGGAGCATGAGAAGATATCTTTTTAAAGTAGGTGCGGCTGGCGAACGGATTGAGTCATAGCGATGAATTCCAGCGCCAGTCGCGTAGCGGATTAAAGACATGGAGGGGGCTTTTGATGGACGTTCAACTGATCCTAAAGGAGCTTCATGAAGCAGGTGTATTTGAAGGTCATGTGCAAGAACTCATGCCCTTGACTAGAGGAACTTCAAGCGAAGTGATTGCCTTCATGGACGGAGCTGATCGCACACTACAAGCCTCTGGGAGAGGAACGTCATTATGGTTATCCAGACCATCCGTTTGTGGAATGGAGAGATTTTCTGCTGCACAGGACGAAGGAATCCTTATATGATCTGATATACGCCTTTTGCTCGAATATGAGTATACAAGGATGGAATCATATTTGCTTTTAATTCATCATTCCTATACGCATATTGCATTTTCGGTAGCGGAAGCGGATTTTGAGGATATGCTTAACAAGCTGAGAGCTTTCAATGTCACAATTTTGCCCGGACGAGAGCGGAATGAACAGGACAAAAGGTCAGTCTATTTTACAGATCCAGACGGACATAAGTTTGAATTCCACACAGGACAATTGCAGGATCGCCTGGAATATTATAAAAATGAGAAGAAGCACATGACTTTTTATGATTGAGTAAGCGGTATCCATAATAATGTCTGAGCATACACAGGGTTCTCATCCGGGAGGAATACAGAAGTATGTCACTTTCGCAGGAAAGCGGCTCCAAGCAAGCGCAAGTCGTTAAAACGATGACGGTTTTTGCAATCACTTGGCCGATCTTTATAGAAATGCTGTTTCATATTTTGATGGGTAGCGTGGATACATTCATGCTGAGCCATGTGTCGGACGAGGTTGTGTCGGCGGTAGGTGTGTCGAGACAGTTGATTGAATTTACGATTATTTTGTTCAATCTGCTTGGTCTTGGAGTAGGTGTCATCATCGCTCAACTATTGGGTGCACAAAAGCATGTGGATGCGAGCCGTGTTACGGCCTCGGCCCTGACCTTTAATCTGGTATTCGGTCTGGCGCTGAGTTTGACGTTTATCGTGAGCCGGGATTTTCTGCTGTCCTTTTACCATATTACCCCGACGATTAAGGAAAATGCCGAGATTTATATGATGCTGGCAGGGGGCTCGCTGTTTCTGGAAGCGCTTATGCTAACCGCAGGTCCGGTTATTCGTTCTCATGGTTTTACCAAAGACACGATGGTTGTGGGCATTGGTATGAATATTTTACATATTGTAGGGAATGCGCTGCTGATTTACGGCTGGTTTGGTCTGCCGCAAATGGGCGTGGCAGGAGCAGCGATTTCAACGGTGATTAGTCGTGCTGTAGCCTGTGTCTGGATTTTTATTCTGTTATACAAACGTGTAAGTGCGCCGATCCGTATCAAGTATTATGTACAGCTTCAATGGAGCAAGCTGGTGGCCATCTTGAAAATCGGCATTCCGGCTGGACTGGAATGGTTGTCTTATCAGCTCAGCCAAATGATGGTGACCCGGTTTGTCAGCTTCATGGGGACAACGGCGATTGCTACTCATTTTTATACGAATACGATTGTGTACTTTTTTATGGTGTTCGGAATGGCAGTGGGTGAGGGGACGGAAATTATTGTTGCTCGCCTGATAGGTGCAGGAGATAAGGAAAAGGCGTATCACCAACTGCTGCGCAGCCTGAAATGGTCGCTGGTCATTACGATTGCGGTGATCGTGGTGGTATCCTTTTTCCGGTATGAAGTGATGGCGATCTTTACGGATGAGCCGGCGATTATTCAACTGGGAGCAGCGATTTTGTTGTTCTGTATTTTGCTAGAGCCGGGCCGTGTGTTCAATCATGTCGTCATTAACTCCTTGCGGGCAGCGGGGGATGTACAGTTTCCGTTGATGATGGCGATCATCTCGATGTGGGGGATCAAAATCCCGTTGGCGTATGTGCTGGGCATTCATCTGGGATATGGTGTGCTTGGGGTGTGGATTGCACATGCCTGCGATGAGTGGGTACGAGGCATTTTCCACTACCTGCGCTGGAAAGGTCGGAAGTGGCAGCACAAGTCGCTGTTGTCCAAGGCTGAACTTCAAGCGGATTCGTTGTCAGGCTGACGCTCGAAGCTGTAGTTTCTCAGGCATCTCTATACATAGGCATTCTCCATACATATTGGGGATGTCTATTTTTTTACAAAAATAAGCAAAATGGGATGTTCAAACTTTTCAAAAATTGCTAGAATATAGTAACCTCGAACAAGAGTTTCAGTAGAGGTTTTCAAAGTTTCGGTTTTGAAGGTTTTGGTTTTGAAAGTTTTGGTTTTGAAAGTTTCAAAGACGGATGGTTTCCGATTGAATCCATGAAGGAGGGAATAGGATGGAACGTAAAGTGCATATCATTCCTTACCAAGTGATCAAGCAGGAGCAACAGGTGAATGAAATACCGCGAGGGGTGGAACTGATTCAGGCCCCTGCGGTGTGGAGCCAGACCCGAGGCCAGGGAGTGAAGGTCGCTGTGCTGGATACGGGCTGTGATGCGGACCATCCTGATTTGAAGGAACGCATTATTGGTGGCCGAAACTTCACAGATGATGATGACAGTGACCCGAATATTTTCACGGATTACAACGGTCACGGTACGCATGTGGCAGGTACAATCGCGGCAGCAGAAAATGAGGATGGTGTGGTGGGTGTGGCCCCGGAGGCGGATTTGCTCATTATCAAGGTGCTGAACAAGCAAGGTTCCGGTCAATACGACTGGATCATTCAGGGCATTCATTATGCGATTGAACAAAAGGCAGACATCATTTCTATGTCGCTTGGCGGCCCCGAGGATGTGCCTGAGCTGCATGAAGCGGTACAGAAGGCGGTAGCGAACCAAATTTTGGTCGTCTGCGCAGCGGGTAATGAAGGAGACGGTGACGACAGGACGGACGAGCAGGGCTATCCCGGCTGCTATAATGAGGTGATCAGTGTAGGTGCTGTGAACTTTGACAGACATGCTTCCGATTTCAGCAACTCCAATAATGAGGTAGATTTGGTTGCGCCGGGGGAAGATATTTTGTCTACCGTTCCGGGCGGCCAATATGCGACCTTCAGCGGTACTTCAATGGCTACCCCGCATGTAGCGGGTGCTTTGGCGCTGATTAAGCAGTTGGCGAACGCGAGCTTTGAACGGAATCTCACCGAACCGGAGCTATACGCCCAACTGATCAAACGTACCATTCCACTCGGTCATTCTGCTAAGCTGGAAGGCAATGGGCTGTTGTACTTGACGGCGGTAGAGGAGCTTTCCCGTATTTTCGACGCTCAGCGTGTAGCGGGGATATTGAGTGCAGGATCATTAAATGTTAAATAAGCCGTAACTACGGTTATATAGCGGTTCTCCTGAGGGGGAGCCGCTTTTTTGTGCAAAAATTTATCTTATGAAGAAAATTTAGGTTGACAAAATATTACATGATTCAACATAATAATATAGTACTAAAGTTTGTATAAATATGAAAAGGGGTTCTAAATAACTAATGAAAACAGGGATAACGCGTTATTTGTGTGCTGCTGCAGAACTAGATCGAAATTTTCGGCAAAAGGTGTTAGAACAAATCGTTTATAATCGTTACTGCTTTGTAGCTCCTAGCTATGGAGCAGATATTGCTACAGTTGCTGTTCAATGTATACAGGCAAAAAAACGGGACTTTTTTATGGATTGCGCTTTATTATTTCTTTTAGGATGGTTTGTTACGGCGATTTTTACAGATTTATTGATTTCTTGGCCGTTATTCTTATCCTTTCTAGTTAACATTGGATTTAGAATATATCCTTACTGGTATGTAACAAACAAGCTTTCTTCAGAAAATATTTCAAGTGACAAAGCACCTGCTCTCAAAGAGATAGGGAATGATTTTTCGAAAAAAATGGAGGAGATGAATCGGGAAGGCAACGTAATCTATTTCGGAGGGGACTCACCATTTGTAGGAGCCGGTAATCGCTTATCAGGATGGTCTTTTTTAGCAGAAACAAAAATTAAAAACTCGGACGAATACATCAAACTTAACAACGCTGATCTGTATACATACATTGATAGTAAAATGAAAGAGCTAAGTATTTCTCACATGACTACTGCAAATGCTCTTTATGTAGATGGCAGTAAAATCAGGAATGATTCAAGGTTCCTGGAGAAAGAAATGAGTTCTCCTAAGAGAATGATTGATGCGAAATTTTTGCAAGAATACACAGAGCTAGAAGAAGAGCATGTTCGCTTCTATAAATCGATTCAAATTACAGCGTGGGACGGAGATTTTGTGTTCAGCACATTTTTTAGAGTACACTTTACACCACAAAATCTGTTTGTAGAAATGCAGAATTATCTGTTACCCCCTTTGAAAAAGGAATTTTATGCAATAGATAAGCATGGCTCTGATATTCCAGTACCTTTTATTATAAAAAGCATTCTATCTTCCATTATCCCAACATTTACAGGACTTTTTAAATCCATTGGTGGTGTTTTGCGTGGGTTTAATGAATTTGTAGCTCAATCTTATAAAAAAGAGATGACACGTACGGAAATTAAACACAATCTAATTTTTAACTATGGGGCTAGAAAGAGCATAAGAGAACTCGCAGCAGATCATAAGTTGCATAATTTCTTTCAGGAATCGGATGTGGATATGTATAGAAAAAGAATAGAGAAAAGGCTTTTACAAAGTATTCTCGAGTATCTTGAAGAAGTTAATGTGGATACAAGAGAGTTTAAAGCACGAGAGAATGTGATTGTAAATAATGGAGTCATGGTTACAGGTGGAGAGATTAACAACTCTCAAATAACAGGTAAGGGCAATTTCAAAAATAAACTTGCAAAAGTAGCAGAACAAATAACAAATTGAACCTCGAAGGAAGTGTAGGTTATGAAATTCGGGTCCATAGTTAACAATGGGGTCATGATTACAGGTGGAACTGTGAAAAATAGCAGTGTTGTTGGGCAACAAATATCCGCGTCAGTACAATCTTCAGAACAGAATTCAAAGCAGGATAAAAAATATGATGTTGGCCTGTCATTCGCAAATGAAGATCGTGCTTTTGTAGAAATGGTGCTTCATCATATTAAGAAAACTGAAATGCGCTATTTTTATGACAAGGATGAGGTAGCCCAAATTTGGGGAAATGACTTGTACAGATATCTAACCGATGTATATGTTAATCAGTGCAAATATACAGTTGTATTTCATTCAGCTTCTTATACAAAGAAGAAGTGGACCCAAGTAGAATGGGGTGGCATACGAACAAAGCAACTTTTGGAGCAGAAGGACAGCTTACTGTTGGTATTACTGGATGATTCAAATATCAGCGAAATTACGGATCAATGGTCATATCTGGATGGTAGGGAGTACAGTGCGAAGGACATTGCGCAAATTATTTGTCAAAAAGTATTCGGTTAATGATTAACAAATTTAAGTAGGGAGGTGAATTTTTTGGCCTACAAAGTATTCGTTAGTTATCATCACGCTAAAGATCAAGCGTATGCAAACCTATTCAGAGATTTCTATGGGCAAGACAATACTTTTATTGATTCCTTCACTGTCTCGTGAAATTATTAGTCATGAAGATGACTATATACTTAAGTAGATTCGAACTAAGCATCTTAAAGATTCAACTGTAACATTTGTATTAATTGGCGAGTCTACTTGGTCAAGGCGATGGGTTGATTGGGAAATTTATTCATCCTTGTGCGGGTATGGTGAGAGAACTGCCAATTTAAAGAGAAATCTTTTTGAATGGAGAAATTTACTTTAAATTAAGGGAGAAGCTATATGCAAGAGTTTAAGACGCCACTAAATATCTATGTGGGCTGGCATCATGAATTTAATGAGGGTTTAGAATTGGCTGAAAACATTTTCACCTTTTTCAATAGAGATGTTAATGATTCTTTTTCCAGAGGTATAAGCATACCTGTTTTCTTTCGGAGTGGAGAAAACTTAAGTCCAATTTCTACAGAAGATTCAGTGTTTACAGCGGTAGTTTTGCTGGTAGACTCGAATATGGTCATTGATAATGAATGGGACAAATATATTAATCAATTGTTAGCAGTTAATGAGAAGTTTCCCAAAAAATTTATGTTATATCCTATAGCAATAGAGAGAAATGCATTTAACCTGAAAAATAGTTTATTGAAAAAAAACTTTATCAGGTCATATGAGCATGATAATGACTGGATTTATATAGCTAGTATGCTCACGCATGAGTTTTGTAGGTTATTGTACAACGTTAAAAGAATCAATGAGGAAGATAAAAACAGTCGAGCGAATGGACCTGTCAAACTTTTTATTAGCCATGCTAAAGAAGACGGTGTTAACTTTGCTAAAAGTTTATGTTCCTTTATCAGTGCTGAAACTCCTTTGAAAACATTTTTTGATGCTAACGATATTGCATTCGGATATGATTTTCCACAAGAGATTGAATCCCATATTAATAAATCTGTATTTGTGGCAATACATACCGATAAGTATTCTTCTAGAGAGTGGTGCCGGAGAGAAGTGGTATTGGCCAAAAAACACAATCGACCTATGGTATTAATCAATCTGTTTAATGAGGGGGAGAGTCGCAGTTTTCCTTACATGGCCAATGTAAAAACTATTCGAATAAACCAGAAGGGGAATAAAAAAAATAAAAATTTCAAAATTATTCTATTTACTTTGGCGGAGACACTTCGTTTTAAGTATCATGAAATGTTTATGGATTATTTGGTGAGGAAATTACCCATTCCAGCTAAGGAAAGAAATATTTTTTCTTATCCTCCCGAGCTGCTGACTCTTTTTTCGGGTCTTGTTCAAGATGAAAAATATATTATTTATCCCGATCCTCCTCTGAGTCAGGAAGAAATCGATATTCTTAATCTTGCTAACCATCAGATTCAATATATTACCCCTACAATGCTTCCGGCTGTTAATAAGGTTGAAATTGAGAATGATATATCTGGTTCCAAAATTGGATTATCTATTTCAGAAGTTGAAGAAATGCATCAAGAGGGATATGGAAAAATCCACCTTCGTGACGCTTTAGTAGAAGTATCCCGATATCTTCTTGCCAGTGGGTACCAACTAGCCTATGGTGGTGATGTTCGTTATAATTCCACTTTTAATTTCGCTCAGTTATTATTTGATTTAGCTAGGACTTATAATAAGGCGCAAATCAAGCCATTTGAAAAAATAGACAATTATTTAGCATATCCTTTGTGTGCTGTTATTTCAAAAAAAGAAAAGGGAGATTTACAAGATATTGTGAATCTGATAGATGTCATTCCTACAACATGTACCTCTAGAGATCCGTATAAGGTATATGATGCAAAAACAGCAGCTGACAAAGTAATCTGGTCGATATCATTAACAAAGATGAGGACAGCAATGAACAAAAATATCTCTGCAAGGGTTATTATCGGGGGGAAGATTAGGGATTTTAAGGGTAAGTACCCGGGAGTTTTTGAAGAAGCATATATATCTTTAATGAGTGGTACGCCAACGTTTGTGATTGGAGGTTTTGGTGGAGCAGCTAGTGTAATTTCTGGAGCTTTACTCGGAGAACAACGAGAAGAGCTAACCGAAGATTTCTATACAAAAAATGAAGAATACAAGAGATTTTTTGATTTGTTCAATTTAGAAGCAGCCTTGAATGATTATGAATCTATAAACTTTTTAAAGCTTCAGAAATTATTTAATGAAAAAGGGGTAGCAGGTCTGCATAATGGGCTTACCCTGAATGAAAATAACATTCTGTTTCAATCAAAAAATCTCAGTGAAATAATAGGCTTAATTTTCACAGGATTAGGTAGATTGTCTATTTAAAATTAGCTAATATTCGAAACGAGTGATCTGACATGAACGATATTATTGCAAAAGCCAGCGAGCTAAGGCGCACAGGGCAGGCGGAGGAAGCGCGCAAGCTGTTATTGAAGGCATTGGAGCAGGAGCAGAATGATGCCGAGCTGTGGTATCAGACGGCTTGGACGCATGATACATTAGGACTGGAGAGGGAAGCAGTACCTTTTTACGAAAAAAGTCTGGGTATGACGTTATCGGCAGAATCGAGGAAAGGGGCGATCCTAGGATTAGGCAGCACGTACCGTGTTTTGGGAGAGTATGCCAAGGCGAAATCGTGCCTTGAAACAGGCATGAACGAATTTTCGGATTACAGGCCGTTTCGCGTATTTTATGCGATGGTGTTATACAATCTTGGAGAACATGGGAAGGCCATGCAAGGCCTGTTAACGGAGCTGGCTGAAACCACCTCGGACTCGCCAACACAAGCGTACTCACGAGCGATTCAATATTATGCAGATAAGCTGGATCAGATTGAGACGTAAGTATGAAATGATGAGAAAAACAATAGATAATCATTATCGCGCATTTATTCGGAAGTGCATACTAAAAAAGATCGCAGCCAGAGAGCATCAAGTATCTCTTCTGGGCTGCGATCTTTGGTTTTTACTTGGGGTTGGCGGAGTGGCACGTCATGTACATTTCCAGTTCAATTTATATAGACTGTACCTTGTTGAATCATACACTGCGATTATTGCGCACCCTCGGTAACGGCGATTTCCTTCTCCAGATTTTCTCTGGACAGGTTGGCGGCCAAATAATCCGGTGTTTCGGGCAGGACGAGGTGCAGATTGGATTTTTGACAAACACGAATTGTGCACTTGTCGACAACAAAATCAAAGACATGTCCGCCTCCGGTGCGTTCGTCGTTAATAAAGTGCAAATGGAAACCGGCCACTCCAATTCCTTGAGCATACGCAGGTGTCCAAAACCCGGTAATCACGCCGGAAGCGTCGTTAAAGGAGAACGTGGGCTGTGATTTGGTCGCTTCGATAAAAGGCTTGTAAGGCTTCACCTGGTGAGGCACGGTGCGTGTCTTCACTTCACGAAAAGTGCCGTCCATACGGAAGGCATAGAACAGATTACGACTTGGAAACAGCTTTAGCAGCAGAGCTTCCAGCTCTTCACGATGCATGGGACGGTCAATAGTATATGTGAAATCTTCACGGAAAAAGGTGACTGTGGAAAAGGGAGTTGTCTCTTCCGGTTTTACACGATGGGCCGTACCGTCTGGAAGCAAGTGATAAAACTCACCATCAAACGCAATCATCTCGCCATTCAGTTGATCAAAGGTACCAATTCCGAAATCCCCGTGCTTTTGCAACTCCTCAAAGGCAACAACTCCGTCATAAAGACCATCTAATAGAGCAAGCATAGTGGACGTTTGGTAAATATCATGATCAGTTTCTTGCTTGGTTTCCAGTCCTGCAACGGTCATGGTAATACACTTCCTTTTGTAATTGTATGCATTTATTTTCTTTCTTTTTCAATAATAAACGTAAAATTTCAGTAAATAACATGGATAACCCAAAAAACTCATAAAAAAAACGTTAAACTCCATTCATTGTCACAAAGCCGTCACGATTGGGCAACTGTGAATTCAGTTTAACTGATTGGGCAGCAGTTTACGTCCCAACTGGATATTATCCTGATAATCAATCGGAATATCGACGACCACGGGGCCATCGGTATGTAGTGCCTGTTGCAATACGCTCTCCAGTTCTTCAGGGGAATGCACGCGCAATCCGGTTGCCCCGAAGCTTTCGGCATATTTCACGACATCCACATCTCCGAATTCTACGCCGGACGTTCTGCCGTATTTAATCTGTTGTTGAAAGGCGACCATGTCGTAGGTACCGTCTCTCCATACAATATGCACAAGTGGGGAGTTGAGACGTACGGCAGTTTCAAGCTCCATGGATGAGAAAAGAAATCCTCCGTCGCCAGAAATGGAAACGACTTTTTGACCGGGATTGACTAGTGTGGCAGCAATGCCCCAGGGAAGAGCTACACCGAGTGTCTGCATTCCGTTACTGAACAGAAGGCGACGCGGCTCATAGGAGCGGAAATACCGGGCCATCCAAATGTAGTGTGAACCCACATCGCAGGTGACCGTGACGTTATCATCAATCAGGCTGCGCAGCGTACGAATGAATTGTAATGGATGAATCAGATAGTTGTGCTTGCGAGCAGGAACGGCGGCTTGCTCGTTCAGCTCGTGACGAAGACGATTCAGTTGGGCGCATGAGGCTTCAGGTAGTTTTACTGTAGGCAATTCTTCTGCGAGACTGCGCACGATCAGGGCTATATTGCCGATCAGTTCGTAATCCGGTTGATAATCATGGTCGATATCCGCCTGATGATCATCGAGATGAATGAGGGTCCGGTTTGCAGGAATGTTCCAGTTTTTCGGATCGTATTCAATGGGGTCATAGCCAATAGTCAGCACCAGATCTGCGGCTCCAAGGAGCATGTCACCCGGCTGATTGTGGAACAGACCGACTCGGCCAAAATAATGATTCTCCAATTCGCGGGAAATGGCTCCGGCAGCCTGGAAGGTTTCGACGACAGGCAAATCCGTATTTCGAATCAGTTCACGGATGGCTGCTGTGGCTTCAGGCGTACTGGCTTTCATACCGAGGAGAAGTACGGGCAGTTTGGCTTTTCTGATTTGGCCTGCGACTTGTTTGATGAGACCGGCTGGTGCGATTCCAAGCTGTGGGAGAGAAAGCTTCTCAATGGCTGTCACTTCGGATGACGAAGTCAACACGTCCTGCGGCAGACTGACAAACGTGGCTCCAGGCTGGGCTGAGGTCGCAATCCGAAATGCGTTAGTAATAGCTTCCGGTACATTATCAGGATGTTCTACTTCTACACTATATTTAGTGATCGGCTCGAATAAACCGGCATTATCCATGGATTGATGCGTGCGTTTCAGGCGTTCGGATCTTGGGACTGCACCTGCAAGAGCGACGACGGGATCACTCTCTGCATTAGCAGTGACAAGTCCTGTCGCCAAATTGGATGCACCGGGACCAGAGGTGACAAGGCATACGCCTGGCTTCCCAGTTAATCGACCGACTGCAGCGGCCATAAAGGCGGCATTTTGTTCATGACGGCATATGATCAATTCTGGACCTCGATCTTGAAGGACATCGAAAACCGAGTCAATCTTGGCACCTGGAATACCAAAAATGTGCGTTACACCTTGTTTAATCAAGCAATCGACAACGAGGTCAGCTCCTTTTGTAGCGGTTTTAGCATGGATAGTTTGCACTTTTGTGCTCAACGCAATCACCTCTTCTTTGGATATGGTTACAAAATACTTTCAATGTAAAACATTGGTTGTATATGACAATTATAATACAATAACTGGTACTTTCAAGAGTAAAATTTTCTGAAAAAGAGCGAAAATATATAAAAACGTTTTCAAAGCGCGGTTTAAGAGGAAAAATAAAAATTGCGGAGATTTGGAAATAAAGGATTTTCAAACAATGCTCATGCCCTAAAATAAGTGAGGGGCATTTTATTGAAAATGACAAGATGAAGGGGAAGAGGGAGTGAAAGTTGAAACGTTTCATAATAGTCTGAAATAAAGCTGGACGAAGAAAACAGATCTGCAGAGGTTGTGGCAGGTCTGTTTTTTTGTTCCTCCACATGATAAAAATCACTTTCCTCTGCAAAGGATAGCGGTTACAATGTAATTGTTGTTAACGTAAACATTAAATTTAAGGAGAAGTAATCAAGGGTGATTCGACATGCCATGCAGGTATCGTATTATAGCGGTATCATTTGATATAAGTAGGTAACCTGCTATGCGTTATAGAATGCTATTACTGAATAGCAGCAAGATCGAATTCTTTTTTGTTCACGTTAACAATTATTCAGAAACATGATTATAGAAGGGACGAATGAGCCATGACCAAAGCATTTTTAGACGACAACTTTTTGTTGAGCAATCCAACCGCTGAAATTTTGTATCATCAGTATGCCAAGGATCTACCGATTATCGACTATCACTGTCATTTAAGTCCACAGGAAATTTACGAAAATAAAACGTTCAAAAACATTACAGAAGCATGGCTGTACGGAGATCATTACAAATGGAGACTCATGCGGGCCAATGGAGTTGAGGAACGCCTGATTACTGGAGATGCGGAAGATTATGACAAATTTTTGGCTTGGGCCAAAACCGTACCTACACTGATCGGCAACCCGCTGTATCATTGGACGCATTTAGAGCTTCAGCGCTTTTTTGGTGTCCATGAACTGCTGAACGAACAGAATGCGCCTGTGATTTGGGAAAAGGTGAACCAAAAGCTGCAAGGAAAGGGTTTTAGGGCACGTGATCTGATTGTGAATTCAAAGGTAACCGTTGTGTGCACTACTGATGATCCGACGGACCATCTCGAATATCATAAGCAAATTAGCAAGCTGACGGATTTTCCAGTGGCTGTACTGCCAAGCTTCCGCCCAGACAAAGCACTGGAAATTAACCGCGAAACATTCCAGCCTTGGGTCGCTCGATTGGGTGAAGTGAGCGGACTGGATGTTTCCGGTCTGGAAGGATTTTTGAACGCGCTGGCGAGCAGGGTCCGTCACTTCCATGCTGCTGGAGGAAGGGTGTCCGATCATGCGCTGGATACGGTCGTTTATGAAGAAACAACACATGAGGAAGCGGCAGCGATATACAGCAAGGCGCTGGAGGAAGGCCATGTGACTCCATTAGAAGAGGCGAAATACAAATCGTACGTCCTTGTATTCCTTGGGAAACAGTATGCAGAGCATGGCTGGGCTATGCAGTACCATATTCACGCACTGCGTAACAATAACACGGCCATGTTCCGCAGCTTGGGACCGGATACAGGCTATGATGCAGTGAATGACGGCTCCATCGCTCGTCCGCTGGCGGCATTGCTGGATGCACAGGAGCTGGCAGGAGGTCTGCCGCGAACAATTTTGTATTCACTCAACTCAGTTGATTATCCGGTGCTGGCAAGTCTTGCAGGCGGTTTCCAGTCTGGCGGAACACCAGGTAAAATCCAGTTTGGTACCGCTTGGTGGTATAACGACCATATCGAAGGCATGCTGGAGCAATTGAAGCTGCTCGCAAACTATGGTGTGCTGTCCCGCTTCATTGGTATGCTGACGGATTCCCGCAGCTTCCTGTCCTATACACGGCACGAATATTTCCGGCGGATACTTTGTGATTTGATCGGAACATGGGTACAGGAGGGCAAGGCACCTGAGGATCTGGAGCTGCTCGGAGAAATGGTACAAAACATTAGCTACAATAATGCCAAGCAATATTTTAATTTCCCGACGGTTGTTCACAGCAAGTGATGATGTACAGAAGGAACTTGTAAATTCACATTTCAATAGATGCCCTTGCCGGGAGGCAATTCAAGCTCCGGGTAAGGGGGATTGAAAACAGAATACGTATCAGACAAGAATGTGAAAATAATTACAAAGATAGAGGAGTGAGCAGGCTATGGGAGTGCCTATCGTTCAGGAGAGCATCCAAACTGACAACAAGACAGGTGAGCATATCAGCCTGAAAGAAAAGATTTCGTATGGTATGGGTGACTTTGGAAACGGATTCATGTTTGATTTGGGACAGTTGTATTTGCTGAAATTTTTTACGGATGTAGCAGGAGTTTCAGCAGGAGCAGCCGCAATCATTTTCTTGGTCAGCAAGCTGTTTGCCGCCGTCTGTGATCCCATTGTCGGGTCCTTTGTTGATTATCGCAAGCATATTGGTACACGCGGAAAATTTAGACCTTTTCTTATCGTTGGAAGCGTTATCCTTGCTATTCTTACGGTTCTTACCTTTATTTCACCGAATATTTCACCCACAGGCAAACTTATTTACGCCTATGCGTCTTATATGATCTGGGGTGTTGGATATTCTATTGTAAACATTCCATACGGCTCGCTGGGTGCCGCCATTACGCAGGATACTATACAGCGTGCCTCATTGTCATCTTTCCGTCAGGCAGGATCACTGGGCGCATTGTTCGTAACCAGTGTCATTGTCATGCCGCTTATTTTACTGTTTCCTAACCATCATGTTGGATATCCGGTCGTGATGGGGATCATGTCTCTCATTGGTGTGATCGCTTTCATCGTATGCTATCGGGGAACGAAGGAGCGTATTGTCAGTCAGTCGGGACCGAAGGAAAAACTTTCTTTTGGCGTGATCGTGCATACCTTTACGACCAACAAGCCTCTGCTGGTACTCGTGTTGATGACGATTTTCACCATATCCGCGTACAATATCAAGTCTGCGTTACTGATCTATTTTGCCGAATATAATTTGGGACATGTAGAATTAATGGCTTATATGAATTTTATTATAATCGGTTCTTCGTTGCTGGGTGTATTATTCCTGCCCAAGCTAGTGCGGCGCTTCGGTAAACGAAAAACAGCCATGCTTGGGATGCTGGTCAGTGTCATTGCCGACTCCATGAACTTCTTTATGCCTTCGAATGTATATATTTTCACCATTCTGGCCAGTATTTCGTTTATTGGTATTAGTATTCCTAACGGGGTTACCTGGGCCTTTGTCTCCGATATCATTGACTACGGCGAATGGTCATCCGGGGAGCGGAAGGAAGGGATTACCTACTCGCTTTTTAACTTTTCACGCAAATTGGCTCAATCCTTGTCCGGCTTTCTGTCCGGGATCGGGCTGGCGTTTATCGGATATGTCCCAAATGTAGTTCAAACCTCTGGAACGCTGCTCGGAATCAAGGCGCTGCTGTGTCTCTATCCGGCTGTTGCCCTGCTCATTGCCATGCTGGTAATCGGTAAAATGTACAAGCTGACAGACAGCAGACACGCAGAAATGGTTCAAGAGCTACAGCGTCGACATGCTGATAACCGCGTATAATTTGTGAAAGTCTTCTTTTCCGGGCGGCTCCTGTGGTATGGTGGGTATATAATTTTTTAGAGCCTCAGTAAAGAAAGGATACGTATATGGCAGCTACCATTAAAGACATTGCCAAATTGGCGAATGTTTCCCATACGACCGTTTCCCGGGCGCTCAACAACAGCCCACTAATCAAAGAAGATACCAAACGCAAAATTATGGAGCTGGCGGAGCAACTCAATTACATTCCAAATTTTAACGCCAAAAGCCTTGTTCTCCAGCGCTCGCATACAATTGGCCTGTTTTTCACCAGTATTTCGGAAGGCACTAGCTCCAGCTTTTTTGCGGATACCATCCGCGGAGTTAATCATGTCATCGGGGTGGATTACAATCTGTTTGTGGGAGGGATTGACGATTACGCCGATTTTTCGGCCATTCACCGCAAACGTTTTGATGGCATCATCCTGATGAGTCAGAGCGAGGCGGACAACCCGTTTATTTATCATGTGCTCGGTCAGGGCATTCCGCTCGTCGTGCTGAATCGGCAGGTGCCCGGGGCAGGTATTGTGAATGTCATTTCGAACGATAAGGAAGGGTCCTATGCGGCAGTTTCTTTTCTCATTGAAAGCGGTCATGAACGCATCGCGATCATTGAAGGGGTAGAAGGCTTTAAGTCCACCCAGCAACGGCGAGAAGGTTTTATGAATGCGCTGATTGACAGCGGCAAGCCGATTCGGCACGAATACATCGTGCATGGACATTATGACACCGAAAGCGGAAGTCAGGCGATGAAGCAGTTGCTTTCCTTGGAGGAACCGCCGACGGCGGTGTTTTGTTCTAACGATGACATGGCTATCGGGGCGATGAACGCGGTATTCGAGCACGGCTTAAAAGTACCGGACGATATCTCGGTCATTGGCTTTGACGATATCGGCTTTTCGATGTATACGACCCCGCCGTTAACGACGGTCAAAAGACCGATTGAGCAGATTAGCGCGCGTGGAGCCGCGTGTATTTTGGAACGGATCCAGTCACCGTCGAACGAGGGCGAGCTTATATTTATGGAAACCGCGCTCATGAAGCGGAAATCAACGGCAGACAGGCAACGTTAAGCTTGATTTTATTGGAAAAAGGCAGGCCAAAAAGGGCAGGTTCAGTGCATGACGCGCTGTTCCTGC
Source organism: Paenibacillus maysiensis (assembly GCF_000520815.1). Taxonomy (GTDB): domain Bacteria; phylum Bacillota; class Bacilli; order Paenibacillales; family Paenibacillaceae; genus Paenibacillus; species Paenibacillus maysiensis. The sequence continues at coordinate 70,207 of NZ_ASRY01000289.1, read as the reverse complement.
CCTTTGGTATTCAAATCTGGGCGAGTGCGGCGGCTTTCTATCTTAAAAGATTGGTTTTCGCCAGTTCAATAATTTCGTCACCGCGCCCGTTCAGCACAGCTTTCATCATCCATAGCGAAAAACCTTCAGCCTGTTTGAGATTAATCTTAGGTGGCATGGATAGCTCCTGACGGTTTACCACCACATCCACCACCACAGGACCATCGTGAGCCAATGCCTGTTGAATTGCGTCCTCCAGCATCGCCGGATCTTCGACTCGAATTCCCTTGAGACCCATAGCTTCCGCGACTGCGCCAAAATCAGGATTCACCAGCGCGGTGCCGTTTTCCAAAAAACCGGCTGCTTTCATTTCCAGCTCAACAAAACCGAGGGCGCCGTTATTGAAAACAATAACTTTTACAGGTAACTGATGCTGTTTCAGGGTGAGGAGATCGCCCATCAGCATCGTCAATCCGCCATCGCCAGAGAGAGCAATCACCTGTCGGTCAGGCTCAGTGGCTTGTGCCCCAATCGCTTGCGGCAATGCACTTGCCATCGTTCCGTGATTGAAGGAGCCGATCAGTCGGCGTTGGCCGTTCATTTGCAAATAACGTGCTGCCCACACGGTAGGCGTACCCACATCACAGGTGAAAATGGCATTTTCATGCGCGGCATCACTAACTACCTTGGTGAGATATTGCGGATGAATCGGCGTATGACCCGGTTTGCCAACCGCCAGTTCATCCAACTCCTGACGCACCTTGGTATAGTGAGAGACGGTTTTTTCCAAATGCTTGGCATCATGCTCTGTCGTTAAAAGAGGAAGCAGCATTTCCAACGTTGCTTTTACATCCCCGCACAGCCCATACGTTAAAGGAGTGCGTCTGCCGAGGTGGGCAGGCTCTATATCCACTTGCAGCACAACTGCATTTTCGGGATAAAACTGTCTGTAAGGAAAGTCTGTTCCGAGCATAAGCAGGACGTCACAATCCATCATCGCATGGTATCCGGAAGAATATCCGATCAGACCTGTCAAGCCTGCATAATAAGGATTGTTATACTCCAGGTATTCCTTGCCTCGAAGGGCAGCGACCATAGGGGATTTCAGCTTGTCGCACAATTGCATGAGCAACTCATGGGATTTAGCACAGCCGGAGCCGCATAACAAAGTGATTCGTTTACCTTCATTCAGGTACTCGGCCAGCCGGGAAATTTCAGAAGCTGACGGATGCACCACAGGTGCAGTGGGATGGTAGACATGTTCGGGAATAGGCGCCTTTTCCGCTGCTAAAGCCGCCACATCTCCGGGAAGAACAATGACGGAGACACCTGAACGTGAAACCGCCTGTTGTATAGCCATCGTAATCGTTCTTGGAATTTGTCGTGGAGTCGTAATGACTTCACAGAAGTGGCTGCATTCCCCGAAAAGATGCTCGGGATGCGTAGCCTGGAAATATTCGCTTCCAATTTCGTCGCTTGGAATATGGGCCGCAATAGCGAGTACAGGTACCCGATTGCGATGACAATCATATAATCCGTTAATAAGATGTAGATTTCCGGGACCACTGCTGCCAGCGCACACTGCAATGCTGCCAGTAAGATCAGCATCTGCCCCGGCTGCAAAGGCAGCCACTTCTTCGTGCCGCACATGAATCCATTCAATTTGACCGTTCCTGCGAATGGAATCGACCATATTATTTAAAGAATCTCCAACGATACCATAAATTCGCTTGACCCCTGTATTGACTAAAACTTCTACAATAGTATCTGCGATTGTCTTCATAGATGTTCCTCCTGCCTAGTAAGTAATGTTATCCTGCCCATGCTATCTTGCATCTATTCTAATTAGCCTTAACCGTCTTGGTTCAGGTGCGAAACAGCGGGAAGATAATCATAGATCCGCGTAAGGTTGCATAGTTTGCATGTTAACGTGTTCATATTATTGTCATTAATAATTTATAAAACTAAAAATATTGAGAAAACTATTTTGTTAACGTGTGCATTGTGATAAAATATTGTTGAAATCATTAAGGTAATAATGGGAGGTTACTCCGGATGAAACAAGCAGATGAATTGGACCAATTAAACAGAAAAAGCTTTATCGTGACAGAGCCGTATCCTGAAAGAGTGCTGCAATTCGGGGAAGGGAATTTCCTGCGTGCTTTTGTAGATTGGCAATTTGACAAAATGAATAAGCTGGCCGATTGGAATACGGGTGTTGTCATTGTACAGCCGCAGGCAGGAGGTCTCGTAGAGAAGCTTAATGAGCAGGATGGCCTGTACACGGTTATTCTCGAAGGGATGAAGGATGGGCAGGCCGTGAAGGAGCATACCGTTGTGGAATGCGTCACCCGCGGGCTTAACCCGTACAGCTCAGATTGGTCAGAATATGAGGCGTTGTCCCAAAAACCGGAGCTGCGCTTTGTCGTATCGAATACGACGGAGGCAGGAATCGCTTACGGACCGGAGGATCGGCTGGAGGATCGCCCCCAAAAGAGCTTTCCGGGTAAGCTGGCTGCTTTGCTGTATAAGCGCTTTCAATTTTTCAATGGAGATCAAAGCAAGGGCCTGGTTATCATCCCATGCGAGCTGATCGACCGTAATGGAGATGCGCTCAAGGAAATTGTGTTGAAATATGCAGATCAGTGGAAGCTTGGGACTGAGTTTACATCCTGGCTGGAGGAAGCGAATACGTTCTGCAACAGCCTTGTGGATCGGATTGTGCCGGGTTATCCCAAGGACCGGATCACAGAGATTCAAGCAGAGCTGGGTTATAAGGACAGTCTGGTCGTTGTCGGTGAACAGTATCATCTGTGGGTCATCGAAGGCCCACAATGGCTCAAGGAAGAATTACCTGCTCATCTGGCTGGACTGAACGTACTGATCGTCGACGATATGGCGCCATACCGTACACGCAAGGTACGCATTTTGAACGGGGCTCATACAGCGCTTACGCCTGTCGCTTATTTATATGGTTTGGATACGGTAGGGCAGGCGGTCGAGCATGATGTCGTGGGTGCTTTTATCCAGTCACTCATTCGAGAAGAAGTTATTCCAACGCTGGATTCGCCAGCAACGGAATTGAATGTATACGCCGATGATGTTGTTGAACGGTTTCATAATCCGTATGTGAGTCATTATGTCATGAGCATTGCATTGAATTCGGTATCCAAGTTCAAGACACGTAATTTGCCTTCCCTGCTTCAATATGTGGAGCAGCATAAGGCATTACCTGCCAAAACGGTATTTTCGCTGGCGTCTTTATTCGTATTTTACCGTGGAAAGAGAGACGGCGAGCCGATTGTTTTGGCAGATGAAGCGGAAGTGTTGACCGCGTTTGGCGAGCTGTGGAGCGGATATGATGGAACACTTGCCGGAGCGAAGCAATTAACGGCGCAGATACTGGGCAAGCAGACCTGGTGGGGGCAAGACCTGAACCAGATTGCAGGATTGGCTGAACAGACGGCACAGCATGTGTATGAGATTACAAGCAGGGGAATGAAGGAAACGCTGGATTCTCTAACCGGGAACAGCGTGCCCAGAGTATAAGCAAGGAGGAGACTGGAATGCTGGAATTCATTCAAATTCATGATCAAGATAACGTGGCTGTCGCTTTGCGTGATTACAAGCAGGGCGAGACGCTGGCGTGGGGAGCGCAAGCAGAACAGCGCGTGGAGCTGGCTGAGGATGTGGCGCGTGGGCATAAAATTGCGTTGCAGGACATTCCTGAAGGCGGGAACGTGCTGAAATACGGATATCCGATCGGTCATGCCATTCAGCCCATTCAGGCAGGGCAGCATGTGCATACGCATAATACGAAGACGAATCTGACGGGCGTAGAGGAGTACACCTATAAGCCTAAACCCGCGCCTCATTTATATGAACAGGAGAGTCGTACGTTTCAGGGTTATCGACGAAAGGACGGCCGCGTGGGGATTCGCAATGAGTTGTGGATTGTACCAACGGTCGGTTGTGTGAACGGGATTGCCGAGCTTATTTTAAATCGTTTCAAGCAGGAAGCGGGCGATATTTCGCCTTTTGAAAATGCACTTGTACTCAAGCATAACTACGGCTGTTCCCAGTTGGGAGACGACCATGCACATACGCGCACGATTTTGATTGATGCGGTCAAGCATTCCAATGCGGGTGGCGTGCTGGTTCTTGGCTTAGGTTGCGAGAACAATGAAATGAAGGAGTTTAAGGAAGCTATCGGGGAATATGACCCGGAACGAGTGAAGTTTTTACTTTCCCAGGAAGTATCGGATGAAGTGGAGGAAGGGGTACGACTGCTTCATGAAATTTATGCGGCCGTGCAGGAAGATCGGCGAGAGCCTGTACCTTTAGCTGAGCTGAATATCGGCTTGAAATGCGGCGGCTCTGACGGCCTATCCGGTATTACCGCCAACCCGCTGCTTGGTCGGCTGTCGGATTATATGGCCGCGCAGGGCGGAACGACGGTACTGACTGAGGTACCGGAAATGTTTGGCGCAGAGACGATTCTTATGGAACGTGCGGCAGACGAGGAAGTATTCGGCAAAATCGTGCATCTGATTAACGATTTCAAGCAATATTTTCTGGATTACAAGCAGCCGGTATACGAAAATCCGTCGCCGGGCAACAAAGCAGGAGGCATCACGACACTGGAGGATAAATCGTTGGGCTGTACGCAAAAATCTGGCTCTTCCACGGTCACCGATGTCATTCAGTATGGGGAGCGTCTCAAAACCAAGGGGCTCAACCTGCTCAGCGCACCGGGGAACGATCTGGTTGCTTCTTCGGCGCTTGCGGCAGCGGGCTGCCAGCTCGTTATTTTCACAACTGGACGCGGTACGCCTTTCGGTTCCTTCGTTCCGACGATGAAGGTTTCGACCAACTCGCCGCTGTATAAGGCCAAACCCCATTGGATCGACTACAATGCAGGTTCACTGGTGGAGGATGTTAGCATGGAGGATGCACTCCGCAGCTTTGTGGATTACATTGTCGATGTAGCCAGCGGAACCTGGGTGAACAACGAGAAGAACAATTTCAGAGAGCTGGCTATTTTTAAAAACGGTGTTACGTTGTAAAAGAGGTTGTAACGTAGGGGAGGCGGAAGGATTCCGCTTCCTTTTTTGTGTTGGTGTGACCTGCTTCGGCATAATTCATAATTGGAATTTATTATTATAAAAAGCTTGCGGCATAGTTGATTTTATGATATAACTTAATTAAGTAATAATTACGTAATTAAGTTACTTGATCAATCATATCATGAACGGTATTCAGTTCTTTCTTTTGCTTGGCGAACTTCTATTTGGTGAATATGAAAAGTCGGACAAGGAGGTGGGGAGGGTGGATGATCTTGTTCACTCCGACATCACAGATTTAGACACACTTGTTAACATGATTAAGCTGTCATTTTCGTTTAACGACGGAGCCAATATGATTGCTTTATGTGATCATCTGTACGACCGTGCCAGTCAGAAGTATCAGGAGTTACAGTTCTACAAAGCGCACAAGAAATCCGTACAACTCATACATACCAAACGTCCACTAGTATATTACTATGGATACAGTCATCTGATGAAAGGAATGGCCTTCCAGAAACAGGGTAAATATGATGAAGCCCGAGATTGCATCGAAAAGTATTCGGAATTGGGCTGGTTTAATGGTCTTGATCCACACGGGGAAGCGGAAGTCGAGTATTATCGCCATGCCGCCAAAGCCAATCTGTATGCCCTTGATATTTTGTCAGGCCGTTTTGAAGTGTTGCAGGAATACGTTCAATTTCTTCAAAACAATCCGGAAGAACTGTTACCGGGGCTTCTTTCCATCGTGGAGGGGGCATCCAGGCACGACTATCCTTTAGAGGCTGTGCTTGAACCCTTTGCTGAACAAATTGACGATTTCAAATATCTCGAAGAGCCTGTGAATGTGTCTTATTATTTTCGCTTTTGCTATCAATTGTCTCTCTACTACATCAAGCAGCAGCGGTTTACAGTTGCGCTGAACTATATTCTGCAATCCCTCATGCTGTCAGATACCCTGGGTATGGAGCATGAGCATGAATTCAGGAAGTGTACCGCAATATTTGAGATTTTCAGAACCCAAGCTACGGCAACACAGCAAGACCAATATATAACTATTTTAAAAGGAGTGTTAAAGGATGAAAAAATTGATTTCACAGCCTCTGTCGCTCAGTCTGTTTAGCTTGCTGGTGTTTGTTACAAGTCATGACCTCATTTCCGTGTTTTATCATGGAGCAAATCATTAATTGGACAGAAGTAAGTAGAAAAGAAGCTCTCCGACAACTAGATAAATGATGTAAAAGTATGCTAAATCATGCCAAATAGCAAGCAAGCTCATTAGGAACCGGGCTTGCTTGCTATTTGGTGTTTCATGAATACTAAGCCGTAGTAGGCTTATGCAGAACACCCTGATCTGATGGATGCAATGAAATTTTCAACTGCTGGTAGGCCGGGAATGTTTCTTCCATTTGGTATGGACTGCTCTTTAAGGCCCCATCCAATGCTTGTAGTAAAGAGCTCACGAACTGCTCTGGTGAAAAGAAAATACTTTGTCCGACCATATGAACGTGAAGCTCGTTATGGTCACGGTTGCTCACTGACAAAAGCAATCCACGACCCTGGAAACCAGTGCCGATCGCTCGTACCTTGTTTATGCCCGAAAGCAGCATTTCCGTTTTCAACGCACGACCCTGTTCCTCTATAAACACGGAAATCAGGCGTTTATCCGTCACGATAATAATTTGGTTCCCCCGAAACGTATGGGTAAGATGCACAAAATCTTTATACACTCCAATAGCCTGCTCATCGGGAGAGATGATCCCCAAACGCACAAACTCAACTAACTCGGCAGCATCAGGCTCCTGATGATTTTTAATCCGTTTCTTGATACTAAATTGAATAGTGAGGATACACAAAATAGTTATGACAAAAGAAGTCAGTCGGGCATGAAACACGAAGAACATCAGGGCGATAGAGATGCCTACAACCCATTGTGCCCAGGTGAGATAACGCAGCTTTTGTTGAACCGTAAGGCGATAGTACCAATGGCCCTTTCCTGGCTGATATTCCGAAGTAAACCGGGTCATACCGCGCAACAGCCTTAAAGCATAAGCGGATAAAACCGTTATCCCCAGGGAAAGAATCGTCAAAAGCCATTCTTGAGCCGCAACGCCGACTAAAGTACACAGGCCAAACAAAATGATCCCCGCCCAGCAGGCTACCTTTTTAATCCGTATCTGTTTTTGAATCGAACGAACCAATTCTTCCACTTTTTTAATCCTCCTGATCTAGATGTATAGGTAATGATTGGAATAATATATAGGCTTATCGTACCATTGGATAGTCTTCTTCGTAAATCAATAGATTGTAAAAATTCGCAACAGGCCAAAAATATTCTGCGACTCGGAACGCTGCTACCTGAACTTTAGACACCAAAATCAAAAAAATCGGTATATGTAAAAAGGCTGGCATTGCAGAAGCCAAAAAGCTACTGGGGTGTCTAGGAGGCAAGATTTATGAAATTGCTGCTAACGTGGGCTTTGACAATGCAAAGCATTTTAACAAGGTGTTTCGTGAGCTGGAGGGGATGACCCCGCAGCAGTTTCGAGTGAAGAATCAAAGGGGTAATTAGACATAAGGAGGCAGAAAACTTCACTGCCTTTTTACCCTTATCCTGATATAATAAACGTAAGCATAACCATGGCCTTCGATCAGAGAGTTTGTACACAATCACACGAATCGCCGAACGGAAGGGGAGAGCATATGGTTATTTATGAAACGGACCAAGCTTATATCATGACGACGCAGCATGACCATGCCCATATTTCAGGTGAGTTGGCTTCACAATGGGAAGAGAGCGCCTTCAAGAATAGACGTCATAAGCAGGATTTTGTATATGCAGCAAGGGAGCATGATCGGGGTTGGATACAGTTAGACGCTGCTCCTTTCTGGAATGATCATGTGTCTGCACCTTATACGTTTATTGATTTTCCGCTCAGTCCACGTTTTGTTTTCTATCATCTTGGGATTGATGAAGTCGAGCAAGGAAATACGTATGCGGCGTTGCTGTGCAGCTTGATGTACAAGGAGCTAGTCGGACGGACCGAGCATCAAAACGCTCAGGACAAGCAGATTACGAATGTTTATCAGGAGGCAGAGGAACGGCGTCGGCAGAGGCTCAAACAGGAGCTGGCATGTGGCGTAACTTTCGAACATCAAGTGCGGACGGATGTACGGAGAATGTTGTTTTGCGACGAATTGAGTCTGTTTCTGTGCAGTCGAGAGCCGGGTACGCCTACAGCAGATTATGAATGGTTTGCTGAAGGTTTGAGCTTCCCGGCTGTTCGTCATGAAAGCGGGCGAGTTTGGGCAGAGTGGTTATCGGATCAGACTGTAGGTCTTTCCTTTTTTCCTTTCAAGGGCAAGGTAGGGATTACTCATACCTTTAAGAAGGTGGACAAAGAGAAAATTCGTACCTTTGGTCTCCTAGAGGCCTATCGTTCCTCCGAATGGAAGCATCGAACCTTTACCATTGAACATATCATGGAAATAGAAGAACACAAGGAGAATGCCTGACCGTCTACTGATACAGCCTCGAACAGATATATTGTTCGTGGATGCAGAGAAAAGTCAGAGCAGAGCCTCCCTGAACAATGATTCAGAGAGGCTCGCTTTTTTCTTGCTTTAACATTTTACGATTTAGCAGATGTTTTTGCACGGTTGACAATAGTCTGTACCTTATTCAGTATCTTATCGCGTGCCCCTTTATTTTTCATCAGATACGTAACACCCATTCCTAATACTGCTACCACCCATTTTTTATTCTTCATGAATAACGCCTCCTTATGATCATGTTGTCATACACAAATGCTTTAAAAGCATCCAAAATGTGAAAAGATGAACGGGATTTTACGATTTAGTGATTCCTTGCACTCGTTCCGCATAACTATGATTTACCCTTTCCATCACATCTTACCCGTTCCTTCAGGACTAAAACGATTACGACTGTCTTTTCACGTTTAATGGATATTATCAAGTATCCTGCCGCAATTGCTTCAGATGCACATGACAGGGAGGTCTTTGTTATGAGAAAGAAGGAAGTAGTTGCCATGCTGCTCGCTGGCGGACAAGGCAAAAGGCTCAAAGGACTGACCCGTACACTTGCCAAACCGGCTGTATTTTTTGGAGGAACCTACCGCATCATTGATTTCCCTCTCAGCAATTGCACTCATTCCGGTATTGATACCGTGGGCGTGCTGACCCAATATGAACCGCTGGTGCTTCATTCCTATATCGGTGTCGGCAGCGACTGGGATTTGGACCGCCTGGACGGAGGAGTTTTCGTTTTGCCTCCCCACGAAAAGGAGAATGGAAACAACTGGTATCGGGGTACGGCGGATGCTATCTATCGGAACCTGCATTTTTTGGATCAATATGACCCGGAGCATGTACTCATTTTGTCTGGAGATCACATCTATAAAATGGATTACAGTCGTATGCTCGATTATCACAAGGAAAAGGGAGCAGACTGCACCATTTCCGTTATCGACGTCACAATTCAGGAAGCCAAACGTTTCGGGATTCTGAACGCCGATGATGATCTGAAAATATACGACTTTGAGGAAAAGCCGGAACAGCCAAAAAGCACGCTGGCCTCCATGGGCATTTATTTGTTCAAATGGGAGGTGCTGCGCCGATATCTGCTGGAGAGCGCGAGTGATTCTGAATCCTCGCATGATTTTGGCAAGGATATCATTCCGTTGCTGCTCCAGCATGGGCGGTCGCTGTATGCGTACCCGTTTGCCGGGTACTGGAAGGATGTAGGCACCATTCAGAGCTTGTGGGAGTCCAACATGGATCTGCTGGCTCAAGACCCGCCTCTGGACCTGAACGACCCTTTCTGGCGCATCTATACCCGTAGCCCCAATCAACCGGCCCAGTATATAACCCAACGGGCGATTCTGAAAAACAGCATCGTGAATGAAGGCTGCGTGGTGGATGGAGAGGTCAGGCATTCCGTGCTATTTTACGGAGTTGAGGTAGGGGAAGGGAGTGTTATTACCGATTCTGTCATTATGCCAAACGTTAAAATTGGTCGCAATGTTCGCATTCACCGGGCCATCGTGAGCGAAAACATAATTATTGAAGACAACGCGGTCATCGGATCTGAGGGCAGTTCGGATGAAATTGTTTTGTTCGATCAGGAAAGCCAGCTTCATGCACGAATATAACCCGGATAAGGACGGTGTCCGCTATGAGCCGACTCATTGGAGTCATCAACCTGGATCACGAACTGGATCAGTTGAAGGAGTTGACCTATTTCCGGTGCGGGGCCGCAGTACCCTTTGCCAGTCGATATCGGCTCATTGATTTTACCTTATCTAACATGATGCATGCAGGGGTGCATGATATTGCACTGTTTATCCGTCGCAAATACCGTTCGCTTTTGGATCATCTGGGTGAAGGACGGCCTTGGGATCTGGACCGCAGACGGGGCGGATTGTTCATTTTACCACCGGACTGGAATGATCCGACGGATGCATCACTTGGAGATTTGCAGCATGTACACAACAATCTGGACTTTTTTCATCGTTCATCGGGTCAGACCATTGTTCACGCCGGAACCCAGCATGTCAACAAGGTTGATATTGAGGATGTATACCGTTACCATCGGGAGAAGAACGCGGACGTCACCCTTGTGTACAAAGCAATAGATCAGCTCGAATCTGAGCACGCTCCTTGTGTTCGACTGGAGATTGATGAGGACGGACGGGTGACGGGCATTCACCAGGAGCAGGATCATCATAATATTTATCTTGAAATTTTCGTCATGGACAAAAGCCTGTATCTTGATCAGGTGAAGCATTGCATTGCTCATCAGGATAACCATTTTTTCCGGGATGCCATTCAGAAAAATCCTAGTGGGCTGCGCATTTATGCATATCCCTATGAAGGCTATCATGCCGTGATTAATTCCATTGAGAGTTACTATAAAAACAGCATGAAGCTGCTGGATCAGCAGCAGTATCAAGCGCTGTTCCAGAATCAGCCGGTGCATACGAAAATCAAATATGAAGCCCCAACCCGTTATACGGACACTGCCGAGGTGGATCATTCGCTTATCGCCAACGGCTGCACGATTGGGGGGAAGGTGGAGAACAGCATCCTTTTTCGCGGGGTACGGGTGGAGGAGGGCGCACGGGTAAGCAACTCGATCATTATGCAGAAATGTGTGATCCGTAAAGGCGCAGTGGTGGAGAATGTGATTTTGGATAAGGATGTGCAGCTTTCACCGGATCGTACCCTGATTGGAGACGCCAGAGTACCCTATGTCATTGCCAAAAATAGCGTGATTTAAAAATATAATTGAGCATTTAAAACGGAAATAACAGGAGGTCACACCTTTGTTCAGCAATAAGGAAGCATTTAAGCAGGCTTTTCGAGAGCAACTGGTCGGAAGGCTGGGCAAGCCGATGCAGGAAGCTCAGGCGGAAGACATATATAAGGTTTTGGGCGGCATGATCCGCGAACAAGTCGGCAAAAATTGGGCGGAAACGAACCAAGCCTATAAAGAAGGACAAGAGAAGCAGGTCTATTACTTTTCACTGGAATTTTTGATAGGTCGTCTGCTGGGCAGCAATTTGCTGAATTTGGGCGTGCTGGATATGGTCCGGCAGGCACTGGGAGAGCTGGGCTGGGATCTGGAAGAGATTGAAGAACAGGAGGCAGATGCGGGGCTGGGCAATGGCGGTCTCGGCCGTCTGGCGGCTTGCTTCATGGATTCGCTGGCATCCCTTGGCTATGCAGGACATGGCTGCGGCATCCGTTACAAGTACGGTCTGTTCGAGCAGCGTATTGTGGACGGAAACCAGGTGGAGCTGCCGGATTACTGGCTGCAAAAAGGGAACGTCTGGGAGGAGCGCCGCCCCGACAAGAAGGTCGAGGTTCAGTTCTGGGGACGTGTGGAAACTCGGGAGGAGGACGGTCGTCTTGTATTCGAGACGCAGGATGCCGAAACGGTCTGGGCTGTTCCGTACGATATTCCACTTGTGGGCTACGGACATGCGCAGGTGAATACGCTGCGGATCTGGAGTGCGGAGTCGGCGCTTGATCCTGTCCGAGGGCCGATTCATGGCGAAGGCGGTTACTACCGCTTTCTTGACTACAATCGCTCGGTAGAATCCATTTCGGCGTTTCTGTACCCGGACGATTCGAATTATGAGGGCAAGCTGCTTCGCTTGAAGCAGCAGTATTTCCTCTGCTCGTCCGGCTTGCAAAGTATTTTGCGGACGTTTGAGAAGCTGCGGTTGCCCTACAGCCAGTTGCCTGACAAAATAGCGCTGCATATTAACGATACACATCCGACGCTCGTTATACCGGAGCTTATGCGTATTTTAATGGACGTGAAGGGCTTGGGCTGGGATGAAGCGTGGAATATTACAACGCGGACGGTTTCATATACGAATCATACGATATTGAGCGAGGCGCTGGAGCAATGGCCTGTCAATATGGTGCGGGAGCTGCTTCCGCGTGTTTCTCTTATCATTGAGGAGATAAACAAGCGTTATTGTGCAATGCTGCTGGAGCGTTATCCGGGACAGGACATCAAAATTGGTGAAATGGCAATTATTCACGGTGAGCAAATTCGCATGGCCCATCTGGCAATTGTCGGCAGCTACAGCGTCAACGGGGTGGCTGCGCTGCATACGCAAATTTTGAAGGAGCGGGAAATGAAGCCGTTTCACGAGCTGTACCCCGGCCGTTTTAACAATAAAACGAACGGAATTGCCCATCGCCGCTGGCTCATGCACGCGAATCCCGAGCTGGCAAGCTTGTATGATGAAACGATAGGCACACGCTGGAGAACCCGTCCACGCGAGCTGATCGATCTGCTTCGTTACAGCGGGGACGAGTCGTTCAAGGAGCGGATACAGGCGATTAAGCGAAGTAATAAAGTCAGGCTCGCTGAGCATGTTTTTGCTAAACAGGGCGTGCGACTGGATACGTCCTCGATTTTTGATGTACAGGTCAAACGATTGCATGGATACAAGCGACAACTGCTTAATATTTTACATGTGATGCATGTTTACAACCAGCTCAAGCATAATCCTTCTCTGGATGTGGTACCGCGTACGTTTATTTTTGGGGCTAAAGCTGCTCCCGGCTATTATCTTGCCAAGCAGACGATTAAGCTCATTAACAACGTGGCGGACACGATCAATCGGGATGTGGATATCAGGGACAAGCTGAAAGTCGTTTTTCTGGAAAATTATTCGGTTTCACTGGCCGAGCTGATTATTCCTGCGGCGGATGTCAGCGAGCAGATTTCCACAGCAGGTAAGGAAGCCTCAGGCACCGGGAACATGAAATTTATGATGAATGGTGCACTCACCCTGGGCACGCTGGATGGAGCCAATGTAGAAATGCATGAAATGGTGGGCGACGCCAATATGTTCATTTTCGGACTGAAGGTGGATCAAATCGAGGCGTATTACCGGGACGGACAATATTCAGCACGCAAAACAGCCAACAGTGACGAAAGATTGCGTGAAGTGCTGGATCAACTGGTGAACGACGCTCCTTTTACGCGGCATGAACGGGAGTTTGAGGCTATTTATCAATCCCTGATTGATCATAATGATGAATACTTTGTGCTCAAGGACTTTGCCGCATATGTAGATACTCAAGTGCAGATCGAGCAGGTGTACCGGAATCCGTCCGAGTGGACGTGGCGTGCCATTGTAAACATGGCGCACGCCGGCAAATTTTCCAGCGATTGCACAATTCAGCAGTACGCGGCGGATATTTGGGACATTGTACCTCTCCAAAACGAAGTCAACAAGCGAATCTTGTCCTAAAACCGGCGAAACAGGCGGAATGGCATTGCTTTTCGAACGCTGAGGGTTATAATGACAGTATAGACATAAGTAAGGATGGGGAGCTGTATATACTCATTCCTGAACTTGAATTGTACTGTTGAAGGAGTCCTCCTATTGATAAAGCTCAATCCGAACAGGCTCAAACCTCATAAATCGAAGAAGAAATATAATATGTTTCATAATATATGGCGTGCGATTCGCCTGAATTTCATCAAGCTGTTGCGTGCCCCTGGTGGCGTAAAAAAGATCTCTTTGGGCTTCGCCATTGGCTTTGCGCTGGAGATGATTGTGATCTCCACGGCTTCACTAGTATATCTCGTGTTTTACCCGGTTGTCCGGTTGTCCGGCGGTTCGCTGCCTGCGGCAATTGTGGGCAACGTTGTAGGTAAGCTGACCTTTTTGCCGATTGTACTGATGCCATTCGCCAAGCAACTGGGAGCTTGGGTTTATCCGTCCCATTACCCGGTCCATGTCCGGGGAGGTCGGCTTCACGAGCATTCCTTTATGGAGCTGTTTCATGGCAACTGGTCTGTATTCAGAGACCTGCTGCATGGAGGATTGCATATTTTGATCGGCATGTCGATTTTTGGCGTGGTGCTAGGGATTATTTCGTATTTTGTCATTCAATTTCTGTACAACCGTTCGCTGCACAAACGGCTGGAAAAGCGGAAACTGCGTCACGGCGCAGCCTTTTCAGGGGCCAGACTGCTGAAGAATGGATAACGAAGTGAATAAGAAGCTCCTTAGCCTATGTATTAGGCCTGAGGGGCTTCTTTTTGGTTTGCCTAAAGTCGTTGAGGAAATTTTGGAATTATCTTCGGAATTCGAAAGCGCTGAGGAACTTATTCGTTATTTTTACGATAGTAAAGGGTTAATTTGGCTTCATTCGCTCGAATCGTTTACAATACGTGTGCATACAACACTGGACGACAGGTTAATGTACATACAAGGAGTGGTGAAGTTGCGGAAGATATGGCAAATCTACTTAACAGACTGGAAAAATGTATTCAAAGTATCAACCGGGACTTTATTGGTCATTGGTATTATTCTTTTGCCTTCCGTCTATGCATGGGTAAATTTGAAAGCAATGTGGGACCCTTATGCGAATACATCTGGTATTAAAATTGCAGTAACGAGTCAGGATCAGGGCACTGAGGTGAACGGGAAGAAGATTAATATCGGTGACGAGGTTTTGCATAATCTTCAAAATAACAAGAAACTGGGCTGGACCTTCGTCAATGAAGCGGAAGCGCGAAAAGGTGTGCTGAACGGAGATTATTACGCAAGCCTGCTCATTCCAAAGGATTTCTCCAAAAAAATTACGAGCGTGCTCACGGAAAATCCGCAAAAGCCGGAGATTGATTACGTCGTCAATGAAAAAATCAATGCGGTTGCTCCCAAAATTACTTCTTCTGGAGCAACCGCTCTGACGAATCAGATTAGTCAAAACTTTATTGAAACCGCCAGTCAGGCTGTGCTGACCAAATTGAAGGAAGCCGGGGTGAAGCTGGAGGAGGAATTGCCGACCATTCGCAATATTGAGAACCGAGTGCTGGAGTTGAACAACCGATTGCCGGATATCGACAGATTAGGAAAGCAGGCTATCGAACTGGAGCAGAATTTGCCGAAAATTAAGGCACAGGGACAAAAGATCATTGCATTAAAGGAGAAAATTCCTGAAATTAACCGCGCTGGCGATCTGGTGCTGAAAATTGAAAAAAACTTGCCCGAGCTGGACAAGGTGGCGGCGGTTATTTTAGATATTCAAAAAAGGCTGCCAGACATTCAAAAGGCCGGGGATCGGATCGTGGAGCTGGATCAAAATTTCGGTAAGGTAGCAAGCGCATTGACTACGGCTTTGGAGGATACACAAACGGCGCTCAAGGTCATTAATGCCGCACAAAAAGCGTTGCCTGAAGTACAAAAAATTGCGGATACTGGCAAGGATTTTACAACCGGATTGCTTGATTTTCTGGATAAAAATGATGGTGCGCTGGATTCAATCGGCACGGTGGTCAAAGAGGATTTACAGTTGGTACAGCAAATGGCGAATGGAGTTTCGGAGATCACAGGAATCATCCGCGGTGTTGACTTTGATCCTAGAGCGGCACAGGCTGCGGTGAATCGGGTTAGCGGAAGACTGACCACTGCCGTGGAAGTGCTGGATCGTATTTCTCAGTTGTTGACCCGTGTTAACGGATATTTGCCGAGTCAGCCGCTGGATTCGCTTATTTCCCGTGTGAGTGGGGTAGAGGATCGATTCCGTCGCTTGAATAGCACGGTTACCAGCATCGGAGATGCCATTCAGCGCGGTGAGAAGCCTGCACAAAATCTGCTGGATGACGCTGACCGCCTTGCTGGAGAAATCAGCAGCGGGATCGACAGCATTTTGGGCAACTATGATACGGAATATGCACCAGCCATTCAAAAGGCGCTGGATCAAATCAAGACCGTTGCCCGCAATTCTGCGAATGTGCTGAATACGGCCCAAGAGCAGCTACCGAATATTGAAAAAATATTAAACGATGCTCAGGCTGCCGCACAATTCGGTCAGGAAGAACTGACTCGACTTCAGCAGGACCTGCCACAATATCGGCAAAAGCTGCATGAAGCAGCTACAACGATTCAGGGACGCATGGGTGAATTTACGAATGCTGTAAACAAGGCAGCGGACTTCGTGAATAACGATTTGCCTGGGGTTAAAAGTAAAATTCATCAGGCGGCGGACTTTGTGCGTAACGATTTGCCGAAGGCGGAGCAGCAGTTTGTCAAAATGGCTGACCTGATTGAGAACAAGTTTCCTGAGGCAGAACACGCGGTGCACCAGGTAGCCAACTTTGTGAGGACGGATCTTCCTGCGGCTGAGGATTCCATACGCCAGGCTGCGGACACGATTCGCAAGCTAAAAGGTGAAAATGCCCTCGGACGGGCCATTACGCTGCTCAAGGGCGACGTGAAAAAGGAGAGCGATTTTCTCGGCAGTCCGGTGTCGTTGAAACAGGAGCGGATTTATCCGATTCCGAACTACGGTTCTGCGATGTCGCCTTTTTATACCACATTGTCGATTTGGGTAGGTGCGATGCTGCTGGTGTCGATGTTCAGGGTAGATGTGGAGGACCCGGAAGGTAAATATAAAAGCTACCAGGTGTACTTCGGGCGACTTATGACCTTCTCCACCATTGGTATATTTCAGGCGCTTAGTGTGTCGCTGGGTGACTTGTTCCTGCTCGGTGCGTATGTGGATGCCAAGGTGGCATCTGTACTGTCCTCCATCCTGATCAGTCTCGTGTTCACAGCCATGACCTATACACTGGTTTCGGTGTTTGGCAATATTGGTAAGGGGCTGGCGGTTATTTTGCTGGTGCTTCAGTTCTCCAGCTCAGGTGGCACATTCCCGATTGCGACAAGCACGCCGTTTTTTCAAGCGCTGAATCCGTTTGTACCGTTCACCTATGCGGTTAGTCTGCTACGGGAAACGGTAGGAGGAATGCTTCCTTCGACGGTGACGCGGGATGTGGTAATGCTGTTTATATTCATCGGGGTTTGCTTCCTGTTTGGATTAGTGCTTAAGAAGCCTCTCAGCAAGCATACGAAGAAGATGGCTGAGCGTGCGAAAGAGACGAAATTGATTCCTTGATTGTTAAAAAGAGAGAGAGAGTTACGGTGTGGGGGCGGGCGGCTCCGCGAAGGATTTGATCTTACGATCGCTGTTGCCCCTGAATTTTTTGGATTGTATAAGACATGATAAGGTTAAAATTCAGGGGCAAAGGCGAACGCTCCGCTTCTACAGATTCAAATCCTCCGCTCCGCTGGGGCTACCACCGTAAAGTCACTTTCCTTTTAACGGTGGGTGATAGTATGAGGGGGGAATGGCCTCGCGCTGACTGCTTCGGCAGGGTGTGGGGCTTTTTTGTTTGCGCTAAATAATACATTTCTATTTCAGGGTGTTTCAAGGTAGTGTTTTCTGGTGAATAAAGTGGGTATGGTCTTTTTTGGCAGGGGATTTTTATGAAATTTTAAAATTCTTAGGCAAAGGCGGGAGGCAGTATGGAATATTCATACTTGGGGAAGTCAGGCTTGCAGGTTAGTCGGTTGTGTTTGGGGACGATGAATTTTGGACCGGAAACCGAAGAAAAGGATGCGTTTAAAATTATGGATGCCGCGCTGGATGCGGGCATTAACTTTTTTGATACGGCTAATGTATATGGCCATGACCGTAAAGGCTGGACAGAGGAAATTATTGGACGCTGGTTCCAACAGGGCGGCGGAAGACGAGAGAAGGTCGTGCTTGCGACGAAGGTATACGGGGATATGAAAAATGAGAACGACGGTCCGAACGCAGGATCAGGCTTGTCAGCTTACAAAATTCGCCGTCATTTGGATGCTTCTCTGAAACGCTTGCAGACCGATCATATCGAGCTGTATCAGATGCATCATGTTGATCGAAACGTGTCATGGGATGAGCTGTGGGGCGTATTCGAGTCAGTTGTGGATCGGGGACAAGTCGATTATATCGGTTCCAGTAACTTTGCGGGCTGGCATATTGCTGTGGCGCAGGCCGAAGCGAAGGCACGCCGTTTTTTGGGGCTTGTATCCGAGCAGCATTTGTATAATCTGAACGAACGTTCCGCCGAGCTGGAGGTATTACCGGCGGCTCAGGAGCTGGGACTCGGCGTTATTCCATGGAGCCCGCTGGCTGGCGGACTGCTAGGGCGTAATGCATTGGCGGGTACAGGCTCACGTAGCGCACGTTCCAAGGAAAAGATTGAACAGAATCGTGCGAAGCTGGAGCAATTTGCAGCGTTGTGCCGCGAGCTGGGCGAAAAGGAAGACGTGATTGCGCTGGCATGGGTGTTGTCTCATCCGGCCGTAACGGCTCCGATTATCGGTCCACGGACATTGGAACAACTGGAGGATGCTCTCCGGGTGCCTGAGGTCAAATTGAGCGAGGATGTACTTGCCAAGCTGAACGAAATTTTCCCTGGTCCCGGCAAACCTGCGCCGGAAGCCTACGCTTGGTAAGTTGAACCCTTTCTATTCAAGCATCATTCCTATTTAGGCATCATTCGTGGAAGCGAAGTGAGCATTGACGGTGAGTGCCAAGGTGACAAGAAGCGAATCGCAAAAAAGCAGCAGAGCAGGAGTAGCCTCCTGAGTCTGCTGCTTTTTTATTAGATTGCCCTGTCAGAACCTGAACAATAAGCGATCATGACTAGAATAATCCTGCGCTAAACGCGATCTGTCTTTTTGGGCATTATCCGAGGGATGATTTTCTTATCATGTGTAACATAACTGTGCAGAACCATGCCGAGAATGACGATGAACATACCGATCCATGATAAAAGAGAGGGAATCTGTATGGATAAAAAGATCAGTTCTCCCATTAATGCGAAAAGCACTTCCAGAGATTGTGTTGCTTCCACCGTTGCTAACTTTTGCATATTTCCCCGAACTTGATCTGTTGCTTTAAAAAACAGGACTGTAGCAATCACTCCTGAAAACACGGCTACCAAAGCGGATTGCAGCGTCTGCTCCTGACTCGGCATTCCCACGCTAAAAACCCCGTATAACGAAAGGAATAACCAGAACGGCAAACTGGCTAATGTCATCCCGAGAACACGTTGATAGGCATCCAACCGCCCTGCACAAACTTCCATCATTTTACGATTACCTAGTGGATAGGCAAATGAAGCGAGTACGACAGGCAGAATGCCGAATACAAAATTCTGGGTAGAAATGGATTGCGACTGTTCGAATTGCATGAGAATAATCCCAAGTAAAATAATCAAAGACATCATAAGTCCCTGAATGGGGATTTTTCCTCGTACTTTTAAAGGGCCATTTTCCGTTTGCACAATTTCAGAAAATAACGGAACAAGCAATGAACCGGAAATAATGGTAACTTGCCATGTTCCCGCGATCAGCCAGCCTGGTGAATAAGCCGATGCGAAACACAATGGAGCATAAAACAGTCCAAATCCGACGAAGCTCCATAAAACCCAGATCCCCGGTCGTTCTCTCATGACGTTCCAAAGAGGTTTAAGCTTGCGCTGGGTCAAAACGATGACGAATAAAACGGGGAGCATAAACAGATAGCGCAAAGAAGCACTCCATATCCAGCTTCCGCCTGATAACTCCATTGACCGATTGAGAACAAATGTAAAAGCAAAAAAGAAAGCCGCTAATATTCCGAGCCAGATTGATCGCAAAACATTCACCTTATTCTTTAAGTATCGTTATTACCATATATTAATAACTTTTTATGATTCATTACAAGGGTTTCTTCGTAATTGACAAGGCGAAAGAGATACTGTATATTACTGAATGCTAATGATAATAGTAATGATTACTATTTAAATGACGTGAAGATAATGAGCTTATATTAAAGGGAGCGTACCACCAATGAATAAGAAAGTAATACCAGTAACGGTGCTGAGCGGATATTTGGGAGCAGGGAAAACAACGATTTTGAATCATGTGTTAAACAATCGGGACGGAATGAAAGTGGCCGTGATCGTCAATGACATGAGCGAAGTGAACATTGATGCCGAGCTGGTCAAAAAAGAGGGTGGCTTGTCCAGAACAGAAGAGAAGCTGGTTGAGCTGTCCAACGGCTGTATTTGCTGCACATTGCGTGAAGACCTGCTGCTGGAAGTCAAGAAGCTGGCTGAACAAGGTGAGTTTGATTATATTTTAATCGAATCCACAGGGATCAGTGAACCTGTGCCTATCGCTCAAACCTTTACGTACGCCGACGAAGGGACAGGCATTGATTTGGCTTCCCTGGCAAAGCTCGATTGTATGGTGACCGTGGTCGATGCGAACCGTTTCTGGCATGATTTTGAATCGGGAGAAACGCTGCTGGATCGCAGGCAGGCTACGGGAGAAGACGACACGCGTGATATTTCGGACTTGCTGATTGACCAGATTGAAGCCTGTGATGTACTGATTCTGAATAAATGCGATTTGGTTCAGCCTGCGGAGCTGGACAAACTTGAGGGCGTTTTGCGCAGATTTCAGCCTGAGGCCAGAATCATTCGTACCTCCAAGGGACAGGTCGCTCCTTCAGACATTTTAAACACGGGATTGTTTAACTTTGACAAGGCCAGCCAATCCGCCGGATGGATTCGTGAGCTGGAGCTGGAGAACCATACACCGGAAACGGACGAATATGGCATCAATTCCTTTGTATATCGCCGCAGAAGACCGTTCCATCCTGCGAGATTGGCTGAATTTATGAGCTACTGGCCGGAGGAAGTCGTTCGTGCCAAAGGCTTGGCCTGGATTGCGACCCCTCAGGATTGGGCGGCCAGTATCAGCCAGGCAGGCCCCTCCATTCAATTTGGCCCTGCTGGAAGCTGGCTGGCGGCGTTGTCCGAGGAAGAACGTCAGGAGATCGTCGCGGCTGATCCTGAGGCATTAGATAACTGGGATGAGCAGTGGGGCGACCGCATGAGCGAAATCGTCATGATCGGTATCGGAATGAATCGACCGGAGCTGGAAGAAGAGCTGGATGAATGTCTGCTGAACGATGGCGAAATGGACATGGACTGGTCCGGCTTTGAAAATCCGTTACCATGGCCGGCAACGGATGAATCCTCGTTTGCAAATTAAAAGGTGTATTTAATTTACAGAAAGAGGATATAGTTTATTGTCACATGGATCTATTGATCCATTCAGCAATGAAGTCCATACATTTTTTGGCCGCTGGAGAAACATTCTTTAAAGAAGCGGTAGCAATACCAATAGTGCGGGAATGTTTTCCTTCCAAAGGTCGAATAGAGATGTCATAAGGAATGTGAGATAAAATCATTTCAGGAAGAATACTCACACCTAAGCCGTTCTGTACCATGGCCATAATGGCATGATCATCTTCTAATTCATATTTGATTCTCGGTGAAATATTAAACTGTGAAAAAATATTTCGCACATCGGTGTCACAGCCTGCAACAGGCATAATGAAAGGCTCATCTATGAGCTGTTCCACACGAATAGCGGCTCGTTCACCAAGAATGTGATTGGAAGGAAGCAGGCAAAGCATTCTTTCTTCTTTTAGTGGCAAGGCCTCTAAAGTGTCTAACGTGGGCAGGTTTACGAAGCCAAAATCAGCCTCGCCGCTGACTAACCAACTCTCAATTTCATGGTAGTTCCCATCGAGCAGTTTCATCTCAATGAGAGGAAACTGCTCGTTGAATTTTTTTATAATACGCGGCAGCCAATGAATA
Source organism: Paenibacillus maysiensis (assembly GCF_000520815.1). Classification (GTDB taxonomy): domain Bacteria; phylum Bacillota; class Bacilli; order Paenibacillales; family Paenibacillaceae; genus Paenibacillus; species Paenibacillus maysiensis. The sequence goes on along the minus strand of NZ_ASRY01000289.1, from coordinate 48,121 downwards.
GATACACTTGAGAATGTACCTATTTTTACGGTTCCGATTTCCAATCCTTTAATTAAAGCTACCTCTTGATAGAGCTTTTCGTCCATTTGTATAATCTCTCTGAAGTGCTTCATTAATCTTTCTCCGTTGTTGGTTAATTTGATGCCTGAACGACCCCTGATCAGGAGTGTTAACCCTATTTCATGTTCTAAAGCAGAAATGGCATGGCTGATTGCTGATTGTGTAAGATTTAGAACTTCCCCTGCCTTTGTGAAACTTCCCATTTCAACTACGCTAAGAAAAACCTTATATTTAAACAACTTGTGCTCACTCCTACCTTCTATGAAATATATTCATGTATCGTATCATATAAATTCATTTTTTTTATTTAATAATTATGATTATAATCAAATTAAAGAAAGATTACTTATATTGTTCTTGGGAGGTACACATGGACTCAATTGCTAAAACTCCACAGCCGCCTTATTATGCGGCCATTTTTACTTCTGAACGTAACGAAGGAGATCGTGGGTACGAAAAAATGGGTGACAAAATGTTGGAATTAGCTGCTAAACAACCTGGTTTTTTAGGCGTGGAAAGTGTTCGTGACTCACAAGGAGTGGGCATCACCGTCTCATATTGGGAGTCCTTAGACGCTATCAGGAGTTGGAAGCATCATGAAACGCACCAAGTCGCACAGGAAAAAGGAAAAGCAGAATGGTATAAAAGCTACGGTCTTAGAGTATGTAAGGTAGAACGGGATTATTTTTTTGAAATGTAAAGTAAGGTAGTTATAAGTTTAAGAGAGCACTTTCATAGCCATTTTTGGCTTTGAAAATGCTCCCTTTTGGATGTTTCAGATCTTAAAATATGAGGTGCTCAGGAATTGGCAGAGTTGATCGGCTTCATATTCTGTATGGCTTCCTTCAAACTTTGGGAGCATTGCTCATACAGTTGTTTTCTTTGCTGTTCACTGGAGCCCGCCGCCAGCTTTTGCAATTCCGTCGTGCATTGTTCCAACAGCGTCAGCACGGCTTGATTAGAATCCTGTACCTTGGACAATTGCACATTATCGCTGTATTGGTCAATGTATAGCTCCCCTTGCGGGTTCAACTGGGCGAAAAATACGTCCTTGACCGTCAGGCTTTTTTCTTTCAGCTTTGCATCCAGCCATTGTTGAGTAATTCCCATGTACGCCATTTCCTGCTCCATGAGTTGTCCATCCATAATAATGGCTGTGGGTTCCTTCTCCGGTAGCTGCAGCATATTGAGATCCTTAAGCGTCACAGCCTGCTTGTCTTTGGCCAGCAGCACGTTGACCTCACCGCTGGTCTCCATAAGGGCAAATTCCACGTCAGCAACCTTGAATACATTTTTGCTCCGCAACTGCTCCATGAGTTCATCCAGTGTAAGTCGTTCCTTTTTCAGATTATCCTCTAAAATTTTTCCGTCTTTGACCAAAGTGGTCGTCTTTCCGTCGATAAAATCTCTGGCCTTCTTACTTTTAATTTGCAACAATTCAATGAAAAACGTTGTCAAGACCCATACTGCCATGGATACAGAGCCCAAATACCAAGCGGATTCTCGTTCCAGAGGAATGGAAGCAGCCAGGTTACCGATCGTAATTCCGGTTATATATTCGAACAAGGAAAGCTGAGATACCTGACGTTTCCCGAGAATTTTGGTAATTAAAAATAATATAGCGATAGCTATTAGCGTGCGTAAAGCAACCTCGGCCCATTCCTGCATATGCTCAACCTCATTTCATTCCGCCGCAAGTGCGCTGATATTCCAAGCATGTCCGCACCAAGGTTTGTTTAAACGCTGGGTCATCCAATTTTAGATAACCGTTTAAGGTATGTATATGTCATCCAAACCCAAAGTTGTCTTGGCATGACGACTTGGCGTCACCCTGAAGGCCTGCGGACGCGAGTGTTAATTTTGAATTTTATAAAACACAGGCGCAAAAGGCGGAGGATGGACGAAAGTTTCTTCCTTATGCCGAGCAAATGCTGCAAGTGCTGCAACGGGGCAAGCAAAAGCTTCAACAGCGTAAAAAAAGCCCCTCAGCAAGTCTTTAAACTAATTAAGCTTATTTCCAGACCGTGCCCATCTGGACGGCACGATCCGGACGTTCGATGAGAACGTGCGCGCACAGGTGGCTGAACGTTTCGAGCAGGTCGTAAAAGGCGTTGCCGATGCTTTCGGCACAAAGCGAACATCTGCTGGATCGAGGGCCCGCCCCCCGTGCTGAATGACGGAAAGCTGATCGTCCTCGCGGAGCAAGCGGCCCAAGCGGCCGGTCTGGAGGTCGTTCGTCCCGTGCCTTCCTCGGCGAGCGAGGATTTTGGGCTTTACCAGAAGAGCATCCCCGGTGTGTTCGTCTTTGTCGGCACTTCGGGGAGTCAGGAATGGCATCATCCAGCCTTCGATCTGGACGAACGCGCGTTGCCGGGAACCGCGAAGCTGCTGGCTTCACTGGCAGATTCGGTATTGGTATAAATAGAGTAAGGCAGGACGTGAGTCTACTTTTTCAATGCTAGGCCCCTTCTTGTATAGAGAAGGGGTTTTTGATTTGTTAAAAGATCAAAAGAATAACCTTTTTCTAAAGTATAAAGGAAAATATTGACGTTATAGTATCCTAATGATAATATAAAATTGTATTTTTTTTCAAATCAAAAGAAAGGAGGGAGATAAGAGATTTCGATTGCCATTTTATGAAGTCAACAATCAAATACAAAGGTATGGTGGTTACATACATGTTGAAGAGAAAAGGAATGATGATGGCTTCTTTTTCGGTAGTGATTGCTAGTTCATTACTGATGGGAAACGCTGCGACGATGTCCGCAGCATCTTTAGGGAATGGAAATGCTGTGGTTGCGGCAAAGGGTGATTCAACGCTCGCTGATATGCCAGCTTATCTCAAATCATCGGTGGAGTGGGTTTGGAAGAATAGAATGCTGACCGAAGGCTCGACTAACCGTAAAAATTTGATTTTTGATCAGATTTTTGCGGGAAAAGGAACTCTAAATTATGTAGTACGTTGGCAATCTTCTAAGCCAGTTACGCTTCAACAGCGTCAAGATATTGCTAAAATGCTAGGTCGTCAGATGAACTATTGGACGGAGCATCTCCAGGGATATGATGGATGGCCCTATAAGAATATTAAAGTGAAAGTAGTAGGCTGGGCTGTTGCCGATCCTTCACTGCTGCTGGACAAGCAGCCTGACGAGGTTGTTTATACGAATACGATTGAAGATGCACTAGCTTCCGAACAACCGGAAATTCCTGCTGCACTTCCTGTTGCGCCTAATGAAATATCCAGATTCGAGCATTTTTCGGACCCCAACTATTCGTATCCGGGTGGATTGGATAAACGCTTTGATATGTATCTTTGGGCTACAGAAAATTTCGGTGGGGGAGCCGGCGGCGACTGGGGACAGCGTATGAGTGATGAATATGTTCTGAGCACGGTGAACGCTGATGAGATTTTGATTACCGAACATGAGATTGGGCATGGCTTTGGATTAAACGATTTCTATGAAGAACATGAGCGTCCACCGGGTGGCTTCCCAACGAACACCATTATGTGGGCCGGGAATTCCGATCATATCACCGACTGGGATGTTTGGATGCTGCGTTATACCTGGAGCCAAATCAAAAAGGATACGGCTCGTTTCCCAACCACGACTAAAGATGATGATGGTCCAATCGAAACAGATCCTAATGAAATCGTGAACATAGCGCCTGCGGCAATGGCTAGCAGCTCTTATACTTCATCTTGGGAAAATGTAAGCGCGCTAAACGATGGCTTTGAGCCTACTAATTCCAACGATAGAAGTCATGCCGTATACGGCAACTGGCCTGAAACGGGAACGCAATGGGTTCAATACGATTTTGATCAAGAACATACGGTATCCCAAACCGATGTCTATTGGTTTAAGGATGGCGCTGGCATAGATGTGCCTAAGTCTTACAAGATTAAGTATTGGAATGGTCAGGGTTGGTCTAATGTCAAGCAAGCCAATGGTTTTGGGACTGCGGCAGATCAGTATAATGCGACCACTTTTGCTCCTGTAAAAACAACGAAATTAAGAATTGAAATGGTATCCAATGGTTCCGCATCTACCGGAATCCTGGAGTGGAAAGTTGCGGCTAAGCAATAAGTCATTCTAAGGCTGTCTCTTGCGATATTGCAGGAGACAGCCTTTTCTAATTCATAGCTGGAACAACTGGAGTCTGATCATATCAGGCTTTTTTTGCATCTTGATTATGTCGCTTGTTTCGTTCTATCCGGTTGTGTAGCACAACGGAATGGGTAGATCGCATAACCAATGGCTTCCAGTTTGAGCCTTCCCATGGACTGTCGCGGGTACTGTTGGTACCGCAATACCATTTTTGAGCTGCTTAATATCATTTACCGTTTTGGATCGCTCCTGCTGTGTCATTATTCGCGGGTCTCCTCGTAAAATTTTCATCATCATATTTTATCTGACTTTCAATATTTGATAAACTTGAGAAATGAAAATGGAGGCTGATGAAAATGAATATTGCTGAGTTCCAAGAATGGGTAAAAGATTACTATGAAAGCAGGGGCTGGTCAGAGTTAGATATTTTTATTCGTATCGGCTTTTTAGCAGAAGAAACGGGCGAGGTGGCACGAGCGATAAGAGCTTTGGAAATCGGTAGAGATAGACCTGACGAATCAAAGGGCTCATTTGAGGAAAACAAACAGGAGCTTATTGAAGAATTAGGAGATGTATTAGGTAACCTAATTGTAATAGCCAATAAATATGATATTCCTTTAGAAGAAGTATTTCACTCCCATAAAAAGAAACTATCAGAACGTTATTCTAAAATTTAATTTCATTCATTTACGAAAGAGCAATGATAACATGATGATACCTCAATAGCGGCGGCAGTCTGAAACTTTTATGTTCAAATTTCAGACTAATGCTGTTTTTTTTTCATTCGGTTAGTTAAATCCATGATGTTCCTAGGACATCAGATGGGGTTGACAACCCACTCGAAACAGCGTTATATTAAATGATAATAATAACGATTACTATTTAAATGAAAATCATGTCCATTTCCATGTTCGTCCATCCAGTGGCAGGGGTGGAGAGCCTTCATGATTGGCATATATCACAAGGAGGAGCTTTGCGTGGCTAAGAAGTCGAAAGTAGTAAAAGAGAAGAAACGTCAGGAAGTTGTAACTAAATATGCAGACCTGAGACGTGAACTGAAAGCAAAAGGGGACTACGAAGCATTACAGAAGCTTCCACGTGATTCTTCCCCGACTCGTCTGAAAAGCCGTTGCGAGCTGACAGGCAGACCGAGAGGTTACCTGCGCAAATTCAAGCTGTCCCGTATCGCGTTCCGCGAATTGGCTCATAAAGGCCAAATTCCAGGCGTTACGAAAGCCAGTTGGTAATAAGTTGTCCTAACCACTTACAGAATCCGATTCCGCTAGCGGAGGCTCACATACTCAATGTATTACAGAGGGTCTGACTTGGAATGCTTCGCGTCATGGGATGACGTGGAGCATTCTTTTTTTATAGCATTTATATTGCTGTTTGTATTGATTCTCCCCGGATGGTTAGGTAAAATGTGGACGGGTTAAAAATAATACATAACAAAAGATTACATAATGTGGCGATATCAGATTATGTATACCTCAGGAGGAAAGCTACAGGATGGTTGAGCAGCAGAAAAAGGATTCATTTTGGAGTCTGGTGAAAAAGGGGAACAAATCCTCAGGCTCGGCGGCGCTGGGTAATACCGGTATTGCGCTAATTAAGGGGATTGCTTTTGCCCTGACAGGCAGTGGTTCCATGTTTGCCACGATGATGCATTCGATTGCAGATGCGGTGAACCAGGTGTTTGTGTTCGCGGGCAGCGTGCTGGCAGAGAAAAAGCCGACAAAGCGCTTTCCTACCGGTTTTGGACGGGTAATTAACCTGTTTTGTATGGTCGCTGTTATTGTTGTAACGATCATGGCCTATGAAACCGCGTTGGAAGGCATCCATTTGTTGCAGCATCCGGCTGAATCCACGCATGGATTTTGGATTAATGTGGTGGTCTTGATCTTGTCTCTGGTGGTTGACGGTTTTGTATGGAGCAAAGCGATGAAGGAAGTGCTGCATGAATCCAGAGTTGAGGCGAAAGGGTTCGGCATTTTCACCTCTGCGTTTCGCAATGTGGGACGTGCTGCACCGCCAACTCGTCTGGTATTTTATGAGGATCTGGTAGCAACAACGGGGGGTGTGCTTGCCCTGCTGGCTGTTGTGGTCACATCGCTGACAGATTTTAAACTGCTTGACGGAATATCTAGTATTCTCATCGGCTGTCTTATGGTGGGCGTTGCGTTTCGGGTCGGCTACGACAATATGGTGGGCTTGATTGGGGTATCTGCTCCCCCTGATATCGAAGAACACGTGGCCTCCATTATTCTTGCAGATACGCATGTGACGGATATTTACCAAATGCGTATTTTGCAGGAGGGACGCTATTATCACGTAGAAGGGCTGATCGAGCTTACACCGGGAATGACACTGGCAGATGCGGACGATATCAAATTCAGAGTCGAGGATGCTTTGTTGCGTGATCCTAATATCTCAGACGTCGCGCTTGGTATTCTGGAGGATGACGGGATTAAAAACTGGAAATCGGAAAAGCCAAAGGTCTAGAAACGATAAATCCAGGCCAATCTGGACTCAGTCTGGCAAAAGAGTAGAACAAGAACTTCCATGACCACAGCAACGTGGCGTGGAGGTTCTTTTGTGTTTTGCGTTATTGTTTTTCTACCTCTTTGAATTTAGGGTGATTGTTAGATACAATGAAAGCGTTAACAAAAAAGAAGCCGAAATGAATGTGTCTCATGGGGAGGAAATGCAAATGAGTCTTCTGAAGGAGGCTTGGCCTGCTTCGCAGCTCGTCACGGTGCTGACTGGCGGCGTGCAGGATGCAGCAAGGCGACGCTTAAGGCGTGAGTGGACAAAAAGGCTGCGGGCGACTGTCTCTGAGCCGATATATACCGGGCTTTGGAAGGATATTGAGCGTGTCTGTGAGAATAACCGGCAAACATCATGGCCGACGCTTCCGTTGACTCTGTTCAGGCAATTTGCGAATACAGGGGAGCGCAAGCCGTATGAGGATGTGTACTTTGAACGGCGTGGACGGCTGGTTGCCCTCGTGCTGGCAGCCGTTGCCGAGCCAGAGCCTTGGCGAATCAAAGAGGTGGAACGCGGTCTGCTGGACATCTGTGGGGAGTATACATGGGCACTTCCTGCACATGTCAGGGAAGAGGATACGGTCACGCCGCCTTGGCAGCAGGTGGATTTATTCGCTTCCGAAACCGCGCAAACGCTGGCTGAAATCATACTGCTGCTCGGCGAGCAACTGGATAGCCATGTGGTCGCTCAGGTGCGCGGTGAGGTAGAACGGCGTGTTGTAGAGCCTGTATTTTGGGAGCCGCGTCACTTTCAATGGGAAACAGCGGATCACAACTGGGCGGCTGTATGTGCTTCCGGCTGTGGAATCGCCGTGTTGCTGCTATCAGAAGATGACCCGCGCCAAGCTGCGGCTATTGAGAAAATGCTAGGTGCGCTGGATTGCTTTCTTGCAGGGTACAAGGAGGACGGCGGCTGTCCCGAGGGTGTCGGCTACTGGGTGTACGGCTTCGGCTATTTTATCTATTTTGCCGATATGCTGGGTGAGCTTACCGAAGGTGCTGTGGATATCCTTAGCTCGCAAAGGATTAGGCAAATAGCGGTCTTTGCGGAGCGGGTTCATCTATCGGACGGCGTTTTCGCCAATTATTCGGACAGCAGCGAAGCCGAACGTCTTCCTTCCGGACTCATCTCTCGTGTGAATGCTTTGCAGGGACGACCGTCCACATTGCCTTTCCGCGTACCGGGTCTGCTGGAGGACCCTTGCCGTCGTTGGGCGCATGTATTGCGCAATCTGGTTTGGACGGATCCTTTGGCCTTTGGGAACAGTGAGGCTGTAGTCGATTATTTGCCACAGCTTGGGTGGTTGATGTGCCGCAGTCACTGCCACAGCATATCTGGAACCCCGACAATTGAACAGGGCACGATATTTGCCTTTTCATCTAAGGGTGGACATAACGATGAACCGCACAATCATAACGATCTGGGACATTTTATCCTTCATGGCGGCGGCGAAAATCTGCTGTGTGATCTGGGAGCCGGCTTATATACGAAAGCCTATTTTTCACCGGGGCGAGAGTCGATCATCAACATTTCTTCCGGTGGTCATTCTGTGCCTGTCATTAACGGGACCATGCAGCAATCAGGTGCGGAGGCACAGGCGGTTGTGCTGGATATTGCCTTGGAAGAGCAAGGGGCGGCACTAGCGGGGGCGAGGCTGAAGCTGGATTTGACATCTGCGTATCCCATAGAAGAATTGGCGCTGTTCACCCGCTCGTTTGTCTGGAATGTATTGGAGGGAAACGAGGGGGCGAGGCTTACCGTCACAGATCATTTTGAGTTTGTAGCGTCTTCGGACGGGAGCATACAGCCGTGGGATGTGCAAGAGAACTTGATCAGCCGTATTCAGCCTTACACGGGCACGGGCTTCGTGGAATGGAAGGGAGCGAATACATTGGTCAGGCTGGATTATGATGCCAGGCTGCTGCGTCTGGAGGTAGAGGCTGTGCAGCATATGGATCATGACGGGGTACCGTTTGTGTTTTACAAAACATCGTTAAGCCTGGTCCCGGATCGCTGTGACGGCACTACAAGCGTGGATTGCGAGCTGTTTTTTACCATAAACCAATCTTCATTTTGAAGGGGAGGCAGACAGGATGAATAAGCTGCATACAGGCAGCGTGTATCCTTGGCAGACGGAGCTGGAGGAATTTATAGAGCAATTGGATGAACGGTTGGAAAACGGGCTGAATCGAGTGGATGACGGCTGGACTCACCAACGTAAGCTTGCTGTGCTGGAAAAGCTGGTTCGTGCTTATACTCCGCATCAGGAAGAAAATGGGGCCATTATCGACCCTCATTCTGATAGTGAACGGTATTACTCGACTCCATCTTATGCTTTGGCAGCGGCGGTACTGGTCAAAGAAGGTCGGCATGACTTGCTCGAATCCGCTGCGGCGGCTCTAACGCACAGCATAGCATGTGTGGTGGAGGAAAGGGCCCCGGATCACCATCCGGACTTTTTTCCGATCATGATGATGGGGGCGTATCGGCTGCTCAAAAACCTGCTGCCAGAGCAGGCCACAGCATGGAAGCAGCAGTTGAGCCGGATTCAGCCGGAAGACACCTACATTTTTACGATGAGCAAAATGAAAAATCCGAACCGCATGATCAACTGGAACGCGATTATGATGTCCGGTGAGTATATGCGTGCGGCGGAAGGGATTGCCGCGGATGCTGAATGGATGGAGACGTATATCCGCAGCTATCATTTGCCACGCTTTACCGGACTGGGCTTGTATGAGGACGGCCCGCTGGATCGGCCCAATAGCCCGTTCGCCTACGACATCGTCACACGCTTTCATCTGGGCGTGATGCTGGAAAGCGGATATGATGGCGGCTGCGCCACTGAGCTGCGCGACCATCTTCGCAAGGGGGCGCTCAGTTCGTTGCTGGCGTTATCCCCACACGGGGAAATTCCGCCGCGTGGAAGAAGCGCGCAGCATCAGTGGAACGAAGCGGCAGCGGCCTTCGTTTTCACGACACATGCGCAGCAGGCTTTTGCAGCGGGCGAGCATGGGCTGGCAGGCGCATTCCGGCGGGCAGCGGACCTGTGCTGGCAGGCAATTGGCCGCTGGCAGACCGCCGATGGCAAGCTGCATATCGTCCGCAACCATTATTCGTCCGAGGCGCGGCATGGCTTCGAGGTGTATTCGAACCATACCTGCTACAGCCTGTGGACGGCCGCTGCACTGGCTTACACACTTTTGCACGGAGCGGATGTGGAGCGCATTTCACCATCTTTAATTCCGGCGGAAATCGGCAGTCGAGTGCTGGAAACGGACGGCTGGTTCCAGACCGTCATTGCGACCGTAGATGGACAGCAAATGCTTGTGCAAACATCGGTCAATGACCCGTACAATATTCCCGGCATCGTGCGTATTCAGCGTTCCACGCTGCCACCGTTAATCGGCCCGTCCTCGGCGGGGCATGCAGACCGCGGCTTTACAGGCTTTGCGAAAGGGGATATTTTCCCGCTCAGCTATACCCCAGCCTGGCAAACGGAGGACGGGAAATGGCACAGCCTGTCGGAAGGCATTCCCGGCACGCTGGAGTTCGACCGGGACGGAGGCATTGATCCGCTGGACGGTGGAGGATCGGTACAGATGGAGCAAAGCTCCGCATCCAACGGAGCGACTGATTTTACGTTGTTGTGGAAGGGCCCATTCCCGGGCGTATGGGAAATTCGAACACATTTTCGGCAGGTACCCGGCAAAATTGAGGTGACGTATGAGCTTCAAGGCAATATTCAGGCAGTGGGGGCGCTTATTCCTTTAATGGCGTATGACGGCCGGGAACGCAGTACCATTCATCATGTGATGTCCACGGGTGAAGAAAAGGAAAGCATTCGGGTGGAGTATGCAGGTGCGAGTCTGGAGGTTATTCCAGCAACAGAAGGAACGAATGTCGTGTGGCCGGAAGAACTGGCTTCTGTGGCCTGTCGGAATGGTTTGCTCAAGGGAGCGCGTTTGGAATGTGAGGGTAGTCGTATTTCCTTTATCATTCGTTTGCCTGAATAAACAGGGCGGGAACAATAGATTTTTTTAACATGTGGAAAAGGGAGAGTGAAAAGCAATGACTGAAACAGAAGCATGGCTGGAACGATCGTGGGAGCTGGCTTTGGATAAAACGCTTGCCTTGGCGGCAAGACTGGGGAACGCCTTTCCACATGTTGCAGAAGGTGGACGTTATGATCATCGTGAGGAAGAATGGTGGACGGCTGGCTTTTATCCGGGTTTGCTATGGCTGGTACATCGGGCGCGCCCTGACAGCGAAGCCGTCAGAATTGCACAGCAGTGCGAGGAACGTCTGGAAAAGGTGCTCTACAACAGTGAAGCTGTAGACCATGATCTTGGCTTTATTTGGCTGCCCAGCGGTGTGGCAGCCCATCGGTTGACTGGAGATCCAGAATCCAGAAGACGTGGGCTGTTAGCCGCTAACCTGCTGGCTGCACGTTTTAACGTGAATGGCCGTTTTATTCGCGCGTGGAATTTCCACGCCAAGGACATGGATACACGGGGTGTAGCGATTATAGACAGCATGATGAATTTGCCCCTGCTCTATTGGGCTTCGGAGGAAAGTGGGGACCCGCGTTTTGCCGCTTTGGCTGTACAGCATGCCGATACCGTAGCGCGTGAATTTGTCCGTGCTGACGGTTCGATTGTCCATGTGGTCGAGTTCGACCCGGAGATTGGAAAAAAACGCGCCGAGCACGGCGGACAGGGGTTTGCTCCCGGCTCTGCCTGGGCACGTGGCACGGCATGGGCTTTGTACGGTTTTACGCTTTCGTACGGGTACACGCGCGATTCGCGTTATTTGAAGGTAGCCGAGAACACGGCAGACTTTTTTCTGTCCCAACTGGGTGATGCTTGTCTGCCTGTGTGGGATTTTAGAGCCGGGGAGGGGCACCGCGAAGCTTGGGATTCGTCTGCTGCTGCGATTGCAGCGAGTGGCCTGCTGGAGCTGGCAAAATACTCGACGCGTGCGGAGCATTTTACGACGGCAGCAGAATCCATTCTCAAGGGCTTGCATGAGACATGTACAGCATGGGAGCAGGATCATGAGGGACTGCTCATGAATGGAACAGTGCACTATCCCGAGCAAAAATATATCAACGTGCCCATCATCTACGGCGATTATTTCTTTGTCGAGGCACTGGCAAAACTGCGTGGAGAAGAAGGCTTATTTAGTGTGTGATGTCAAAATTTAATTAAATTCATAGTAAACAAATAGTATATTAGGAATCTCGATGCCAAAGAACTATTACTAGCAGGAGAGAGGGCATAGCTGTGCTTAATTCATATTGAATCAGAGCAAAAATATTGCAGATAAGCTCTTGCTCTTATAAAATTTTTCATTTTAATGTAGGCGGAGTATTTTCCATGATTCCAGTCCTTCTAGACATGGAGGAGGTTGGCTTCATAAAAGCATTACTTATGTTGTGGCCGCTGATCCTATGGCTTATAGTGCCGTGGCTGTATTGTGTGTTGTGGGAGTCATCGAATGCTCAAGCAACACCAGGCAAGCTTACATTTTCTCTAATTGTCGTGGGCGAGGGAGGAAAGCGTCTTGGATTCATGCATGCCTCGGGGCGTTATTGGGTTAAAGCCATATCAGGTGCGATTGCATGTATTATATATATCGTTGTTGCTTTTACTCCAAGAAAACAGGGATTACACGATTTTTGTGCCAAAACCTTGGTTGTGAATAAAAAAGAGCTGCAACGACATGAACAGCAACCGTCATTCCCCCCGGTAGCTACGAATATCATGAATTAAGGAAATTGCCGTTGCAGAAGATGGTCCTATTACAAACTCGACAGCTCATGGAATTTTGATGATGCCACTACGAGAGAGCGGCTTCTTGAACAAATCCCGAATTTAATGAAGCAAAAGTAAACAAGAAACCAGCCAGTGTCTGAAAAGCATTAGCTGGTTTCTTGTTTTTTCATTATGCCATGAAACTTCCCTTGCTTAACCTATCTCTTTATCATAGCTTTCCCCACAAAATGCCAATATAATGGCCGTTTGCAGCGTAGCGGAGGATTTGAATCTGGAGAAGCGTAGCGCTCGCCTTTGCCTTGGGATTCTAACCTTGAAAAGGTTTATTATAATCAAGAATCCCACGGCAACAGCGATCGTAGGATCAAATCCTACGCGCAGCGCCCTCACACAGCCGAACCCCTGTGTCCTTTCTTTTATAGAATTTCACGTCGAAATAAAAAAATGTAAGCTGTTCGCACAGTTTCCATGTTCTTTTTAGCTTGTTTTGCGTTATAATGAAAGGATGCACATTATGAACGAATTGGAGGCACAGCCCGATTGACTACTTATCCTTTTGCCTTTGATCCGTCCAAGCCGTTTATTGAGCAGGCAAGTGACTGGATTGCGGATGTATTTTATGAAGTTTTGCCTGAAGTCGGCTTTGAGGTTCGGGATGAACAAATTTATATGGCATTCCAGTTGGAGCGTGCCTATAAGGAAAAGAAAACGATTTTCGCGGAAGCAGGTGTGGGCACAGGCAAAACGCTGGTGTACCTCCTGTACGCTATTGCATATGCCAGGTACATGAGAAAGCCCGCGATTATCGCCTGCGCGGACGAGTCGTTGATTGAACAACTGGTGAAGCCGGAGGGGGATATCGCCAAGCTGGCGCGGCATTTGAGCCTGACGATTGATGCCCGACTGGGTAAGTCGCCGGATCAGTATATTTGTCTGAACAAGCTGGATAATGTACGAGGCGGACTGGATGAGGACGCGGATGTGTTTCGTGATATCTATCAGGACTTGCCGGATTTTGTCCATTTTCCGGATACGCTACAGTCCTTTACCCCTTACGGGAACCGCAAAGAGTATCCTGAGCTAACGGACGGACAGTGGAGCAGACTGGGCTGGGATGTATTTCAGGATTGTCTTGTTTGCCATCAGCGGCATCGTTGTGGACAGACGTTGTCCCGTGATCATTACCGCAAAGCGGCAGATCTGGTGATCTGCTCTCATGACTTCTATATGGAGCATGTATGGACCTATGAAGCGAGAAAGCGTGAGGGCCAGCTGCCGTTACTGCCGGAGCACAGCTCTGTCGTCTTTGACGAAGGGCATCTGCTGGAGACAGCGGCGCAGAATGCACTCACTTATAAGCTGAAGCACGCTCAATTCGAGGCCATTATTACCCGTCTGCTAGAGGGGGAAGTGCGAGAATCGCTGGCAATGACGATTGAAGATGCGATAACCCAAAGTGAGGTTTTGTTCGCTGCGCTCGATAAGAACAGTCAGCCTGTACAGGGTTCTAATCGCAAGGAGTTTACCTTGAATGAGTCGCTGATTCGAGAGGTAAACCGCTTTGGCGATCTGATTGGCACGATTGAAGAAGAGCTTGTATTTGAAAGCGGGTTATTCTCTCTGGATGAGTACCAGGTCAAAATCGTGGAAGAGCATCTGGAAATGATTCAGACGGCGCTGGCCTTGTTTAAGCGCCCGGAACTCCTGATTTCGTGGGTTATGGAGGATCAGGATGGATTAACACTTGTGGTTATGCCCAAGATGGTAAAAGAGATTCTCAAAGAACGGGTATTTTCACAGCATATACCGATTGTATTCTCCTCAGCTACACTTTCCGTGGAGAACTCCTTTGATTATATGGCGCAAAGTCTCGGTATTGAGAATCCACTCACGTTTTCCGTTGCTTCACCGTATGATTACAACAACCAGATGCAAGCGGCATTATATCCGTTGCAGGCGGGGCATGATCCAATCCAGAGAGCGTTGTCCCTGCTGGAGAAATCGCAGGGAAGAGCGCTTATCCTATTTCCATCACAGGAGGAACTGGTTGCATTCAGAACGGGTCTTGCGGCTTACCGTGAAGCGTCTGCTTTTCGTTTTCTATATGAAGGATCGGCTGAAATCAGCCATCTGATCTCATCTTTCCAGAATGATGAGGAAAGCGTCTTATGTGCTGTTACGTTATGGGAAGGACTGGATATTCCGGGCCCGTCCCTGTCGCACGTCATCATCTGGTCGCTGCCTTTTCCTCCAAATGATCCGGTTTTTACGGCACTGCGCAAGGATGCGACAGATCCGTTTATGGAAATAGATATGCCTCACATGGCGCTCAGACTCAGACAAGGCATCGGGCGATTAATTCGCTCGCGAAATGATCGGGGCTGGATCTCCATCATGGGCCAGGATCTGAACCGCCAAGAAGTACGTACACAGGTTTTACAACTACTGCCTGCGGGCGTAGAATGCACTGTAATCGAAGGAAATCCGGAGGGAATGAAGACATGTTAAATTTTACATCGTACACGGTAGATCAGATTAAAGACGCTTTTGGTATTTTGAGTGGGCAGCGTTATGAATTTATGATTGATGTAGAGGTTGAAGAGGACGACGAGCTCTACACCGAAAACGGGCTGTATATTCGTACGCTTTATTTAGTAGACGAAGAGAAAACAGGAATATTGAAATACGAGCTGATTGAAAAAGTAACGAACCGTTACATCGAGCTTGAATTGGAAGAGGATGAGTTGCAGGCTGTCGAGAACTTCTGCAAAGAGCATGTGCAGGACGGAGCCGTAAAGTAACGAAATAGAACGCTTGGGTGTGATAGCCCCCGTATAGCGAAGTATGTAAAGGAGTCCTGATGTAATTGATCAGGCTCCTTTTTTCATGCTCATTCAAGGAATATCAGTCTGCCTCAGCGCAGTCTGTCCCATACATTCATCATAAACAGTACAACCCCGGCCGCCAGTAGTACCCAGCCTATGATAATCAAAACCCCAATATCAGGCACCTCATACTTTTTCCCTGCTATCGCTAATACTAATAACGGAAGGCCAATATTATGCAGCCAAAAATGGGCGCGTGCCAGTGCGGTAACCGAAAGCGCAGGAAAGGCGACATAGATCAAACCTATAATTCCGAGAGCCGTCCAACCGAGTAAATGAATATGAGACTGAACGCTGGTCAGGCTGTAATCGCCCGACACGCCAATAATCACACTGAGCAGCGCAGCGAGGGCAAAATACACAGCAGCTATTTTAATAAACTGCTTTCCCATATGAAGTCCTCCTTATGATTGCAGGCATTGTGAACATATCATCTATCATATCGAGGAAGAAGGTCAGGGGTGTGGATGCTGTGAAGAATACTATTTGACAAATGCTTGAAATAAACATAAAATCTTATTGCATAAATACACACCGCATTACTATGTTTTTTGGGGATGACGGCGAACTTCTCCGGCAATAGGTCGCTATTTTTTGACCATTGATTTATTAGGATTCGCCATTAAAAGGAGCTTGAAATCATGAATGTATATCATAATACTTTGGGATTAATCGGACGCACGCCGCTAGTAGAACTGAACAGCTATTCTCTGCCGAGGGGGATTCGTCTGTTCGCCAAGCTGGAGTTTATGAACCCCGGCGGTAGCGTGAAGGACCGGGTGGGTAAGGCTCTGATTGAAAAAGCCTTAAAAACAGGTCAGTTGAAGCCAGGCGGGACTTTAATTGAAGCCACAGCAGGCAATGCAGGTATTGGCCTTGCGATGGCAGCACTTCATTATAATATTTCTGTTATTTTTGTGGTGCCTGAAAAGTTCAGTCAAGAAAAGCAGGATCTGATGAAGGCGCTGGGAGCACGTATTGTTCATACCCCGACAAGTGAGGGGATGAAGGGAGCCATCGAGAAAACGAAGGAGCTGGCTGCTGAATTTCAAGATGCCTATTTGCCGTGTCAATTCAGCAATCCGGATAATCCAGAGGCTTTTTACACGACGATGGGGCCGGAGATTTGGAACGATCTGGAAGGAAAAGTAGATGTATTTGTAGCAGGAGCAGGTTCGGGGGGAACCTTTATGGGAACCTCGCGTTACCTTAAGGAACAAAATGCATCCATTAAAACCGTAATCGTGGAGCCGGAAGGTTCCATTTTGAACGGCGGAGAACCGGGTTCGCATAAAACCGAAGGGATTGGCATGGAATTGATTCCTGAGTTTATCGATAAGGATTATTTTAATGCCATTCACACGATTAGCGACGTCGATGCGTTCGACCGTGTCAAGGAGCTGGCAGCGCGTGAAGGACTTCTTGTCGGCAGTTCTTCCGGGTCGGCATTACATGCCGCTTTACTGGAAGCAGAGAACGCAGCGGATGGCGCACATATCGTCACCATTTTCCCGGATAGCAGTGAACGTTATCTGAGCAAAAAAATATATGAAGGCGGGATATAAAATGAAACGTAAAACAAAGCTGATTCACGGCGGCCTCCCTACCGATCCGCATACAGGTGCAGTTAACGTCCCTATTTATCAGGTAAGCACATATGAGCAAGAGGAAATCGGCGTTCATAAGGGCTACGAATATTCGCGTACAGGCAATCCTACCCGCTTTGCGCTGGAAGAGTTGATCAAGGAGCTGGAGGAAGGAAAACGCGGTTTTGCTTTCGGCTCGGGGATGGCGGCAATCCATGCGGTATTTTCATTGTTTAATGCAGGGGATCATATTTTGTTGACCGATGATGTATACGGGGGCACCTACCGTATTGTAAGCAAGGTGCTTAACCGGATCGGTATAGAGGCTACTTTTGTGGATACGACCGACCTAGAGGCGATCTCCAAAGCGATCCGTCCGAATACGAAGGCACTGTATGTAGAAACGCCTACAAACCCGCTGCTGAAAGTTACGGATATCCGTACGGTCTCGGAGCTGGTGAAAAAGCATGACCTATTGCTGATCGTCGACAATACATTTGCCACTCCATATTGGCAGACACCACTTACGCTTGGAGCCGATATCGTCATTCACTCGGCGACCAAATATTTGGGCGGCCACAGCGATGTTGTAGCTGGTCTGGCTGTTGTGAACAGCGACGAGTTGGGAGAACAGCTTCATTTTCTGCAAAACGCCATTGGTGCTATTCTCGGCCCGCATGATGCCTGGTTACTGATCCGCGGTATTAAAACATTGGGTCTGCGTATGGAAGCGATTGAGCAAAATGCCAAGGAAATTGCAGCCTTTTTGGAAAAACATCCGAAGGTTAGCAAAGTGTACTATCCTGGACTGGAAAGCCATGCGCAGCACGAGCTGTCCAAAACCCAGGCCGAAGGCTTTGGCGGCATTATTTCCTTTGATGTAGGTAGCGATGCTAACGCGGTTGCACTCCTGAGAAAGGTGAAATATTTTACACTGGCTGAGAGCCTAGGGGCGGTTGAAAGTCTGATTAGTGTTCCGGCACGCATGACACATGCATCTATTCCGGTAGAACGCCGCGCAGAATTGGGAATTACCGAAGGACTGGTACGGATCTCAGTAGGGATTGAAGATCTTGAGGATTTAATCGAAGATTTACAGGCGGCATTGCAAGGAGTATAGAAATTTTCAATAACGAAGTTAAGCACTCTGCTTTCTTCGTTTTTTGTTTTTTAAGAATAGCCTCTTTTTTTTGGAAGAAGAAAGGAGTACGCAAAGGCGATAACGAATAGCTTTATATAGTTAAAATGAATGTTAACGGAATATTATCGCGACGTCTCTGAGGAAACAAAAACCTGGAGGGGGAATGTTATGAGGTTCACGCATCTGGAAAAAGCGACAACTGTGCTGTTGGATCATCCGGTTCGTCTGACGTCTGCTTATGCAGTCGGTCCGGTCAAGCTGCCGGAAAATTGCGGTGTGGGTAGGGCATGGTCCGATCATTTTACCCCTGAGGAATGGGATTTGGAAAGGGCTTGTAATGAAGATGGACTGGAGCTTTCGGCTGGAGGAAAGGCAGCGTGCCGCTTATTAACTGAGCTGGACCCTCGAAACGCCGAATTGAATTTAGGTGTCTTTCCGCCCCTGACTGAGCAAGAAAGGCTTTTGCTGGTTTCGAATCTCCGCTGCGCGGCAGCACAGGAGGTTATTTTCAGACCGTTTGAAGGAACAGGACAAATTTGGGTGGACGGCATATTGGTATATGCGGAATCCGGTCCTTTGCGCTTGTATTTGGAGGAAGGTAATCATACAGTAGTGGTCGTTGCAGCCTTTATTCCCGATGAAGCTCGCTCTATTCGGATCAGTGGAAATCAGACGTGCGACAGCCCGGATGTGGAGGAACTACATCAGGAATTCGTAGAGCGCAATATACGTTTTCATATGGCATGGCTGGAAGTGGAGAAACCCGCTGGCAGAGAGGGGGAAGACAGTCCGGTCTCGTTTTATTTGCTGCGCAAGGATCGCATAGATCTTCCTGTAGATCAGCCATTATGGGTCGAGGTAACGAACGATGAGGGAACGCTGCTGGATCGGTTTCAAACGGTTTGGGAGCAGGAGCAGCAATATGCCTGGAATGAGGAAGTTACCGGGAATACGGGAATGCTGCATTTTACGGTTACATATCAGGACCATGAGGCAAGAGAGCATTATTTTGTGTACTCATTGCTTGTGCGGCCTTTGTCGGCGGTTGTGGAGGACTTGCAAGAAGAGTACGACCAGTATAATCGAGCTTATAATATAGATGCTTCCGGCTCTGCGAGGAATTTACAGGCAGAAGGCTTGCTGGAGGAGCTGAAAAGGTTAACGGCTTTGCCGGAAGACCCTTTTGAAATCTGGGATTATGGCATAGTGCGGGAATATATCAAGCTGCTAAAACGGATTTTCACACATGCATATACGGAGCGGTCTCAGCATCCATCTCGGGAAGATAACATCCTTTTGTGCCCTGACGGGATTGGCGAAGGCTTTTTTGTCTCCCGTTTGGACAACAGCCTTCAACGCTACACGATACAGCTTCCCCGAAACTATTCGGCGGATCGGCAGTATCCTCTGATCGTCCTGATGCCGGGCAAACGGTATGAGCTGGGTCTGCCGGACTTTCAGAAACGGGGCTTTGGACGGGGCTGGGAGGA
The DNA here is from genome assembly GCF_000520815.1 of Paenibacillus maysiensis. GTDB lineage: Bacteria > Bacillota > Bacilli > Paenibacillales > Paenibacillaceae > Paenibacillus > Paenibacillus maysiensis. Next base: position 28,529 of record NZ_ASRY01000289.1, on the reverse strand, counting down.
AGAAGCGATATTCGTTACTTTTTCGTGCCGTGGAGTTACGCTGGGCAGTTACATTGGCGAAGCCGCTTTTCTGGAGGTGCTGGATGTCATTCTGCAAGCGTACCGGGTGGATGAAGACCGAATCTATCTGACGGGCTATTCTAACGGCGCATACGCTGCCTGGGCGATGGCACAGGCGTATCCTTCGCGTTTTGCGGCTATTGCTGTCATTGCTGGCGCACCGCATCCGAAGCATCTGATGAACTTACTGAATATGCCCATATTCAATGTGGTTGGAGATCAGGATTACTTGTTTGCGCAAGCTTATACGGCTCCTGAAACCGAGCTTTCATCCGACCATTATAAAGGAGTAGTGGAACGGTGGTCCAACCATTGGGACACGCATGAACTGAGGCTTTTGGACGGTGTACTGAGCTGGCTTATGCAATGGAAGAGAGTGATGGTACCTCAGCGTATTGCCTACCGAACGGAACGGGGGAGACATAACCGGGCTTATTGGCTGGAGCTGACGCAAGTAGATGAAACAGAGGAATACGCCGAACTGTACGGTGAATTGAGCAAAACGGGTAAACTGGATGTTAGAGCCGTCCACGTCGATGAATTTATTATTCATCTCTCACATAAGATCGTACCATTGGAGCTTGTCCATGTCCGTATTGGAGCACGGGTTTTCGTGTTGGATTTACTAGAATATAACCGCTTTCGCTTTGTTAAAATAGAGTCGCGGAAGCGCCCCTCACCTGAATATCGATTGATTGCTGAACGGGGTAGCGAAACGTATGGGAGTTCTCGAAAAGAAACGGATGACGAAACGGCAACGTTCAGGTTAAAAAGCACAGGCCGGAATCCTTCTGGCCATGGTATGGGAGTGCTCGACGTTTATATGGGGCGCCTGCACATTGTCCTTCCGTCCAGCTATGCTACACCCGAAGAAGAGCGGGCGGTAAAACGGACGGCGAAGGCTTTGGCCAGCCCACGCACAGCAACCTGGAATCCGTATATCGGTGTTCATTACCCTGTTGTGGCTTCTCATGCTATTTCGGAGGAAGAGTTGGCTGACAGTAACGTTATCTGTATCACCTCGGGCTTGTCCAGACACGAGCTACTTCAGCGGCATCAAGCCCATTTGCAGATCACCTGTACGGAAAAAGGGTATATACTGGACGGCGATTTTACGGCAGGCGAGTATTGTCTTTCGTATATCCAGCCTGCCCCGTGGTCCAAAAGCCAACAAATGCTTGTTGTGGCGACAAATTCTTCCCGCATGCTAGGTAAAAACCTGTTTACGCGCAGACTGATTATGCCCGGTTATTTTAACGGTCTGCACCCGTATTTGAATAAGGATATTATCGTGTATGACAGCAAGGGTGTACGTGCTTTTAATTTTACTTCCATAAATCAAGCGCAGCAAAAGCTGCAAGGCTGATCCAAAAGCCAGAACTAAAAAACCGTCCGGAGGCGCTGGCGATCCTGACGGTTTTTTTTGCTGCTTCATTGCAGTGCTTTGTCATGGTAATGACGTCATATATAGAAGGGCATTAGGACAGATCAGTTTTTATACTGCTCCATCAGGTATACGATCTTGACCTCATCGGCCAAATCGCCAAAGGGTTCATAAGGATTCTCTTGAATGATATGATATAAACGCTGGACTCGTTCCTTCGGCAGTTTGCGCACATATCTGGAAATAAAACCAGCGTGCGTGACCACGTAGCGCTTTTTACGGACTGCCGCGCTGGCAACACGGACAAGAATATCCTCGCCTCCTGCCATTTCCAGAATGCGGCGCTCATAAAAGATGACGTAACGGAACGTTCGATCCTTAATTAGCTCGCGATTTAATCTCGTAATCTCTCCGATATATCTGACCATAAGCGGTTCAAAGCTTTTGATCAGGAGAGGGTCGAGCGTTAGCTCCATATCCTTGCGGAGAACAAAAGATTGCAGCAAGGCGACCTGTTGGAGCCTTATTCGGTCGTTGTGAATGAGTACGGCAATCTCACGCAGCATTTCATAGGAGACACGCTCGCTGAGCTGTCGCAGGGCAACCGCGTTTTTATGATTGATGTTCAGGCCCTCTTTAAGCTGCTCTATGCGGCCTCTGAACAGGCGTATAAGCTGCCTGCGCTGCTCATAGGGACGAATACGCTGCTGTAGAAGCACTAAGGGTAGCAGGAGAAGCGTGCCGACAATACCGCACAAGAGCATTTGCTGGGGTGAATGGCCGAAAAAGACGGCGGCGCCCAGCAGCACGATGCCGAAGGCAAGGTCCTTGCGAAAATAAAGCTTGGCTTTGCGGTTGGCATATTGCTCTACAGGCACCAACGCATCGCGACCGCATGACGTACATTCCTTCTCCCATAGGGCAGTGAACTGTCCGCATCGTTTGCAGATTCGCAGCTTTTGGTACGCATGCTCGGTGTGGGTAAACGGACGAAATTGTACAGGCTGCTTGGCACTACTCATTGCGATCACTTCTCCGGTTCAGCAGGGCTAGAAGCTCAGTGTTTATTTGCGTAATCGAGGGAGCGCGTTTTTTATGTATAGAGTAAATGATTAATTTGATGGCGACAAAAAGAAACAAAATCGCCAAACATCCGTATGAGATCATAGTGTACTTCCTCTTTCTGCTCAGATTTTTACAGCGATATTTTACAAGGGCGGGTTTCGCTTCTGTCATTTTTGTCGTATAAAGGAGAAGGCTGGTGCCCAATTGCCCTCGTTGGGGTATAATTATATCATTACTGCAGGATATTGGTAAAATCCTGCGGTGTAATAGACTTCTTGGCTGTATTCAGGCTATTCGGGCACCATTTTCAGCTAGCTCTCATGTAAAACTCATTATAATTTAATAGTAGGGGAGTACAACTGTAATTTAGAATGAGAACTAATCGGCAAAGGGGTACAGGCGATGTTTAGTAGAGACAGAAAATGGTTTTTGGTCATCGGAATCATATGTACAATGATCATGACCTCAATTTCGGCATGGCAGCCGCAGACGGCGAATGCCGCTTCAACCTCGGCCTCCAAGGTGGATGCGGTGCTGCTCGTCGATGTGAGTAATTCCATGAACACCAGTGATCCAGGCAAAATTGGCAATGAAGCCATGAAAATGTTCATTGATATGCTGTCGACGCAAAATGACAAGGTCGGCATTGTAGCGTATACGGATGTCGTACAGCGCGAGAAGGCTTTACTTAATATTACGTCCGAAGCAGACAAACAGGAACTGAAGTCGTTCATTGACGGGCTGAACCGGGGGGCGTATACTGACACCTCCGTTGGTGTCAAGGAAGCGATCCGTATTTTGCAGGATGGCAAGACAGCGGGACATGCGCCTATGATCGTTATGCTGGCCGATGGTAACAACGATTTAAATAAAACGACGGGCAGAACTGAAAGCCAATCCGATCAGGATATGGCAAAGGCTGTCGCCGAAGCTAAAAATAGCGGCGTTCCGATCTACACCATCGGTTTGAATGCAAACGGAAAACTGAATAAAAACAAGCTCGCAGACATTGCGCAGCAAACGGGCGGTAAATCCTTTATTACAAGCTCGGCGGATGATCTGCCGAACATCTTGAGTGAAATTTTCGCCAGCAATTTGAAGCTGAAGGTTGTTCCCTTGCAGTCCATTACGGCTAACGGCAACTATCAGGACGTTACGGTAACTGTACCGAACGATAGCGTGCTGGAGGCTAATATTTCGATTATGTCCTCCAAGCCGGTGGATGCGAGACTGATAGACCCGTCGGGCAACACCAAGCCGATTCCTTCAAGTGATGTACTGCTGTCCAAGTCGAAAAGCTACTCGCTGATTAAGCTGCTCAAGCCTGTGGCTGGCGACTGGAAGCTCCAGGTCAAGGGAGTCCAACAGGATCAGATTGATATTAATCTGGTGTTCAACTATGATTTGGAACTGAAACTGGATGCACCGCCTGCCAAAGCTTACAAAAAAGGTGACGCAGTCCAAATTCGTTCCTACCTGACGAGTAACAACCAGCAGCTTCAGGATCAGGAACTGTATGCAAATATGAATGCAGTTCTAAAGGTCAAGGACCTTGATTCCGGTACAACGAATGAGGTTCCATTGAAGAATGAGGGGGACGCCTTTACCGGCTCCTACACGATACCGGATGAGCATGACTATGAACTGACCGTCAGAGCAGAGGAAAAGAGCTTCTACCGTGAAACCCAGCCTGTGACCGTCAGTGCCAAAGCTGCGGCGGGCAGTGGCACGAATACGGGCACTACGACTGCGCCGGCAGTACCTGCCGAGAAGTCCAAGCTGCCATCACTCATTCTTTTAGGGCTGGGGCTGGTCGTTCTGCTGATTGCAGCCTACTTCATCTGGAAAGCTGTCAAAAAAGCCAATCGTGGCTTTGTCGGACAAATCGTTCTGGAAATTCGGGATGAAAATACCGGCGAAAAAACGTATCCGCAATACAAGAAGCTGAACACCTTCCGGGGTAAATTCAATCTGCACCAGTTGCTGCAACTGGCACCGGAATTTGCCGGAACCGATAAGGTGGTGTTCACGCCAGCCAATCAGGACCGTATCATTGTGCGCAGCACTCCGGAGATTACGATTGAAAAATCCGGACGCGCTGTAGATACAGGCAGTGGTCTTGAGCTGAAAAACGGCGATCGTCTGACGATACCGCTGGCAAGCGTGGACAAAACCATTTTGCTGGAATTCATTTCAGTAAACAGCTAAACGAACCCTTAGGAGGTCAAATCTATGAAACCAGTAGTTAGAGAGCATATCCAGCAATTAGATGTATCACTCGGCGGAGGGATCGTAAGCGATAAAATCAGGGTTGATACCATTGATAATCCCATTTTGATTATCGGACTCGGAGGGACGGGGATTGATGCCCTCCTCCGTTTGAAATATCAAATTAACCGCAGATTCAAGCTGCCAGCAGATCCGGTTTCCAAGAAAAAGAGCGAGAAGCCGGACAACGTGGAATTTCTCGCTTTTGAAACGAATGAACAGGACCGTAACAAAAAATATAAAGGGATTGGCTTGGACCCGATCAACGAGTTTGTCCTGCTGTCCAATGCGGAAATCGGTGGCTTGCTGCAAAACCGCAGCATTTTGGAGCCGTACATTACGGATTGGCTATCACCTGAGCTGAGCATTACCGATGGCATGAACGGGGCAGCAGGGGTGCGTCAGGCTGGACGTTTGCTGCTGTTCACCAAAATCAATCAAGTCGTGCAAAGCATTGATAAGAAAATCAAAACCCTGTCTGAAGGCACCAATAAGAAGCTGATGGTGTTCCTGCTGTCCGGTTTGTCCGGCGGTACGGGTAGCGGTACCTTCCTCGATATCTCGTATATTGTTCGTGGGATTATTGAGCGTGATTACGGCTCCGCAGGTGTAGACCGTGTAAATACATTAGGGTATTTGTTTACGCCGGACATTAACCTGGCGAACAAAAGCCTCAGTGAGCATACACGTGAATATATTAAAAAGAACGGCTATGCCGCGCTGAAAGAGCTGGACTACTGGATGAATGTGGACAGCCGCGGAGAACGGTTCAAGCAGCAGTACGGCAACATTTTGACCGTAAATTCACCGTTGCCGCCATTTAATCTGTGTCATCTCATTTCAGCGACGAATACAGAAGGCAAGCTACTGGAAAACGCTTATGATTACTGCATGAATGTTACCGCCGAGAACATCACCAACTTTATGGCGAGCGAGGAAAAGCAATCGGGCGAAGAGTTTGCCATCCATGACTATATCAGCAACATTCGTACCAATATTGCACAAATGAACAAGGCATATCCTGCCAACTACGATTACAATATTATCGGGGCTTCCTCAGCGGTACTGCCGATGGAGGAAATGACAACATATCTGGCCTATCGGATGTTTGGTAAAATGTCCAAAATGTTCGAGCAATCGCCGAATCAAGAGGATGTCGAGAAGTTTGCTCGCAAGCTGGGTGTCGATCTGGACAGCATGATCAAAAACTTTGAATCTCGTGTTCCTGAACCGCTGCCGGGCTTTGAAAACAGTGAACGACTAAGCTACAACAATGTGGTCAAAATGCAAGTCGTTAATATGGACACAGAGCTGGAGCAGACGTTCCTGACCCGTGCCCGCGAGGAATATATCAAGGCGAAGAAGCAACTTCCGGGTGAAATTACCGGGCAGTTTACCGACCAAATTCGCCGGATGTTCCTGCATCCCGAGCAAGGGCCGTTTTATGTATCCCGTATGATTTATACGGAAAAAGGCTTTAGCTTGCTGAAAATGCTGCTTTCGTACATTGAGACGCTGCGTGAATCACTGCATCGTATCCCTACGGATATTGAATGGGCGCGTGAACAGGCGGGTGAAAAGCTGGGCGATGCTAAGAGCGCATTCGTGTCCAAGGATAAAAAGAAAAATGCTTACATCGAAGCGAAAATTAATGAATACTGGCTTCGGGCCGATGTGGAGCGTACAGAGCAGCTTATTGAATTTTATGAAGACCTGTATGATCTGCTGAATAAGGAAAACAGCCGCATTTATAATGTATTTACTGAAATTTTGAACGCACTGAGCGCGATTTTCGAGAAGAATGGCGATTTGCTGATCAACGGCGAAGAACAGTCCGATCACAGAGGCAACAAGACGTATTATTGGAATCTGGTCAGCGTGCCGGATATTTCCGAAGTCGTAACCAAGCTGCTGGATAAGCGTGATGGTGATGATCTGATTCGTGATTTTGCCCAAGAGTTGTTAGAAAATTCAGATCAATGGGTGAAGGATCAGGATATCGACATCATTAGTTCCATCTCCAACTTCCTGACCGACAAGTTCGGTGATCTTATTACCCGTTCGATGGAGGATTTCCTCGTTATGAAATACGGGCAGGATGAGGCCATTGAAAAATTCGTGGAGCGCTATATTGCGAGCAAACTGGATGAAGAGGCCGTGCCTGTTTTCCATCTGAGCAATAGCTCCGGTAACCTGTACTTCCCGTCATGGGGCTTCGTTTCGGTACCTGTACAGTCGCCTAATATCCTGAAAGGCGTTCGCAATTATCAAAATAATGCAATTGGTAAATCACACTTTACCATTAAAGAGAGCGAAGTCCGTAACCGGATTTTCTGGCTCAATACGCGCAATGGTGTGCCATTGTTTGTTTATACGCCGCTCAAGGTGTATGAAGAAAGCTATGAAAAAACGATTCTCGACCGCGAAGGTATTGGCCGCCATTTGGTGCAAACAGGCCAAAACAACTGGACGAATCTGCCGTCGCCAATTCCTGAAAAATCGTGGGGAGAAACGTATGTTAATTCGCGTGTGCAAGCTTACAATGCCCGCATCCGTAACGACTTCGACCGTGCCAAGTCACTTGGCGTGATCCGTGAGAAGGATGTTGACCAGAATACGAGCAGTCGCTTTACTGTGCTGCGTTCACGTGCGCTGGATCTGAATGGTCTGCTGGCAGGCTACGATATGCGTTTGCAAGAATCCAAGCCGAATCTGGGTGAGGTGAAGAGAGCATGGTCTGAGCTAAAACGTCTACTGGCTGAAGGGCTGGAACAGGCGGGAAGCAAGGACATCTTTGGCAGCATCAATGAAGAGATGGCGAAGGAAAACCTGATCCGTTCACCGGAGTTAACGCAGGTGGTTCGTGAAGAGCTGGCGAAATATACTCAAATTGAAGCGAAGGCCGCCGAGCTGGAAGCCTTGCTGGGCAAATATCAGGATGAGGAAAAATGGCTGGATCAGTTCATTCAGGCACTCTATACCGACACGATTACGAAGAAAGGTGCTTTGTACGTCTATGACCGTGACGAAGAGGAAGAGGCTTGGGAGCCGTTTGCCAATGTCATGAAAAGCCGTAATTACGTGGAGTTTGAAGTGTTTACGAACTTCCGTGGTCTGGAAGAGAAGAAATATGCAGCCCTGATGCGTAAGGCGGATCGTCGTGATGCTGTCCTGACTTCGTCCGAGGATATTACGCCGTTGCTGGCGAAGCTAGATGAACTGGCTGCAACCTACATGGAAGCCCGGAATCAATTGGAATATGAAAAGGTGGAGCTGGCTAACGGAGCGGAGCTCTATGCGTTCTACGCTCAAATGTCCGGGAAACTAAACGATATCCGCAGAAAGTTGAAGTAAAGTATGAGAGAGCAGCTGTTACGTTATGCGGCTGACTATGCAGTCGCAGAGGATCAATTAATCGGTAGCGGGGATGGACGCAGCAGCATCCATTTCCCGTCCGTGTTTCTTTTTATCGGTGACCGTATGGGCCCGGCGATGAACACCATTGCAGATATCAACCGGGCCAAGTGGGATAACAGTACAGGGGTAACGTACATCCACATCCGCTCGCAGGAGGATCATGCCGCTGTTGACCGTTCGATGGATGTCATTGCCCATACAGTAGCGGTACCGGAGGAAAGCAGCCACAAAACCGGACGCCGTGATTTGCATCAGGCTTTTTATACACATGAATCGCAGTTGATTGAGCTTAACGCCGCGTTGCGCCGGGCTAGTGGGCACTTGGCAGATTACGGTCGCTTGTATTCCTCGTTCGAGCGTGTCCATTTGTCGATCCTGACGACAGCCGACGATCCCTTGAATGTATTGGTTCCCGAGATTACGCTGTTGGCGGAATACATTTTTGCGCAGTCCTTTAAGTCGGTGCAGATGGATCTGTACGTTTTGGTCAGCGAAAGCGATCAGGCAGCCCAATTTGGCTACAGCAGCGCAGCGTCAGTCGCTTTTATGCGGGAGCTGGACTATATTCAAAGTCCGGATTATACGTTTACGGCGCCACTGCATATGACTGAGGACAAACTGACCATTCCTGTATCTCATGCTCCGTCGCCGTTGTTCGATCTCGTCTATGTGCTGTCCGACAAGAACGAACGCGGTGTAACGGTGCCGAATAGCCTGCGGGAGAGCTGTGACATCATTTGCCACATTCAGCTTCTTAAAAATCGTTATCAGGCGGGGGATTCCTATCGATCCCAGGATGGGGGATACAACAATACATCGTTTAAAAACAACATCATGACGGAATCCGGGCGGCAGGGCTATGTGTCGGCCGGATTTTCCCGGGTAAAGCGCCCTAATGAGTCGATTGCGCTTACGGTGCTGTATCACTTTTATGTGAAGCTGCTGGCGCGTATGAGAACAGAGCAGGAATGGGATATACGCGATAAGCTGGATTATTTCGGTCTGGATGCTACCGAGCGAGGCCGTACACGTAATGACCTCGTTCCTGGCAATGAGGCCATTACCGACATGAGCGCCCTCATGACCAGCGGAGCCAGCTACGGTTCGTTAAAGCGGATGACACTGCGCGAGGCGGAGGAAGCCTTGTTCGGACAGGGCTGTGAAGCCTTTTTCCGTGATAATTGTGAACGGATCGCACACAAACGGTTGGGGGATTTTCAGGCAGAATTACGTCTGCAAACGGCTGTGAACGAATCGGCCAAGGAGCACCCTGAGATCGGTTTGTTCGAGCTTACGGACTGGACGGATGAGAATAAGACCGGGAATGTGCTTACCGCCATTCGGGGATTGATTCGCGATACGTCCAATGATTTGCAGGTCAGCGCTGCCGAGCTGGATGCCCTGTATAGCGGACGAGTGGAGGACCAGCCTTTTCAACGCTTACCGCTGATGGATAAACATAATGTGCGCAGCTTGATCCGTTACCTGACCGAGACGGTCTATGGGCACAAGCTGCACATGTTGCGGATTCAAACGGATCTGGAGCTACTTCGCCGTTATGAGCTGGCTCTTGAAAAATGGCATATGCAGGCGAAACATATTACTGTACAGCTTGCCAATTTGGAGCGTGACCTGCATCAGGCTGCAACGGACAGCGTCCGTCAGGCTGACAGCTACACGGGCCAAAACCTGTTTGAGTATTACGAGCGTGTGACGGAAGATGTCATGCAAGAGCTGGAGACCAAGCGGGGCAAATCTGTATTCTTTGATGTACGGCATATGGGTCCTGTGTCCAATTTGCTAGATGGAGGTCCGTCAAAGCTGGTGGATCGACTCACACAGACTTGCCGCACCCTGATACTCAGCGCACAGCCGTTTAACCAGACATTCGAGGAAGAATTGCTGCGGCGGGCGAATGTGGCTGCTGCCTATGAAAATCGGCTGGTCGTTCCGAAGGATGAGCTGTTTAAAAAACTGTACCAAACGCTGGAGGAAAACGGCGGCATTAACGTGCGTTTACTGGATTACACTCATGAGCATCGGTATGAGGAAAAGTATTTCTTTGGTGACTACGAAGGCGAATTTCTTCCTTATGCGCTGGATGTGGATATTACCTCGCGCATTTACAAGCTGGGGTTTGTGCATGAGCGCCGCAGCAGCGGGGTAGAAAAGCTTCATTTGATGGGTGGTTTCCATCTGGAGGATCTGATGGTCTACCGTAACGGTAAGACGTATTATGAGACATATATGGCGAATGGTTTCGTGTTTCACGGGATCAGCGCGGATCGGCTGCCGGAATTGCGGTAGCAACATGTGTATCCTACTTTAATTATGGAAGGAAGCAACGATTCTTATGAAGCAGCGTAAATTTAATGTTCTCCTGCTGCTGTTCGGCTTGCTGGGCGCCGTAGTGGGCTTCATCATTGGAGAGCTGATTCTTAACAAACTGATAGGCCACTGGCCGCATATCATCGTGCTTGGGCTGTATTTTGGCATCATGGCGCTGTGTATTGGCCTGGGATGCCTTATCGGCGAATGGATTTCGCCACAACTGAACGGGCCTTCATGGCGGCAGCGGTACTCCGGGCTGTCCTGGAAGCTGCTGGTGCCTGCTACGCTGGTGATGCTGTTCGTGGCAGGGCTGCTGCTGGAGCTGGGCTATCAGGTGAACCCGGAAGGTCGCAAAAGCGTACAGGACCTCGTGCTCGTCATTGATAATTCCGGAAGTATGCAGCAAACAGATCCCGATAACGAACGCTTGACGGCCGCCAAGAGTCTGATCGGCCAAATAGATGGAGACAAGCGGGTAGCCATTGTTTCCTTTGAGTCCACTGCGCAGTTGGTTCAGCCGTTTACCCCGATTGGCACAGATGCGGAGAAGCAAGCCGTTTATGCCAAAATCGACAGCATGCAGACCTTAATGACAGGCGGCACAGAAATCGGTCTTGCTTTGGATGAAACCATCAAGGAAATTGAAACTCAGGGTAATGCAGAAAAGGGCTCTCTCGTTATTATGCTGTCTGACGGCTTTAGTGATCTGGATACTCAGACGGCATTGGCTCCTTACATCGCCCGGCAGATTCCGATTAATACGATCGGTCTGAAGCTCGCTGAATCCGATGGTATAGCATTATTACAAAATATTGCCCAAATGACGGGTGGAACTTACTCCAATGTAGCGAATGCACAAGGTCTTACTCAGGCGTTCGGTAAAATTTATGACAAAATCGGCGACCGTACACTGGTAACAGAGCGAACAGGTGAGTATGCCAACAGTCTGTATTTTGCCATTTACCGTGTAACTGCGCTGGTAATTATTGGAGTCTTGCTGGGATTGGCGCTCGGCCTGATGTTCGATAACCGTTTTCTGGCGCGGAATTTCGCGATTGGCGGGATTCCTGCGGGCTTGCTTGCTGGCTTTATTTTGGAAAAGGGCCTGTCCGGCTCGCCCATCGGTGATTTGATGATTCGTTTGATGGCAGCGCTCGTATTGGCGGCCCTGATCGCCGTCTTCTCGCTCGTGCTGCCGATTGCGGAAAATACTCGCCGTTCTTCCGGCGGAGGAAACCCCGGTGCGCCATCAGGTCGCCGGAGGGGAGCACCGGAAGGCCCGCCGCGTAATCGACGCAGCAGTGGATTTTAGAACGGGAGGCGGAACTTATGCAGTATAGGGATGCACAGCCCGGTGATCCTGTTATTTCGGAGCTGAGCCACAAAATTGACGACAACCGGGTTGTGCTTCGCTGGCAGTGGCCGGAAGGAGCCGCCGTGGTATATATTGCGAAACAATTAGCCGATCCGGGTGTGAACGGGCAGGAAAACGCCGAAGCCTTGCCGCCTTTTTCAAGCCTTAAGCTCTTCACACGTGAGGAGTACAAGGCTGCTGGCAGCTACCGCGACCGGATCGATGGCATTGGACGCGTGCGGTATACTGTGTATCCGGCTGTGCGGGAGGATGGAGATACTTTTGTGATCCGTCAGCAGAATGGAGCTAACCGGCTGGAGCTGAGTACGGGCAAAGCTAAAATCAGATATGCGGTTCACCACAAAAAAAGCTGGTTTCGCAGCCGCAAAACAGTGCAGATTCAGGTGACGGCTGAAGTTCCTGTTCCGCAGGAGGCGCTTTGCTATGTGAAAAAGCGTGGTGGCTATCCGGCGGATCGGGAGGACGGAACCTTGTACCCGTTCACGGCACCGTTTGCTGCGGGACGGAATGTGTTGCCCGCTGTCGAAGTGGGCGGAGATGAATATGTGCGGCTGTTTTTTACGGACGGTCAGAAATATGGCACGGTATATGAATTAGTCCCTGAATGAAAGGAGGCCACAACCGATGAGTTTTCTTAGCAATTTATTCAGAAGAAAGCCACAGGCAGCACCACGGCCGTTATTTTATGATATTGTGTGCCCTTATTGCTTTAGTAAATTTTCCCCGGAGGAAGTTGTATTCCGAGCTTCCCATCACCGTGAGGATGACGAGGATTATGCTTTGGGCGAGGATGAGCTGCTGAACAAATATCGGGAGCGCTTTGGCTTGGACAGTGTACATGATATGGAAGCCATTCTTCACCCTCTTGATGTTCCTGAGGAGCATCGTTTGTACTCGGATCATGTACTGACAGGTCTGACGGATCGCTACGGCGAGCTGACACGTCGCAGATTGTGTCCGCATTGCCATAACGAACTGCCAGTGACCGCTGGTAAGGTGCCGAGTAATATTATTTCGATTATTGGAGCTTCGCAGGCGGGCAAATCTGTCTATATGACCTCCCTGATTCATACGTTGCAGCATGTTACGGCCGATCATTTTGATGCGGCTTGCATGCCGTTGAATGCGGAGATCAGCCGCAAGTTCCGTACGATGTATGAGGAACCGTTGTTTGAGCGTGGGGATCTGCTGACCTCAACACAGAAGGAAAAGATGCAGGAGCCTTTTATCTTCCAGTTTGTGTTTAAGGATGAGGAAAAGCCGCCACTGACGCTGGTGTTTTTTGATGTCGCCGGTGAGGGGATGGTCGATCAGGACTATCTGGGTCTGCACGGACAGCATATTAAAAATTCGGCGGGGATTCTGTTTATGGTCGATCCGCTGCAAATCCGCTCTATTCGGGAGCGTATCAAGATCAACATCGGCGACAAGCCGGGCGAATGGGTTTCGCAATATGATGAGCCGCGTGATGTCGTGCTTACGATGTTCGGTGATTTTATCGCGTATCAGGAAAAAGGGAAGACGGATATTCCAACAGCCGTTGTTCTGACCAAAAGTGACATGCTCACTGCGCTGGCAGATGAAGAAGGCACGTACATCAAGACGAACAGCAATATCTTTAATCCGATGGAGCACCGGAAGTATATGGATTTGGATGAGTTTGCTAACATTGATGGCGAGGTTCGACGGTTCATTGAAAAGGTGGATAAGCCGTTCAAGGGCACGATGGATGTGTATTTTACAGATACGGCCTATTTTGCGGTTTCCGCCTTGGGTAGCAATCCGGTGGAGCAAAAGCTGCAAGGGCTGGTTAGTCCGATCCGTGTGGATGAGCCATTCATCTGGTTGCTTTACAAGCTGAAGTACATTGAGGGGAGAGAATCACAGTGAGTTATTCTACCTCTCATTTGATACAGCAGCAGATGTATACACGGGAACGGCGCGGTATTTTCCGTTCAACGGAAGGCTTCGATACGGTGGCCAATTCCAAGGGGCTGGACACTTCTTTTATTAAAAAGGTGCTGCATCCCTTGTGTGTGTATGATGCGCCTGCTGCTTTAACAGCGCGTGGCGAGAAGCAGGAGAGCGTCTACCCAGAAGCCATGCATCTGGTACGGACGGAGTCAGGGGATGTGGTGCTGGGACGCAGTATCTACAAGGCAGCGGATTTTACCGGGCTGCGGAGCGCCTTTTTTACGCACAATTATGTGATTCCAGCGGGGCAGGGTGAATCTCCGTCTGATTATAAGCAATGGCTGAACACATCGTTTGTCGATGCTTATGATATTGAGCGAGGAACGGAATTGCCGGAACTGGAGCGTCTGCCGGGAGGAAGCGTATTTCCATCAGTTGATCCGTCTGCGGTGCTGTCTCAATTGCAGCTCGGCGAAGAAGTGTTCAAGCAGATTCTATATGCAGTCATGATGTCGGCCACGGGCCGTAAAAAGGTATATATAGCACTGAACGTTCCCGTAGAAGCGGTAGCATCTTCAGCCAAGCTGCTGCTGGTTGTGTTGTATGCAGCATTGCCTTATGCATTTCGCAACAGGCTCGGATTTCTTACATATGCGAAAGAGCCGCACAGCAGAAAAGGCATTCATTTGATGTTTGTTGAGCCTTTCAGTTTGCGTCCCGGTGATCGGAATGTGGAAAAGGATTTTGTATTTGACCTTACTAACAGTGGCCGAATACTCAATGTGGATGCAGAGCAGGTGAGACAGCCGTATTTTGACTGGATTACCCGTACGCTGCTGAATGATGGGACGCCGGACGATTTTTTCAAATTTGCCGAGCAAATGCTGACAGGCATGGAGGCGGGGCGTGATCTAACGCTATCCAGCTATCACGAGCTCATTACGCTGTACAAAATAGAGCAGGGAGAGCGTGGACTATATAACGAACGGCGAATTTCCGTGCTGAGAAGCTTGACTGATTATTTGTCTTCTCCCGATGCGTTGCCACGTAAAATGCGGCTGAATGACTTGTTTCTGTCGTTTTTTGATCATGAATTTGATCGGGTGAAGGATGGATATATTCCTGACGTGGGTCTGGTCGACTGCTTCAAGGATTACTATAAAGTTCATGCGCGTAGCGAGAATCGGTTGGTGGAGTATTTGATCCGCTCGCTGAATAACGCCTATACCGCCAAAAATACGGAAGCTGTCACTTTTATTTATCATACGATTGAAGAAAATCCTTCATTGGGCAAGGCGTATTTTACGAAGGTGCTGGGTAATCCGGCGCTCACGAAGCTGCTGTTCATTCCCTACATGGACAGTCAGATGAAAAGAACACCGGATGTGAAGGGGTTGCTGGCTGTCGTGCATGAATGGGGCAGTCGATATATTGAAGTATCGGCGAATGCCGATTTTCAGCTTTTGGCTGAGTCCGCATTGATGGGCAGGCTGCGTGCCGAAAGAAAGCCGGTAGAGGCTGTGGCTGCTATTCATCAACGGTTGCAGCAATGGGAAAGTAGCTCTACGGGGGGCCAACTCTCTCCACTGGAGCAATCCGGGTTAACGGAACGCTTGCAGGAAGCGTCGGATCGGTATTTGCTTACCGAAGTGGAGCTAAAGGAAATCTCACCTGATCAGGTCGTACAGATTCCGTTCTTTACCCGTCCTGATTTGGTGCAGTGGGTCGGGAAGCTGCCAGCCCCGCTCAAGGGACAAGCGGTGCGCTTGATTGCGGCTTACGATTGGTTTAGCTCGGAGAACCCGGAACCGTCCGTGCTGGACGGTCTGGAGCCGAGCGAAGTGGAAAAGGTGCAGGACTGGGCTTACAGCTGGCTGCCTCAGCAGCTTGCGGAGGGCCATTTTGCCCGCCTGCTGCCCGCCTTCTATCGTTCCGATGGCACGGGCGAAGGAATATTGGATTTTGCTCGACTGGTTAGCTCGATCCGCAAATGGGCGAAGGATAACGATACGATGTACCGTTTTATCCGCTGGTCGGAGGGACATGCTGAATTCGCTACGCCACGAGGCGGTTTTGAACCAGCCTATCGACGTGCGTTGCTTTTGTTCTTCCAGAAGGAAGGACGCGAGGGGCTGCATAAAAAAACGCTGTGGCGTGAATATTTTGAGCCTGCCAAGCCTGTCTTTAAAAATTTCTATCTGACAGCAAAGCGTGAGACGGATACGTCTTTGGTTAAAACGCTTCGTCGCTTCCGCAAGGGTGGGGTGATTTCCGGGATCGTGCTTGTCGTCATTGCTGGCACGCTAGGCGGCCTGAAAGCAGCGGGAGTAATCGGCTCTGATGCCGCCGCGCCTGCGCCTGTCAATACACCCAAGCCAGTGCAGCAGCCTGTAGTGAAGCCTACAGTACCCGTGAAGGAAGAGCCTACGGCGATTGTGACTCATGTGCCCAACACCAAGGCGACTACGAAAATGGTCAAGCTGCTGTTTGCTTTTCAAACATCGGCGGAGCAGGCGGCGTTTAAGCCTAAAAAGCTCGTCATAGTCGGTGCGGATCAACAGGAGCATTCATACGAAATTTTTACGCTTGCTGAACAGAACGACAAGGAAGCAGCCAGTAAGGCTAGCACTGGACAGTCTGGTGACGCGAAAACCGGCAGTGCCGCTACAGGAAGCACGACAGCAGGGGGGGCCACTGGCAGTGGTTCAACGGCTGGCGGTGGCAGTACTTCCAGGGGGAACAGCGCTGATCAGGCCGAAACGGTGACAGGAAAATCGGGCGCAGGCACGACGTCAGGGACTCCTACAGAGGGGAGCGGTACGGCAACCGATGGAACCGGAACGGACGCTGACGCGACAACCGAGTATGACCTGAAGCAGTATCCTTATCGCACACTGCTGACCATTTGGCAACGACTGGAGCTAGACGATGCTAGTACAGTTACGGTGGATGGAAAAGAGTACCCGCTGGTTCAAGTGAAAACCGCAGACTAAGCCGTATTCCAATGGTTTCTCATATACAAGCAATTATATATGAACCAACAAGCAAAGAGACGGGCTTCCCTTACTGGGCTCGTCTTTTTGCTATACATAAGATTTTAAATAAGCTTAACTAGAAAATATACTTAAAAACGATCAAAGTATTGACACTAGATAGGTGACTGTTTAAGATTAGTTGGAATTCAAACTATTAAAATTCAATGATTATGGAGGTTAGTAACCACATGGGAAGTGAGGTGTATCCCGTTTGTCTTCCTTGGGAGGAAGAGAGCACGATGTATTTAATTAAATGGATTTTCACAACAGTCCGGCGCGAGATTGAGACGGCGTTGCGTCCTTTGGGGCTTACCTCCCCGCAATCGCAGACGCTTTATATATTGGCAATGTCGCCTGGAGTGACCAACACGGAGTTGGAAAAGCTGCTGCTTATTGATAAATCAAGCGTCACCAGCCTGGTGAACGGGATTGTTAAGAAAAACTGGGCAGTACGCAAAAGTCACCCGCAGGATGCGCGTATGAAGCAGATTTATTTGACTGAGGAAGGCTTGAAAATTCACAAGGTGGCTGAGCATACGGTTGAGAAAGTTAAAAGCTCGGTAGGCGAAACGTTATCTGTGGGGGAGTTAGAGACTCTTCGAGGTCTGTTGAAAAAAATACTTCACGATTACTGTCCTGCGAACGCCCGCGTTTGAACGGATATATAGAAATTTGCCCGGATAGGGGTATTCAAAGGCTGAGTTATTGCAGCGTAGATAGTTTTTACAGGAGAGGGAGAGACCAGATGATAAAAGAACAAACTTATCCCAATGCGGATAAGCTTATGCGTGTGTTGGCCTTCACACTTGTTTTTTCAGTGATGAACGCCTTTATGTTTAATGTAGTCATGCCTGTGATTCGTCAGGAGTTCCATATTAGTGCTTCCGATGTGAGCTGGCTGTTAACCGGTTATATGATTGTGTATGCGGTTGGCTCAGTGACCTACGGTAAGCTGGCGGACAAATACCGTCTCAAGGATTTATTGACGTTTGGGATTATCTTTTTTGCGTTAGGTTCGCTTATTGGTCTGTTGGCCAATCAATTTTGGATGCTGATTGTAGCCCGTTTGCTTCAGGCCGTAGGGGCTGCTGTCATCCCGGCAACGGCTATGATCGTTCCTGTCCGTTATTTCTCTGCTGAAAAAAGAGGACGCGCCTTGGGCGTTACAGCAATTGGCTTGGCCCTGGGTACGGCACTGGCTCCGATTATATCCGGTTTGATTACAGGCTTTGCAAGTTGGCGCTTTTTGTTCCTTATTTCCATGCTGCCGCTTATCGCCTTGCCGTTTTTTCGCAAATATTTGGACGACCAGCGGGGAGAAAATCAGAAATTTGATTTTCTGGGTGGATTGCTGCTGGGCGGAACAGTAGCCTTCTTACTGCTTTCCATTTCGCAAAGCAGTATTATATTTTTTCTGGTCGGTATTGTGCTGTTTGCTCTGTTTATATGGAGGATCGCCACCGCTAAAGATCCATTCATTCAGCCCAAGCTGTTCCGCAACAAGCAATATTCTTACGGATTGCTTATCGCCTTTTTGGGAGCAGGGGTCAGCTTTGGACTGCCGTACCTGGCGCCGCAGTTTCTGAACAGTCTCAATCAGCTTACGCCTGCAACGATTGGATTGATTATGTTTCCGGCGGCCATTGCGTCGGCGTTGCTTGGTAAAAGCGGTGGGCGTTTGGCCGATAGCAAAGGAAATTCATTTCTAGTCTACACGGCAATTACGTTTATGTTTATCTGCTTTATCAGCTTGTCTACCTTTGTGGGCGCGTCTCCGTATCTCATTTTATTTTTACTCATTTTCGGAAACGTAGGTCAAACCTTTATGCAGATTGCCATGTCTAATACGATTTCCCGTACCTTGTCGAGGGATCAGATTGGTGTTGGAATGGGGCTGCTGTCTCTGCTGAATTTTATTTCCGGTGCAGTGACGACCAGTATTTTGGGTAAAACGCTAGATAGCTCGTCTACCTTTCACCTGAATCCTGTCGTATCCAACGTGCAGGTGTTCAACTTTAGCAATATATTTACAGTTCTTGCGCTGATTGCGCTCGCAACCATGGGACTTTACGCTTTGCAGTTTCGCCGGGGCCCACGCCGCAATACGACTGCTGCCCAGCAAGGATAAACATTTTATGCAAACTCATGTCAAAACAAGGGTATAATATAGAAGGAAAAGTTCATCTACGGAAGGATGGAGTGTCCGGCATGACAAGAAACCTTCAATATGTACCCTATGGCTATGAGCCTCCAGTCGAGACGCATAAAGGGACTATGATCTATTATGATACGTTTGAGCAGATTACAGTCAGGGAACTGGAGATTTTTGCCAAAACGGGAGCTACGCTATCCTTTAAAAAGCTGGTACTATACCCGTTACATGAGGAAACAGTTAGGAGAATGTGGAAGCAGCCGGTTCGCTCATATTACAAGCGGGTGGACGACCTTGGGGAGTGGCAGCGGGAGCAGGCTTTGAGCGCTGTTGTAATCGAGAGCTGGGAAGGTAAACGCAAAAAGTATACGCCGATTGAAGCAGCAATCCGTTTTCTGGCGGAAAAATATCCTCCCCCGCTTTTTCTGTATATGAATCCTGAAACTGCAAATTTGTGCGCATCCTATGCATCGTTCGATGAATGGATCAGAAACGTCAGATTGGTGCTTTCGACCGAACCATTGGAACTTCATCCGAAGCTGGCACAGTACTGTAATCGCTGGAATACAGTAGAAGAAGCGATAAACCGTCAGTCAAAGGTTGACAAAGAGCACCCTGAATTATAGAATGGAACTAACCGTAAAAATTACTATTGTAATTGAATACCATGTATTCCATTTAAGGAGGAAGAGAAATGCGCGTAATTGTTACCTTGGCATGCACCGAATCTGGTGATCGCAATTATACAACAACCAAGAACAAAAGAAATCATCCGGAGCGTCTTGAAATGAAAAAATACTCTCCGCGTCTGAAAAAGTATACGATCCATCGTGAAACTAGATAATTTGGGGCTTGCTACATAGCAACCTGAATTGTTTTGCATCCTGAAGGGAGCCTGAATTCTACTGAATATAGGGCTTCATGAAAGGAGCCATGGCATGGTCTCTCCACTTCATGTTGAAGAAATCGTGTTAAGTTTGCAAAAGCCTGCGTTATGGAACCGGCGAAAACTTGAATTAGTCCAGTGGATAGAGCGTCCAAAGATAAAGCTTGCACCTAAGCAAACAGCCTTTTTTCATGGCTGTACGATAGATGCCGAGCTGCATGGTACGCTTTGCCTTTTGAATCGAAAGCACGTGGCTACCGAGTTCTCCTGTGCTGGTGTCAGCATTTGGGACGAGCCGGAGGACCATTCACTATATGCTTATATAACGATGAAGGCTGACGAAAGATCGGGGGCGTTCGTGCAATGGGCGATGCGATATATACGGCATCGTTTGCTTGTCGTTTACGAACCTGAGCGCAACCGTTACGATCTGTCGTCTTTTTTTCTGGGGCATAATCGTTCCTTTTGCCAACTGATGGAGTATTGCGCCAGTACGTATGAGTTTGAACCAATAAAATAATATGAAAGCTTAGGTGAAATAATATGAAAAAAGATCTTCATCCAACATTGAACAAAGTTATCTTTTTGGACCCTAGCTGTGGATTCTCTTTCCTGAGTGCTTCCACTAAGTATTCCCAAGAAACGATGGAATGGGAAGACGGCAACACATACCCGGTTATCCGTGTAGATACCAGCTCCGCTTCTCACCCGTTCTTCACTGGTAAACAAAGAAACGTGGATATCGGTGGACGTGTGGATCGCTTTAACAAAAAATATAACCTTTAAAACAAGACGAGCGTTATGTTCGCGGATTATACAAATAATTCGTGAACATCGCTTTTTTATTATCTGCAGATAGTTACATACGCAAATGAGAACAACAAATCATTTTACACAATCGAAATTGAAGACTCTTAGTGGATATTGGTGTTTTGGATGAGATTCATGGTTATTGTGACCGTTGTACGGATTAATTACGTAAGAAGTCTTAATGAGTGAACCCCCCGACAGAAGTGGAGGGTTCTTCTTTTATATCAAAGCGGATGTGCCGATTAAAGCGAAATAAAGCACTGCTCCCATTGGTCGGCAATGGCTGCTTTGTCGAGCTGCTCTCCAATGAGCGTGACATACCCCTGACTCACGGGGAGCGCGGTGGGCTGCCACTCCAGGTGGCTGCCTGAAAATTGCAAAAGCATCGTACCTTCGTGCGGAAGCACGCAATAGCCTTTCGCCCGAAGCAGCGAGGAACCGAGCCCGGTCAGGAAGCTTTCCAATCGTTGCTTTTCAAGTGGCTGTGGAGAATATTGATGCAGCGTTAAGCTCTCCAGACGGGAAAACGAATGGGGCTGGTTGGCATCGTGGTTAGGGCTATGACTGTGCGCAGAAATGACTTTGAATACCGTACTTCTGGAGATACTGCCAGGTCGTCCGATACTTTTGGAGGAAACAGGGACGGACGCTGCGGCTGCATCGGTTCGCTGCGCCTGTGCTGATGTGGGTTGAGTTACCTGTACAGGTTTTGCGGCAACGGATACGGAGGCCAGAACAGGCTCTAGCAGTGGTTCAAGGTCAACCCGGCTATATTCAGCGGTTTGCAGCTTGGCCGTATCGTTGAGCTTGCGGATGCTTTTGACGACCTTCGTCACTTCACGGCTACTTGCGACATCCGTCTTGTTCACCACAATGAAGTCTGCGGTGCACAGCTGTCCGTGCAGGGTCCGAACCAGCTCCTTATCAGCCGTAAAGCGGCTGTTGTATTCATGGAACAGCTCAGCATCCACAACACTGATGCTGTGAACCAGATACAGCCGATCTGCCAGCAGCGGGGAGCGAAGCTCTTCCAGCACTTGCTCAGGGTTGGCTACCCCGGTGGTTTCCATGAAGATCAGATCCGGCTCCTGACTGAGCAGGGTGTGCAGAGCGCCTGCCAGTTCATTTCTTTTGCTGCAACAAATGCAGCCTTCCAGTAGTCCCTCGACCGATACGTCAGGCATTTCTTTAGAAATAATGGAACCATCTACATCGTATTCACCCATTTCGTTCATTAAAACAGCAGCACGAAGGGGAATTTGGCGGGTATGTGCCAACAGGCGCAGAAGCAGTGTTGTTTTGCCGCTTCCAAGAAAACCACTGATTAAAATCACAGGAACTTTGTTCATCATTCTTCCTCCTTAATAAGTTTAGTGTGCTGCATTCAAGCGATCAAAGGTGGCTACCGAGTCGGCCTGAGTATAAACATAGGGGGATTCCGGCTGCGCGACAGCGGTTATTTTCTCGGATCGAATTTCGAGTACGGGTACATTGTCTTTTTGTGTGGCGTGTAATGTTCCTTCAATAGTCACCCACGTATCCTTGTCAAAGGACGGTGCCTTCTTGGATTGGATGATGATCCCGAAAGGCATGGCATCGGCAGTACAGCACATAACGAGGAATCTTCCTACCGCAAACAGACCATTGCCCGGCAGGCTGCCGTCTTTATAGACAAAGCCAGTCACCTGCACTTTTTTTCCTTCAAAAGCGTGCTTATACAATTCGATGGCTCCAATGGTTTCGGAAAAAATCTCCGGTTTGATCTGTATGGTCGGCTGCTGGTACAGACGTTTCGCCAGCTCGGCAAATTCTACGTTGTATTTATCAGGTGGAACGAACAGCTTATCCAGCGTTTCCTGACTCCATTTTCCCCCTGAAGGGAGTGAAGCTGGAGTAGAAGATACGGTTGATAACATGGAGACTTCCGGTGCTTTCGTGGTCTGTATATCTGTTTTGCGTCGGATCTCCGGGTTGGGATACGTGAAGGACATGCCTTTTTTGGCCGCCATGTCACTGCCGAGCGCCTGATTGGGCAGCAGAGAACCGAATAGCAGCGGAATGAGCAGCATTCCGTATACAAGTGTTTTTTTTACCCAGCTTTGAGGCAACGGATGCTCACAATCACATAAATCCTCGCCTTCCTGCTTCCCGGCTATGCCGTGCCACGCCATAGCCAAGGCGATAAACAGCAGGGGTACGGGGCAGAGCAGGAGCAGCTTTTGCATTTGCGGAGCCAAGTAGTAATGAAGGGAATTCGATTGACTCAATGTGATGATATACACAGCCAATCCAATCATGAGCAAGGAGCGCATGCCATACTGCCAGCGGATGCTAAAGGTTGAATTCACGTTCGTAATCACCTCCCCAATAACCATTCAGCAGCTATAGAGCCCACCAGGACAAGCGAAACAATAAGCAAGCACAGGACGGCGACAAATTTGGTGCGGAAGGTGCTTAACAGCATGAGCGTGCCTTTGAAATCCAGCATTGGGCCGAGTACAAGAAAGGATGCCAGCGGACCCAGTGTAAAGGTATGCGAAAAAGCAGTAGCGACGAAGGCATCGGAGGTGGAGCATAGCGACAGGACGTAGGCAAAGCCCATCATAAAGGCGTACGAGCCAGCCGTTCCACCACTTAACGAAAGCATTTCATCACGCGGGATGAAGGTCTGGATGCAGGCTGTCAGCAACGCACCGATAATGAGATATTTGCTCATGTCCAAAAATTCGTCGCCAGCATGTACAAAAAAGCCCCGCCATGTGCGATTATGCCGATGAGTCTGGTTGCTCTGCTTTTGCTGGTTAAAAGAGAGCAACGACCGTTTGAGCGGATGCACACGCACAAAGGCATACACGATCAGCCCGATGATTGCAGAAACGACAAAGGCCAGCCCCATTCGAACGGCAGTGACCTCGGGATGGGAAGGAAACGCCATCATCGTCGCAGCCATCACCACAGGATTGATCATCGGCCCGCTTAAAATAAAGGTGATGCCCATATAGGCAGGCATTCCCTTGAGCATCAATTGGCGAACGACAGGGATCATGCCGCATTCACAGATGGGAAACAGTAGACCCAGCAAGGAGGCCAGCAGGACACCCGGCACAGGATGCGCAGGCGCTATTTTGCGAATCCATGTTTCCGGTACGAGCCATTGCAAAAGGGATGAGACGAGCACGCCGATAAGGAGAAACGGGACAGCTTCCAGAAAGATGCCCATAAATACCGTTTTTAACGGCTGTAGCTGACTCGTATCTAACGAACGAATCCACCGGGGAGATAGCGTAACAAGCACAGGGATGAGAAAGGCAAACGGAATCATAAAAGGCAGCATCTTCAACAGCGTACTGTTTTTCATTCTACGTCTCCTTGGGAATAAGGGTTCTTGTCTACATCCTATGCCTGCAATGGGACAAACATGACCGCTGAATCGTGCTTGAATCACCCCCTATATTGACAAATCCGAACGTATTCATATATATTTATGCTCATTAATCGTAATTATTATTATTAAATATCACTAAACGATTGCAAGAAGGAAATTTTTACGGTACGATCCTTATTAAAACGTTGTAAAGACAAGGAGGATTTTATGATACCGATTGTTGTTTTATCCGGATTTCTGGGCAGCGGTAAAACAACTCTTCTTCAGCATGCGCTGGCTTATTATAAAGGGCAGGGGCTCAAGCCGGCTATTTTGATGAATGAGTTGGGTGATGTTAATTTGGACGGCAGTTTGGTGAACGGTCAGGCTCCCATGAAGGAAATGCTTAGTGGTTGCATATGCTGTACCATTCGCGGAGATTTAGGCGTGGAGCTGATGAATCTTGCCGAGGAATATAAGCCGGACGTGATTATCGTTGAATGTACCGGAGTGGCCAATCCGCTGGAAATTGTAGATGCGGTGACAGATGCCTCCATCTATTCCTCAATGATTTTACAATCCGTTATTACGGTGGTGGATGCGCGTCAATTTCTGGATTTTGCCTCGGGCAACGAGAGAAGCAAGTCACATCGCTTGATGCAGGATCAGCTTCGATGCGCTTCCAAGCTGATTATTAACAAGACCGATTTATTGGCTGCGGGGGAGTTGCAGAAGACACAGGCCCTCGTAAAAGAATTAAATCCGTATGCGCTGACGGTGAGCACGCAACGGAGCGACGTGGACGCGGATACTTTTTTCTCCATTCAGGGAGAGGATCGTATGGACGCATTGCGGCAAAAGGAGTCCACAGCCGATAGCAGAAATGATCATCATCATTTGGAAAATCATCTGCACGCTCACGCTCATGATGACCATGCAGACCATCACCATGAGCACGATCATAACCACGAACATGACCACGAACATGGGGAGCATTATCATTCCTACGACCATGTAGTTGTTCATACGCATTTCTTTGGACAACCTGTGCCACGCTCCGAGTTTGAACAGTTGTTCCGCAGTTTGCCTGCTGAAATTTACCGAGCCAAAGGAATTGTGCGTTTTCTGGAATCAGAGGGTCAGATGATGTTCCAGTTTGCCTACCGGGAGTTGGAAATCATTCCGATTCGTCCGCAAAAGCAGGTGAACGATGTAGCGGTTGTTATGGGCGAAAATTTCTCTGCTTCCGAGATCGAAGAACGGTTGAGAAAGCTGGAAATGGCCGAAAACCATTGACTGGTTCATGACGTCAGGAACGAGCGGCATTTATCCGTCAAAACATAAATCCCACGCTCACCTGGCTGGAAGAGTGCCTTTAACGACAAAAATCTCGGCTCCTGTGAGGAGCTTGCCAAACAGGGCGTGGCGACTTATGTGCAGGAATTATCAAACAAACCGGGCTCCACATTAGGAGACGTATATCAGGATATACTGATATTGGACGTATTTTCCGGGTTGAGAACTGTGTGGAAAAGACGGTAAGCAGCATCCGTGAACAAGTGGAGCCCATTCAGACTCAGATCGGTACTGTAGAAAAGGCCGAAAATATTAGTAAACGAGCAAAAGACCTGCAAAACATTGACGAACCTTTCCTAAACTGTTAAACTTGCTAATGCGTAAAGGTTACGTTTATCAACGCTTGTTTTTTTATTATCTAATCGTAATAATTACGGTAGATAGTTTCATGAGAATAAACGACCTGGAGAATCTGCGCGGAGGTAAATCGTTCAGATGGCTCCAGGCTTTTTAAAGGAAAGGAAGATCTGCGTCATGTTATTAGCCTCACTGGAACAAGTTACATTTGGCTACGGGGACGTTCCTAATCTGGTGGATGCCAATGTTGAAATTTTTTCTGGCGAATTTGTGGCCATTACCGGGCCGAATGGGGCTTCCAAATCGACAATGCTCAAGTTGTTGCTCGGTTTGCTTCAACCTTGGAAGGGCAAGGTGTTTATGTCCGACCGTACAGGTGAGGGTAAGAAGCTCGTTGTCGGATTCGTATCGCAGCAAATTGCTGCTTTTAATGGCGGATTTCCAAGTACCATTCTGGAATTTGTCCGTTCAGGAAGATACACTCATGGCTCGTGGTTGCGCCGTATGCGGCCCGAGGATCATGATTTGACAGAGCAGGCGCTTCGTCAGGTAGGTATGTGGGATTTACGTCATCGTAAAATCGGCGAGCTGTCCGGTGGACAGAAGCAGCGCATTTGTGTGGCACGAGCGCTCGCTCAGGAATCGGATTTGCTCATTTTGGATGAGCCCACGACCGGGATGGATCAGGAAAGCCGCCATCACTTCTACGATCTGATGAATCAGCAGGTTAAGGAATATGGAAGAACCGTAGTCATGGTTACCCATGGACTATCGGAAGTGCAACATTATCTGGATCGTATTATTGAGCTTGAGAGGAAGGAAGATGGCGGATGGAAATGCTGCACTACGACTTCATGCAGCGGGCATTTTGTGCCGGTGGGGTAATTGCACTGCTGGCCTCGGTGCTTGGAGTGTACCTGATGCTGCGGCGCCAGGCTCTGATGGCGGACATGCTATCGCATGTATCGCTGGCAGGGGTGGCAGCGGGCGCCTATCTGGGCATTAATCCGACGATAACTGGTTTTATCGTAGCTATAATCGGAGCGATTATCGTTGAATACGTCCGCAGGTCTTATAAAACGTACAGTGAGATTTCTGTGGCCATTATTATGGTGGGCGGCCTGTCGACGGCTGTTATTTTAATGAACCTGAATCAGAGTATTAATAAAGGCTTTTCCGCTTATTTGTTCGGTTCAGTGGTGGCGGTCAATCAGACAGAGCTGATGTTGATGATCGCAGTGGCTGTGATCGGGGGTATTTTCTTTTTCGTATTCCGGCGTCCTTTGTATCAGATTACCTTTGATGAAGAAACGGCGAAGACAAACGGCCTTCCTGTCAAATCCATTTCATTTGCGTTTAGCATTTTGACAGGGATGATTGTAGCCGCTGCAATGCCGATTGTCGGTGTGTTGCTTGTCTCCTCACTGATCGTGTTACCGGCTGCATTGGCGATTCGAATTGCACCGAGCTTTGCCGCAGCCATCTGGATATCTATGGTGACCGCATTGATCGGGGTATTTTCGGGTTTAACTGCTTCGTATGAACTGAGTACACCCCCAGGGGGGACGATTGCGATGGTGCTGTTATTATTCCTGATCGTGGGAATCTGTATTCAAAAGCTGGTCCGCAAGCTGGGTAAGCAGCAGGCTTCCCGGCAGAAGAATGCAGCACGCCAGTGAATGAAACAGTTCGTATTCTGAAAAACCAAACAAATAAAGGAGCTATGAACATGAATACATGGTTCAAAAAATCATTTGTATTGTCTGCAGGGCTGGCACTTATTTTGTCTGGCTGCGGAGCCAAATCTGATAATGCAGCTACCAACACTCCCCAAACCGAGCCGAATCAGGCACAAACGACGGACAGCGGCAAAAAGCTGAAAGTGGTTACCACTTTTTATCCGATGTATGAGTTTACAAAGCAGGTCGCTGGAGATCATGCTGATGTAACCGCGCTGATTCCTGCTGGTGCTGAGCCGCATGACTGGGAGCCAAGCGCCAAAGATATGGCACAGGTGAAGGATGCCGACGTTTTTGTATATAACGGTATCGTGGAAGGCTGGGCAGAGCAGGCTTTGAGCAGCGCGTCTAACGACCAGCGTGTTGTGGTTGAAGCAAGCAAAGGGCTGAACCTGATGGAAGGTACTGCTGAGGAAGAAGGAGAAGCGCATGCAGAGGAAGGCCATGCTCACGATCATGTGCTGGACCCTCATGTATGGCTTGATCCAGTCTTGGCCCAAAAGGAAGTAGAGTCCATTGAAGCAGGGCTGGTAAAAGCCGATCCTGCAAACAAAGCTGATTATGAGAAAAATGCTGATGCTTACATCGCCAAGCTGAAAGAGCTGGATACCGAGTTCAAAACAGGTCTGAAAGATATAAAACGTAAAGACTTTATTACCCAGCATGCTGCTTTTGGTTATTTGGCTAAGCAATATGGTCTAACCCAAGTACCAATTTCTGGATTATCTCCGGAGCAAGAGCCTACACCGGACAAGCTGGTGGGTATTATCAAATTTGCCAAAGAGAATAATGTTAAAACGATTTTCTTTGAAACCCTTGTTGATCCAAAGGTCGCTGAGACCGTAGCTACTGAAATCGGTGCAAAAATCGATGTATTGAATCCGCTCGAAGGACTGACGGATGAAGACAAGCAGAAGAACCTCGACTATCTTGGTGTTATGAAAAACAACATGGAGGCTTTGAAAAAGGCTCTGAATGAATAAGACTGTAAACTGACATTGGAACGACTCCGGTGTCAGTTTTTTATGTCTATATAAGCTAAACTCAAAAGTTACCTATCGTGCCACTGCGCATCT